>JASEFB010000004.1 GCA_030019325.1 archaeon | reverse complement strand
CGAGTATGAAAGAATCAGGGAACGACGTGGAGATGGAAAGGCAATTGTGGCAATAGCGAGGGAAATAGCAGTGGCAATGTATCATATGCTTAACCGAGGTGAGGCGTATAGATTTAGCAGCGATGCGTTTAAGACCAGAAAGCTTAAAAAGCTTGAACGCGAAAGTAATAAATGGGCAAAGATGATGAAAGTGCCCGTAGGAGGCATGAAAGCATAAGGAAATAGGAAATAAAGGCTCTACGCATGCAGTGTACGATGCCATACTCCGCTTAGGTGGAATCCCAGAGGAGTTTTTCATGGATGGATGTTTAGCTAACCACAAGATTACACATCGTGGGCTCTGCCCACGTCCCCGAAAACCCAGAAAGGGTTTATTTCACGAGAGAATAATAATAGTAACCAGATTTCAGTGCTTTATTGATTACTTTATCCATTATTAATTTCATTCTTCTGTTAATCTTGTGAAATCTCGTGGTTTTTTACATTGAAAAGAGATTCATCTTTCAGCTTCACGTAACGAATTTAGCAACAAGTTCTCCTCTCCTTACTCCCATGCTCCTCGCCACTGGCTCGCATTTTGCTCTCAAAATATAGATCAACCTGCCTTTCAGGCCGAACTCATCCCGTGCTTCAAACTCCGATATCGTCTCGTAGTTCCCCATCCCCTTTGCTATCACCAAATAGCTCTCATCGCTGAAAATATCCAAGAACTCCTCCTCCACTTCTCCTAATGAGATCCCTATGTATGCACCGCTTGGAATTATCTTACACCGCTCCTCTAAATAGGAAATACCCGCTTCCTTCAAGTCCTCTATCGTAGCGTCGTTGATAACAGGAGCGCTCTTTGGCGAGACGACCACCTTTTTGCCCATTTTTATCAGCTCTCTTATCACAAACGTATCAAAAAATATCTCGCCTGCGTTGTCCGTCAAATATAATATCTTCTCTCGATTCTTTATCGCTGACCGTATCGAATTTCTATCCCACTTAAGGTTCTCATTTAACGTATGTACAAATTCATGCTTAAAATCAGCCTCGCTGTATGAATATCCCTTTATCCCATATTCCATTGAGTTCGCAACTGCCGCTATCCGTATCAAGGCTTCTATTTTATCACTCGCTGCATCATAAAATTGAGATGCCTCGGAAAGCAACTTCTTCGCTACCTCGTTGCTCCGCCTTTTTACCTCCCCGTGAGGATCCTTCACACCACTTCGCCTTTTTAGTATCCTCTCCCTTTCAGTACCGAAGAATGGCGGTGGTTTCAGTTCACTGGGATCGAGATGTTCAGAAAGGAACGCAGTAACTTCCTTCAGTGCACGTAGTTTTTCCCTATCCTCATTAAATACAATATCACACTCATATTTCGCTCTTTCTATCAAACAAGGGATGCATTCGGGTTTTAGCTTCATTTGCACTCAACTTAAAAATGAAGATGCCATAAGCGAGGTGAATACCACGTATCATAAAATAAATAAGATAAAAAATAAATAGGATATATGGCAGTAAATAATATAGCCTCATAAGTTGTATAGGGTAGAAGAGCGAATGAATAGGAGGAATATGAAAAATGGCTGAGAAAGAACACATGAATATGGCTATGATAGGGCATATAGACCATGGTAAGTCGACACTGCTGGGAAGGCTGCTGATGGAAGCCGGGGTGATAGACCCACATGTGATAGATGAGTACAGGAAAAAGGCAGAGGCGATAGGAAAAGGGTCTTTCGAGTTCGCTTGGGTGATGGATAGTTTGAAGGATGAAAGGGAAAGGGGCATTACCATAGATGTTGCTCATCAGAGATTTGATACTGATAAGTATTATTACACGTTCGTGGATTGCCCCGGCCACAGGGATTTCGTAAAGAACATGATCACAGGGACATCACAGGCGGATGCAGCGGTATTAGTCGTGGATGCCAAGGATGGGATAATGGCACAGACAAAGGAGCATGTATTCTTGGCAAGAACCTTAGGAGTGGCTCAGCTCGTTGTCGCTGTAAACAAGATGGACCGGGTGAAGTACGATCAGAAGAGATACGAGGAGTTGAAGAAGGAGCTGTTAGACCTCCTGAAGGTCGTAGGATACAAGGAAGAGAATCTCGTCTTTGTTCCTGTTTCTGCATTTGCGGGCGAGAATATAACGAAGCCAAGCGAGAAGATGAAATGGTTTGATGGCCCTACCTTTTTAGCGGCGCTGGACCTCATGAAAGTACCGGAGAAGCCCATTGAGCTTCCGCTTCGTATCCCGGTGCAGGATGTGTATTCAATAACTGGCGCTGGAACGGTTCCTGTAGGAAGGGTGGAGACAGGAAAGCTCAAGAAAGGCGATACGGTAATTTTTAACCCTCCGGGTAAGAAAGGAGAGGTAAAATCAATAGAGATGCACCATGAAGAGATTCCAGAAGCAATTCCCGGCGATAACATCGGCTGGAATATTCGTGGAATCGGTAGAACTGATATACGGAGAGGAGATGTTTGTGGACATGTTGATAACCCACCAACGGTTGCAGACGAGTTTACCGCACAGCTCATTGTGCTCCAGCATCCGACCGCAATTACTGTGGGGTACACGCCCGTTTTCCATTGCCACACCGCCCAAGTTGCATGCACGATAACAGAGATTTCTAAGAAATTGGACCCAAGGACTGGTGCAACGGTAGAAGAGAACCCTGACTTCATAAAAACCGGCGATGCCGCTATCGTAAAGGTAAAACCAACAAGACCCTTGGTTATCGAGCGTGTGAAGGAGATACCTCATCTCGGCAGGTTCGCAGTCCGAGATATGGGACAAACGGTCGCCGCGGGCATGGTGATTGACATAAAGGAGAAGTAAATTAAAGCAAAGCAACCCAATCAACGTAAGCAAAAGGGAAGAGGGACAGGAATGAATCAAAAAGCACGGATAAAGCTCTCGAGCATGGACCATGAGAAATTGGATGATATCTGCCAACAGGTGAAGAAGATAGTTGAGACCACAGGAATCAGAATGTCGGGACCAATACCTCTTCCTACAAAGAAGCTTGTTGTACCCTGCAGGAAGAGTCCTGATGGTGAAGGGACTGCAACGTGGGACCATTGGGAAATGCGTATACACAAGCGGTTGATAGACTTGGAAGCAGATGAAAGAGCTCTGCGACAACTTATGCGCATACCCATTCCCAAGGATGTTCACATCGAAATTGTATTAAAGGGATAGGGTGTAGGGATAAAACTGAGATAAATATAGAAAGATATAAATATCCCTATCCTATACCCCTTATCATTAAACTAGAGGTGATAAGGATGGGAGCTGTACCGGATGAAGTAATAAAAGGAAAGGATGCTGAAATTGCGGCACTGGTAAAGGAGATAGGTGATTTAGCGAACGAATATAAAACTGCAACCGATGAGGCGAAAAAACTGGAAATCATCAATAAAATTACCGAGAAGGAGAAGGATTTGCGTGCAGTGAGGCAGAAGAAGGGACAACTACGCGCGATATTAGCGAGACCAACAAAACTCTGGTAATTGTTATTTCAAATCAAACAAAAGAAAAAAGAGAAAAATTATTTTTTCCCTTTTTTATTTCGCTAGCTTCTCAGGCATCGTAGTAGTTTGTATGTCTAACCCCATCTCTTTTATACTGAGCCCCATTGCGAGACCGATAAGTTGCGTGGCGAAGAGAATTGGGAAATTGAAGAATACGCCATAGCCCTTTTCCAATTCCGCTTGCCCCCGGTCAAGTTGCAAATGGCAGAATGCACAGGGGTGAACCATGCAATCAGCCCCAGCTTCTATCGCATTCACTATCTTCTGACGCATCCATTCTAGAGATTGCGGTGTATCAGCGGTTCGGTTTCCGCCGCCAGCTCCGCAGCACATCAATTTATCCTTGTAATCTACCTCTTTCGCACCCGTTACTTTCACAAGGTCCTCTAAGATATAAGGGGTCTCAGAAGATCCATGTCCTCTTACCTCTCGTGGTTTGAGGAAGTGGCAGCCGTAATGCACCGCTACATTTATATCCTTCAGCGGTTTCGTTATTCTCTCCTTTAACCTATCTAAACCGATAACATCGTGGAGAATCACAATTGAATGGTTTACCTTGGTCGTCCCTTTATATTCTCTACCAAATTTACTTAATACCTCATTGACTCTTTCTTTGACTTTTGGATGCTCTTTCAGTAAATGGTCCGCTTCCTGAAGTGACCCGTAGCAACCATTACACGTCACATATATCTCAAGCCCCATCTCCTCGGCGATGGCGAGATTCCGCGCCGCAACCGGCAGCCAGGTGTACATATCGAAAGAGCCAAAGACACCGGGTGCTGGACAGCAGGAAGCACCCACCATCTCCTTCGTCTCTATCCCAAACCCCTTAAATATCTTCTTCGTCGTTGCCTCTATCCCAGGATACCGGTTTGGTGTGATACAGCCGAGGAAATAAGCATATTCCTTCGTCTCTTCACTCATTTCTTCTCCCCTCCTTCCTTCCCTCTTAAATCCATCTTATCCCAATCAAAGTCAATCATCGCATCAAACTGCGTTGTTCTGAATATATCTTGCACCTGTTCGAGTTGTTCTTTGTACTTCTGCGTGGTCGGTGGTTGTGAATCGAGACCGAGCGATTCCCGTATCTTCATCTGGTCAGGACCTATCGGCACGGCATGACCAGTTTTCAGGACATAAACACCAATCATCCGGTGTGGTACAGACATATGTCCCTCCTTCGCAGCAAGGTTCCTTATTATCCTGATTACATCTGTTGTTTTCACCCCCTTTGGACATCGCTCATAACAGGTGAAACATGTTGTGCAGAACCACAGTTCAGGAGCGTTAAAAATCTCCTCGCGCATATCTTCCTGAGCCATCCGAAATAACTTTCTCGTCCTCAACGCTGTGTTCCTTCCTGAGGGACAGCCTCCAGTGCACTTACCGCATTGCACGCATTGTAGGAGCGTTTCCATATGTTCTTCGCCGAAAACTTCTCCTCCATAGGCAACTATTTCTTCATATAATGTTCCCATTTGAGTATACCTCCTTATCCACTATTGTTTACCTCTTCCTTCTTTACATGACTTTAAATTCCCAGTATAAATAATTTGCTATTTTTTCACGCACAAACTTTCTTTCACACAGAAAGTTTGATCAAAGAAACAGGGTTTTCCCGTAAACGCCTTTTCTAAAGGGTTTATTAAAAAACTCTTTGCTTGCTTAAGGGGTGTGTTAATCTCGTGAAATCTCGTGGTTTTTATAATTCCACGATTCTCGCCTCTTCCTTTTCTAAATCGAGCAGTGCTACCGTTTTTCTCCTCGTGATGTATCCACAGCACTCCCCGGGATTTATTATCCACGTTCTCTCGCCTTGATCTCGGCTATTAGTGCTCTCATGCTTGATTACCGCTTTATGCGTATGTCCATATATTATCACATCATACACACCTGAGGCACCCAATGCTTTTACTATCTTTGGTCTGTGGGTCACAATTATTCTCTTGGTGACGAGTTCAAATTCATGAGGATCTTCATAGAGTTCTCCCACCCCCTTCTCTCTGTACTTCTCCTTTAAAAGCAGCTTATCGCCGTCATTATTGCCAAATATCCCTACCAGTGGAGCGTTTAGCATTCTAAATGACTGCTCGGTAAATGGTGCGACAAAATCACCGGCGTGAATTAGTAGTTCGATGCCTTCGTCGTTAAAAATTTCCACCGCTCTGCGGATCGCATCGAGATTATCATGGGTATCTGCTACTATTCCCACCTTCATTCTTATTTATTCCTCGCCTTTTACACTACTTCTCTTGAGCGGTATATTTTATATGCCTACGGGGATAAAAAATAAATAGATGGCAGATTCACACGCAAAGCGAAAATACACCATCGTTGGCATTGATCCTGGCACGACGATAGGGGTGGCCATAATCGACCTTAACGGAAAACCTGTAGAAGTCTTCAGCTCAAAAAATTATTCGATCGCCGATACGATAACACGGATCATATCGCGTGGAAAACCCTTGATAGTCGCTTCTGACGTAACTCCCACCCCCTCAATGGTAAAAAAGGTAGGCATTTTGTTCTCTTCCTTTGTTCACGAACTAGACGGATCATTATCAACGGAAGAGAAGATCGCGCTGACGAAAGGCGAAGGCTACGAATATAAAAATGTACATGAGCGGGATGCATTAGCCGCCTGTATCAGCGCATTCAAGCGATATAAGAAGAAATTCTCGCAGGTACAGAAGAAGACACCGCCCGGAGTGAATGTAGAAGAGGTAAAAGCATTGGTGGTTAAAGGCATGTCCATAAGTGCTGCTATAAACGGATTAATCAGTGCTCAAGAGGAGAAGAGGAAGAGGACGGAAGAGAAGGGGCAGGACGAGAAGAGAGGGGGTGAAGAGAGTGAAAGCAGAGATATTCTCAGATTACGCGGGATTATGAAAGAGAAAGAGGAGAGAATAGAGCTGCTGGAGGAGCTTAATACCGTTTTAAAGGCTGATGTACAGGAAAAAGAAGGTGAAATAAGAAGTTTGAAGCGCAAACTCGATTCTATGCGGACAGAGAGCATGAAGGAGATAAAAAAAGCAGATGAGATTAGAAAGAGGGACACGGAGATAGAAAGACTGAAAGAGGAAGTAAGAGCGAGAGAGAAGGAGAATGCTGAGCTAGTGGAGATCATAGAAGGACTAAAAGGGAGAAAAGAGGTAAAAGGTGGAAGAAGGATAAAAATGATACCATCTTTCAGTCAGGATGCAATAGTGAATATTGATAGGAGATATGGTCTTGAAAAAGGTGACATTGTATTCCTTGAGGATGGCAGCGGCGGGGGAGCAAGCACCGTGGAACTATTAGCGAGAAAAGGTGTCGTTGCCGTAATATATGGTAAAGAGTTATCGCATTTCGCGGCTGCAAGGTTTTTTGAATTGGGTATACCCACTTTTTCCACTGATGAAATACCTTTGCTCTTAAAAGAAGATTTCGCTTTTGTAGACCAGGATGTTCTTAACGAAAAGATGGAGGAATGGGAGCGGGAGAGGAGAAGAAAGAAGGTAATACTACTCAGATAACAGGAGTTCTCTCAGTCTTTTTATCTCCTCACCTATATCTACTTTAGCCTGAGAATTGGGTTGCTCAGACAATTTCAGTTCTATACGATTTAAATCCTTCTTGAATTTATCCAATTCGTCCTCGGTGAAGGGGTGATGCATAGATGCGTTCTTCACGAGTTGAGCCCATACCATTCCTAAACGAGCTTTTATCCATCTCACGGAAGC
The DNA here is from genome assembly GCA_030019325.1 of archaeon. Lineage (GTDB taxonomy): Archaea > Halobacteriota > Syntropharchaeia > Alkanophagales > Methanospirareceae > ANME-1-THS. The sequence goes on along the minus strand of JASEFB010000004.1, from coordinate 25,204 downwards.
TGTCACTTCTTCTGCGGATTCACTCTGAGCGGGTATATAGGCCTTAACCTCTATTTCTATCCGTTTAAATTCTTCCTTAACCGCGCTTTCCCCTTTTTCTACTTCAGACGAGGAGCACCCGATAAGGGCTAGGTAATAGGAGTAAAGTGCGTTCAGGGCATTGCATAGCTCTTCCCGCTCTTCTGCATCCCCTATTCCTTTTATACTTTCAGCCACCCTGAGTTTATGCCGAAACAGAGCCCGAATTTTTTCTTCTTCTTGCCATGATGACCGAAAAATAGAGGGGTAAACTAATTCTTCCAGCATTTTAACTCGTAATCTGGGCTCAAACAGGACAGTTTTATACTCATTCATAACTCAAAAAAAATCCTATTCTTATAAATAGGTGAATGGCTTTGCTTTAGAAAGGGTGGTTAGAATGATGATAAGCGTGAATGAGTATGGATTGGACGTATTTGAAGAGATGATGGACAATGCAGATGAGTTGAATGTGGGTATCGAGGAGCTGGATAACGGGACAACGATAATAGATGCGGGTGTGGAAGAAGAGGGGGGATTTGAAGCGGGGTTATACGTCGCGAGAATATGTATGGCTGACCTTGCGGATCTTAAATTCAGCAGTTTTAACCTTGGTAAACTTACCGTACCGGCAATAGAAGTTACCACAGACCATCCTATAATCGCCTGCATGGCATCGCAATTTGCGGGATGGCGGATAAAGGTGAAGAAATTCTTCGGCATGGGGTCGGGACCGGCGAGGGCGCTTTCGCTCAATCCCCGCGAGCTCTATGAGAAGATAATGTATACAGACGATGCAGATGAGGCGGTATTGGTCTTAGAAAGCAGCACGATACCTGACGAGGAAGTGACAGCGGAGATCGCGAAGGCATGCAGGGTGGAACCCGAGGACCTCTATATCGTGGTGGTGCCCACGGCCTCCGTTGCGGGCACGGTGCAAATATCCGCGAGAGTGGTAGAAACAGGGATTCACAAGCTCGAAACTCTGGGGTTTGACATAAACAGCATAAAACATGCTCATGGGATCGTACCGATCTCACCTCTCGTTGGTGATGATGTGAAATGTATGGGTTCGACCAATGATTGCATTATATACTGTGGTCGCGTGTATTATGCGGTGGAGTACGAGAAGGTAGAGGAATTGAAAGGCTACGTACAGAAAGTGCCCTCACGGAACTCACGTGATTATGGACAGCCATTCTATGTCACCTTTAAAAACACTGGATTCGACTTCTTCAAAGTAGATGCTGCCATGTTCGCTCCTGCGGAGATCACATTGAACGATTTGAACAGTGGTAAAACATTTACCAGTGGGGCGATAAATCCCGAGGTGTTACTGGAGTCCTTTGGGATAGAGACAGTATAATTCTTTCGATTAGAGGCAGCGGGTGATTTGTAAGTGAAGGAGTTTGGAGCGGAGAAAAGGGGTGAAATTGCTGTCATATTCGATGCTGGCATTATAATGGGGCTTTGTTATAGAGAAAACAGGGAGGAAGAAATACGTGAAGAGAGATTGTACAAGATAACAGAGGAATTACTTAGCGCAATTGGTAGGGAAATTGGCAGAAGGGTAGCCATGAGTATTAGCCAAGACATGATAAATGTGATATGTAGAAAGTTTGGTATGAGCCCGGATGAGATTATTGAACTTTAAGAAAAAATTGGAGAGACTGGCAAGGTTAACCGTTCATCATGGACAAATAGCGACATTAAGGCTATATACAAGCAGTTACGTTGAATCTAAATTGAATAGTTCTGAGATAAGAAAGTTATGGGATAACAGAGGCATTCCTGAGAGATTTAGAAGATATTTCGGAGATGATGATGCAAAATTTGCAAAGGTAGCGGCAGTTGAATGGTCTAAACATCCAACATTATTTATCACCGCGGATTATACGTTTTTCAGGCGAATGCGAGAGAAAATACCCAGGCTAAGGGCTGAGCATATTGAGAAGGACTCGTTAAGTTTTAAATCTGTGATAGAGAGATAGATTTAATAATGGACATAACTTATAATTTATAAAATGGTTGTTGAAGCGGAAATAGAAAATATAGGACCAATAGTAAGAGGGAAAATAAAGCTATCAAGGATAACTGTATTTGTAGGACCTAATAATTCATGAAAGAGTATCGCCTCACGGATTATTTATAGTTGCATGGCTTCACAAGAAGAAGAATATGTGCCGGTTTATGTGATGGCTGGAGGGACATTAGGTTCTATGAGAAGATTATTAAGGAGCAATTCAGACAGCGGATATGCGAAAGTTAATGCTGATAGCATAAGTTTATTAATAGAACTCTTTAGGGAAAAAGACCCAATCATCAAACTGGAAGGTAACGTACTCAGGGGGTATTATGTGCCCACGAGATCGCTTTCGATAATGTTTCTGATACATACAATTGCATTGGGCGGATCTGGGATGCTTGCAGCAAATAGAGGAGAAATAGTTAAAAAAGATATGCAAAACAGGTTTGGAATTGAGCCAGAAAAAATTAAAGACTTAGAATCAATTTTTACGGGAGATATGAAACGCTTTCTAATTCCCGCTGCGTTACTACTTGGATTAGATGCTACCGTAACGGATATTATCCCACTATTATCGCGTGATTACAAAAGAAACAAGCAAGTGGAGAAGATAGAGGAAGAGCTTTTAGGCGGAAGGACTCTCCCAGAGTTAGCTTATGAAGACGATTTACGCCACGTATTACTACACCTATTTGAGGCATCATCTGGAGTTCAAGAATTATGGGTGATGTTACCAATCCTTCACCAAGCCGTGAACGATTGTGAGGAGGGAGAGCAAGTTTTTGTTTTTATTGACGAGCCAGAGGCTCATTTGCACCCGCCTGCGCAAGTGAAATTCGGAGAATGGTTTGTAAACACATGCCAGAATTATGAAAATATAAATTTCATCCTCTCCACACATTCGGATATACTTCTTGGAGCGATTGCCAGAAAATCCGCCAGAGATGAGTCCTTAGAACTAATAAGGGTATATGGTTTTGATATGGACGAAAATGGGTCAGTAACGGTGGAGAGAAAAGAAATTTATTCGGGAGGAGAGGTGAAAGGGATAAAAGGTTTTTCTGAGGCTATCGAGAGTATAACATGGCTTTGATTAATAAATCGTAAATGTCAATCTTTAGCCTTAGCACAGCAGCCACACCTCCTTCCCCCTTTCTTCTTTACTTTTTATTTTACCGTGGAATGCCATATTCTCCACTACTTCCTTGAGCAGATGATAGGGCACGTAAAAATCAAACTCTTCCTTCATAGAAGCCCTTATTTCACCCAGACTCATCCACCTCTCACCTTTAGCAAGTACCTTCCCTGCTAACTCCATCACGTCTTCATGGATGCTCCAGGGATAGATCACCCATTTCCATTCTCGTATAAGCTCGCCATAGAAATCGGGAATGAAGGAGGAAGACGTTTTATGATGCATGGTTGCGGTTTTTACATCCTTTACTCCCAGTGATTTAACATACTTAACTACAAGATTTATGCTCTCCCCGGTATCAGTCACGTCATCTGCTATCAGTACTTTCTTCTCTTTCAGTCTTCTCTTAGCTTCCTCATCAAGCCCGTATTTCATCTGAGCATCACCAGTAATCGTAGCTGTTATCCCCCAGTGTTCCATCTTCAAACTGAGCAACTCTTTAAGCAGAAAGAAATCACACAGCACTCGAGCTAAAAACCAGCCTCCTCGCGCCACTCCAATTATGACATCCGGCTCAAATCCAGCAGCCGTTATCTCCTCACGTACATCCTTGCAGAGGTCGTATGCATAGTCCCAATCAACCACCATGCAGCTAAATTTCTCGTGCATTAATTAATCGTCTCACCCCCGCTTTACTATTTTTGTCTGCGTATTTAAGATTGTTGTAAGTATGAGCGACAAAAAGGGAAAGATGGAAGAAGAAATAAAAGAGGATCTGGAAGAAATAGCGGAAAGAGAAGAAACTCAAAAGTATCTTATTGATTGTCTCAAGGAATTGGTCAGAATACCTACATTTGTTCCCCCAGGCGAGAATTATGGGAAAATAGTTGATTGGCTTATCCTGGTATTTGAGGATTTTGGGTTTGGATGCGAAAGGATAGCGATGCCGGAAGAGGTATATGAAGCGCGGCAAAAGAAAGAGGAGTTACGAGGTGAGAGAGTGAACCTCCTCGCCACCAAGAATTTCGGCGCAGAGGAGAGTATCGTGATATACACGCATTTAGATGTGGTTCCAGCAGGAGAAGGGTGGAGTACCGCTCCCTTTGATCCAGTGGTTAGCGATGACAGGGTATATGGGCGTGGTGTCGCGGATTCGAAAGGAAGCGTCGCATCACTTGTAACTGCATTACGCATTATGGATGAGCTGGGATTAGAGAGCACCTATAACATTCGGGTTGCGTTAACCACGGATGAAGAGATCGGACTCTATTCCGGGTTGTGCTTCTTTGCCGATGACGGACTCCTACAGGGCGATTATTTACTCTGTATGGATGGTGATAACGAGGGTATAATTGTAGCAACGAATGGTGTGATGAACTGGGAGATAAAGGTATATGGCAAGTCATGCCATAGTTCTCTGCCATTTTTGGGTGTGAATGCGATCGAAAAGGCACTGCTCGTGGTTCGGGAGTTAGAAGAGCTGAAGAAGGAGATTGAGCATAGGGAATCGAAAGTACCCTGCAGTCCTGACATCACGGAACTAATAGGACAGAGGCATATAAAGCCGGTCTTTAACGTTACGATGATAAACGGTGGTGTGAAGGAGAATCTTATACCACCGAGTTGCACCCTGCGGGGCGACCGGCGCTATATATCCGAGGAAGCAGTTGAGGAAGTGATACAAGAGTTTGAAGATGCAGTAGAAGCCATAAAAACAAAGCATGGAATAGAATTAGAACTGTATTGTAAACCTGGCTACCCGCCTATGTTTACCGATCCGGATAACGAATGGGTAAGACGGGTAAAGGCTGCAGCATCTGATGCCTTTGGCGTTTCTAAAGGAATAATAGGTGTGCAAGGGGGTTTAGATGTTGCTTATGCCGTTCAAAGGACAAAGCAACCAGTTTGTGCTTTTGGTGTTGGCAGATCGATCGAGAGCAACGCGCACGGACCTGATGAGAACGTTAGAATCAAGGATTTAAAGGATTATGTGAAGTTTTTGGTGCGGTTGTTGACGTGAAAGCTTTTTTATACATCTTCATCAATTAGGTATAATTTCATCATGCGACAAACTGATTTAAGGCGAGGATGAATATGGGCTACCTACCATTCTTCAGTTCCGAGATATATACACTGGTTCTTCTGCCATTGTTCATATTTATTGCGCGCGTTTTAGATGTGAGCCTTGGCACAATTCGCGTTATCTTTATTTCTAAAGGCTTCAAATATCTTGCACCGGTGGTCGGTTTTTTTGAGATAGTGGTTTGGCTTCTTGCAATTGCTCAGATTTTTCAACATTTTACAAACATTGTTTATTATGTTGCTTATGCTGGTGGCTTTGCGATTGGAACTTTTGTTGGCATCTACCTGGACAATAAGTTGTTAATAGGGACAGAGATTATTCGAATTATTACCAGAAAGAGGGCATCTAAATTAGTAGAGGTTCTTAAATCTGAAGGTTATGGAGTTACGAGTACCGATGCAGAAGGCATTGAAGGGCAAGTAAAGATCATTTATGTCATTTTAGACCGTCATGATCTTCCCAATATCATTGAGATTATCAAACGATATAATGCACATGCATTTTACACCGTAGAAGATGTCAGATTTGTAAGCGAAAGAATATTTCCCCATAGAAGACCCTGGTCTAAAGAACAGTATCTGAATTTACTTAAATTACACCGAAAAGGGAAGTAATTAGGTGCTTGTTGCGCCTGCCATTTCCCTCGCCACTGCGATTGCATTTTCACCTTCGATCACGTGAATTTATATGTTAGATCTTATATTTATACTGAATAATCCTCTTGAAAAGGTAACCAGAAAGGTGTACAAGCAATGACCGAAGCAACAAAGAACCCTCAATACACACTGATTATTTTGAAGCCAGACGCACTGGTGAAATCCTTGACCGGGAACATCCTCACCCGCCTTTCAGAAGCACGCCTGAGGATCATTGGTGCAAAGGTTGTCAAGGTATCCCGGGAACTTGCGGAGCAGCATTACGAGCATTTAAAAGACGAACCGTTTTTTAATGACCTTTATGAATACTTTTCCGGTAAAACCTATGGCCCAGAGTATGAACGCGTACTTGCGTTTGTGTACAAAGGGGAGGACGCGATCTCAAAAGTGCGAAGGATCGCCGGTGCAACGAATCCGCTCGAAGCAGACCCGATGTCCATCCGCGGAGCATACGGCAGGATTAACAAAAAAGGTATCATGGAGAATGTCATCCATTGCTCGGACTCCGAGGAATCCGCGAAAAAAGAGATCTATCTTTGGTTCGATCCGGACGAGATTATTGAAGAGATCTACCCCACCAAAAAGGTCATTAAGAACAATTGCGAAGTGATTGAATGGGCATAAGCTCTTACTGAGCCTTTCAGGCTCGCGGGAACGCGGGCAGAGCCCGCGATTGCGGGGTCGTGGGGCAGGGCCCCACATGCGTTCATGTCTCAATGCGTGAATTCATTGATCTGCCTGGCTTTTCTACACTCACACCCACCGGCATCACATAGAGAGGCCTATGCTCCCTTGGAAGACTCAAGACCCGTGCAACTGCCTCATCATGAAACGCACCGATGGCGACGGTAGCCAGACCCAACGCCTCGCACTGTAGATATATGTTTTGTGATACATGCCCCACTTCTATAAGCACGTATCGTACGCCACGGTCTCCGTATCTTCGCGTTGTTCTCTCATATTCAGCAGCAATCACAAACGATACCGGGGCGTGAGCAATGAACATCTGGCTTAAACAGGCATCTGCTAACTCTGTTCTTAAATCGCCCTCCTTATGCACCTCTAACTCCGAATATCCACGTTCAGTATGATATATGCCGGCATCTATATCCTCCGCGCAGTCCGCTCCTATCACTACATACAACTCTAGGGGATACGTAGCGCCCGCAGAAGGCGCCTTTCCCGCAGACCATGCTAATTGCGAGAGTTGCTTCTTTGTGAGCTTGGTTCTTTTGAACGACCTCCTCGATCTCCTCCGAGCTATTGCCTCTTCCACTGAAACTGCTCCCTTTTTATCTATTTCTTCCAATTTTATTGCCATTCTTTCCGCTCCTGTAAACTATACTTACGTCATTTTGGTTCACTACCTTAAACTATCCTTTAAAGGCTTAGGCGAGGCTTTTTTCTGTTAACGCTTTTGCGTGCAAAAGGGTTTACAAATAACTTCTGCACAACTCTACATTTCTTCTCACCTCTTCATAATCCATTCTCATTTTATCCTTATTCTTCCAGAAAGTCTCTATCACCAGATATTTACAATTGGTCGATCTCACAAGCTCGAATACCGCGTCGAAATCCAACTCCCCGCTACCCAGTGATAAATGGTCCAGCATCTCATTCCCGGTGCACGAGCAATCGTGCACGTGCACCACCAGTATCTTCGCACCGCATTTCTCTATCCACCGCTGAAGGTAATCCAGATAATTACCATCTTCTCTCTTCATTCTTGAATGGATTATTTCCGCCATTATCGCATGCCCCACATCAAAGGTAAGATGCAAATGTGGAGAGAGTAGAGAAAGAGCCTCGAGTATCAGATCGGACCATTCAAAAGGAACTAAATCATTCTCCACCGTGACCAGTATGCCGAACTCCGACGCCATTCTCGTGAGCTCTTTGCACCTTTTGAGACCTTTTATTGTTATCACCTCTCTCACGTCCCTAAGCTTATAGGTGGAAACTCGAGGATTCAAATGGAGATTGTAGTATTGCGATAGAGGTAGAAACTCAGCGGAAAATTCCATGCACCGCCTCAAAACCGTCCTACTCGCATCAGCTAACTCATCCCTCGGATGCGCTATGGGTATATCAAGTGGAGAATGAAACCCGATTTTCAATTCAAACTCCTCCAACAGCCCTTTAAGCCCTTTCCTCCCCGCTTCATCCATACAATCGGGCAACGGATAATCCAACGAAAACTCGAAATAGTCAAACCCGAGTTTATAAAGCTCTTCTATAGTCCTCTTGAATGGTCTGTTCCCATACCATACCGGTGCTCCTAAGAGAATGCCCATCTGTCAACTCCACCCGATTTTATAGTGTTCATTTAGCCCTTAAAAATGCCAAATCCAAATATATACCAATACTACCAAATTTTTGGGATTTGTTTGGTATTTATTGTAATTTTGAAATTACGCCGATAGGCGTTGGGATTTGATAATTGGGATTTACTTGGGATTTGGTAGTAAACCCTTACAGGGTTTTCGGGGTCAACGGGGCGAAGCCCCGTTATTTGTCATTGGGATTTTTTACTCTTTCTTTTTAACGATCAGTGTTAATCCTTCCCGGTCTATTATTTCCACTCTCTCCCCTTCGCTTATCCGTTCCCCAGTTAGGGTTCGAGCATTCCAGATCTCACCACTTATTTTTATCGTCCCGCCCTCCTCGGTAAGTTCAGTCTCAGCCCTTGTTACTTTCCCGATAAGTTCTTCACCACCCACTTTTGCTTTTCTTTTTCTCACTTTCAATACCGCCCCCACCGCAAAGAAGAAAAACACTGCGGATGCCGCTGCAACCCCGATTATCGTTAATAAGAATCCTTTAAACCATTCTGACTCCGGGTTAATGAGTAAGGGCTCTTTGGGAAGTATCAAAGCGCCTATGATCAAGCAAACGGCACCGCCGGTAGTGAGTATTCCAAAGGTAGGCGTAAGCGCCTCTGCAATAAATAACAAAACAGCCACAATTATTAAAAGGACGCCAAACACATTCACCTCGAACAGTCCCAGCCCATACAGCGCTAAAATGAGGCATATCGCACCGATCATCTCAGGTACGTATGTGCCCGGGGACATGAACCCAAAAATCAGTCCATATATGCCGACCAGTAGCAGAATAACTGCTATTTGAGGATTGCTCAGCGTTTCTAACACCGAAGAACGCACCGTTTTTTCCTTTTCGTATAAAGAAGCGTTTTTTGTCGCTAACGTCCTATTCTCAGTTCCTACTTTAACGGTCATTCCATCAATTTTGGTTAAAAGCTCGGGTCTGTCCTCGGCGATGAGATCAATTATTCCTCGTTCTAATGCCAGCTTTTCACTGAGCGCATCGTTTTCGGTGACAAAGCGTTTGGCCTGCGTTGCATTTCTACCCTGTGCAGCGGCGATGCTCTCTATATGCCAGGCGAAGAAGTTTATGGTCTTCTCATCAGCAGGTTTTCTCCCCTCCACACCGATCTCGACCGGCATTGCTGCACCGGTCGTCGTTCCTGGCGCCATTGCGGCTATAGTTCCGGATACAAGGATAAACGAGCCAGCAGAAGCCGCTATTGCCCCCTTCGGTGCTACATACGTAATAACCGGCACGTCTAAATTCAGGATCGCTTCGGTTATCTTAAGCGTCGAAGCAACGAGTCCACCAGGCGTATCGAGCTCGACCAATACCGCTTCAGCACCCATTTCCTCAGCCTCTTTTAGTCCTTCTACTACATCTAATGCAGTGCCTTCAGTAATCGTACCTTCTATTTTTATCACGTAAATTACGTTCTCGTCGCCTTTAACTGCTCCTCCAACAGGCGTAATCAAAGCAGATACGATGGATAAGAGAACAAGAAGAAGAATCCCACACGCACATTTGTCATTCATTTTAGAAACCCTTCTACTCATTTTATAATAGTACTTTAATCTTATTAGCTTTTAGACGGAAGGATCTGATCCCAACAATTGGTGTGTTATTGTTGCAATAAGGATGGGATGGTTTATAAGTCAAACCTTTTAGAAAAAGGTTTAATCCAAAATCTTACTGGACTTGGCCCCTTATTACATGAAATCACTCAATGATTTCTGCCTCTCATCTGCTGGGAAGAGCGTATCGATATCGCACTGCAACAGTTCCAGACGTTGTCTTGTGTAATCTGATACGTGATACTCGTTTGCTATACGCAACGAGACATCGAGATACTTTTTTATACCTGCGGCATGCACGGTAGGAACTATCTGACTGCCGCACTTCTGGCATCTGCCACTCAGTGGTATCCTTCGGTATTTGGCATTACATTTGCTACACCGCATTTTCTGTGCGCCGAACGTCCGGAGGTTCCCTTTTATATCACGAATGAAATGGTTTTTTATGACGGTTTCTGCTACCTCTTTCTCATCCACCGCGCGTATCATCCTTGCCAATCTAAGTTGCGCCTCCATTTTCTCTATCATTGTAGCGAGTCTCTTATACAGCGAATTTAGAGGACCTGCGGCGATATCCGTGGTCTCATGCGTGTAACCAAATCCATAAATATCTTTCATGTTTCCTATTTTATTCGATACAGTCCCTATTACCACCTCCTTTGGATGCTTCTCCGAACAAGCCGCTTCGTAGAACTCAAGTGGATATTCACTTGCTATGGAAATGTTATGTGCCTCCTTGTCCACCTCCTTTGGATTGATGAATGGAATGAGAACCAGAGGAGCGTCCATTCGACCACCTCTTTTCTCAGGTAGAAAGGACAACGAGAAATTGAGCAGAGCATCCAGCAGAAGGATGAGTGAGTCCTCGTCACCATCGCAATTTGCGCTTAGCACGAAGTTATTGACCAAAAAATTATGATGCCCTTCAACTTCTATATCGTATAAGAACACAAATTCCGACCTGCCGGGCTCTATCTCTTTTACTGCGTCAAGAATAACATCGCCAAATTTGGTGACACGTGGTGTTCGCTCCTTTGTAAAGGCTGATTTCAACGCTTCGTTCTTTCGCTTCGCTAAGAAACCTATCGCTTCACCGAATTTTATCGCATACGTTGATCTTATAGATATAGAATGAAGATCAAAAACTGGCTTCTTCCCTCTCTGCTCATAGAACTTCTTTGCCGCACCGCCAGCAGCTTTTCTTTCAGTTTTCAACCTGAAGAATATACCGAATCGAAGCAATTGCAATCCAATGTCTTGCAGTAATTTCTTGCTCACCGAGGAGCAGGTAACATTGAGCTTATCTGTCTCTACGGAACCATTGCCAGAGAAATAGGCGCTCAACAACCACTTTATCTTATGCCGCGGGAAACTCCGTAGTAACGATGGCATTCGCTTCTCTTTTGCACTTTTACCAATTCCTAAGACCTCTACAAACAGAAGGTATATCAGTCGGCTTGATATGGCGAGCACACCTTCTTTTCTGCTTGGGACAATTCCCAAAACATCTCTAATACACTTCTCCATGTCCTCCAGCAACTCCCTTTCATATGATGCCATGCTAATCTGATAAAATCCCTTTTCAAGACTTCTTGCATAGCCTTCTGCGAGATAATAGCCGATAAGCCGCATGAAGCTCTCATCAAGCTTGATGATTCTCGGTATCGCCGTGTGATCTCTTTTAACTCCGAGTTTGCAATCTTTAGGAACTGCATGCCAATCGATGCGTGAGAGTCTAAGTAAAGAAGCAAAAGTTGGTAGTGGGATGCTATCACGATAAACATAATTTGAAAAAGTCTTTCTCCCTATTCCTATTTGCTCAGCAGCGGATTTTATCCCTCCCAGTTCTTTCACTACCATCTCAACAACTTTGCTAACTCCTCTGACCATTACATCTCTGGAAAGGTTATCGAATTTCAAAAACTCCTTCAAAAGGTCAATTTCTTCTATATCTTCTTCCTCCAGGTCGAGACTTTCCGGCACTAATAGCCTGTCTTCATCATCCAACTCCAGAAGTTTCTTATTTCTTATTCTACCATTTGACCATACAACAGTTCTGTGCTCCGGGGACGAAGCGAATTCTCTGCCTGACTTCGTCCTTACTCTTACCAGATGCAACGGTGCCGGTGTTTTAATCACCGATTTAATCTCTTTTAGTTCAAATCGCCCATTCTCAGTATTCAGTGCATACGTCTTAATTCCTTCAACTTCCTTTCTTGTTGTGCCGAAATCATCAACAACCTCTTCATGTGAATTTTCACCGCGATATAGCGACTCCAAATCCATGCTTTTTAGTCCCCCTGAGTTCATAACCAAAACTTCTGTATTCGGCGACAGACAGTTTCTACGCTTCGCTGCATGGAAAAAAGGATGGGCATAACACGCCGATGCATTCGTGAATCCGATTATCCTGCCCAATATCCCCGCAGAGGTATGGGGTGCCAATCCAAGCACGAGTTGCCCTACGAGGTCTTCTTTGCTTGATGCGCAGTAATAAGGCGGCAAGCCATAAAATTGGGAGAGCAGGGAATCCACAAAGTGCGATACTTTCAGCATGTACGGTGCAGCATCAACTGATATAATGACATCTTGCTGCTTGAGCTCCACTATTTGCGTGTCGGACTTCAACTCCTCGCCGTTTAGGTCATATAAATACCCCAATTCCTTCGCCTTCGCTACACTCAATCCTAGTTCTTTGGGTTTGAAATGCGTGAGCGGTAAATTGGTGAGATCATATCGTATCGTGCCATCCTTAAACACGACTACATCGTGCTTTGCCCGTAATATCCCTTTTCCGAGGTGTTCAGCCACTTTTTGCTTCGAAATGAGACCCTTCACGCATTTCACATCCAGTTTATTGGTATTAGTATAATCCTCACCCAATTGTTGCATCGTTTCCTGGTAATAGCCCCACAAATCAATGCTTCTTTTATCATCTCGGCCCTTGTTTCTGTTTTTGGTTATATGTTGATCAATCCCTCCCAACGTTTGAAGTTCCACCTCGATCACTTTTGCCTTTAATGCTTCCTTCAACGACCTGTTCTTTCCTCCATATTCACCCAAAGGAAAGATAGAATGAGGAGCGGGCTTCATCCTTCGTTCTCTCGATTTCTCAGGTCTTCCCATCCTCACACCGATTCGTGTCGGCGCTTTATTTCTCGTCTTAATCCGCACTGATTCATCTCTTTTCAAATCTTCGTTCAGCCCTAAACACCGTAACAACGCACTCGGCTCATCAATTGCTAAAAAGCCTTTTTTAACAGATGTCTGATGTGGAACGAGCAAATCCTCCAGAATCCTTTTTATTCTTCCACCGTCGTCATCGGGTATAAAGAGCGTTTTCTCATCCAAAATCCCCGCTTGGCATATACGCTCTGCCACATATTCCTTATCTTCATCGGTTAGATCCTCCCACAGATAGGTGTATGCAGGATGGAGCGGCACCGCAAAGCGGGATGCGATTTCAAGCGCTTCTGCTTGACTCGGTGTTTTCGAACGCCATTTCTCTGCTTCATCCTTTGCTCTCACTTCCAACTCCTTTAACCACCATTCATGCGCGTATGCACCGGGCACTAACCGATGGTTGGTCTCTAAAAAATCGCCATAATCAATGAGTATCTCCCCTAAATCCACTATCTCTGCCACTTCTTCGTGCAGTGCAGTTGGGTCAAACGTTCCGAACGTTTGAGTTGAATCTAAAGCCCTTACAGGGCTTGCGGGGTCGTGGGGCAGAGCCCCACATCTGACGAGTGAACCATCTTTCAATAGCACTGTCGGTCCTTCAATAGAATCAACCGGGACAACGCAGTTCCCTTTGCGTGGTAATTCAGGCTTTATTTGCGTCCCCGCTGCGATGAATTCAAGCAGAGACATTGTGGCCGGGTTTATCCCGACTGCAGAAAGTCCGGAATTGCGAGCACGTCCGTATCGAAGCCTAAATGACCCTTTTGCTGATGGGCGTCCAAATACCGGTCTTCCTGCTATTAAATCCGCTAAGAAATCTTTCTTTCGTTTCTCACCCTTTGATTTTACCAGTGTGGCTAACCATTCCCATCCCTCGAGTTCAAGTCTCTCAACCTGTTGCTTGATCTTGGCTGCTTTCATCGCGATTCCCTCGGTGAGTACAAGCACCATACCACCCCGTATCTTATCCGTTGCGACCCGTTCAAGGTCTTTATAGCCACCCACCTCGATCTCCTCCGTGGGGTCGCCGTCAATACAAATGGGGCAATTTCGTACGATTTCCTTTACCTCTTCATCAGTGGGCGTGTACTGCAATCCACTTACCCGTTCATACTCCGAGACTTCCAATACATACCTCCCTATCTCCTCCTCTCGTGGATGATACGCCGCAAATCCCATTACCCGCCTTATATAATCCGCAGCTAATACCGAGAGCGCCTGTGCAGTTCCACCTGCGCTTCGTATCGGACCCGAATAGAATATTTTGATATACTCGCTCGCATCATCGTTTCGACCCGCTTCAACTCGTGCTATTCCTTCGATTGGCGCGGCAACCACGCCTTCCGTGAGAATCGCTACCGCGGTTCTCACTGCGTTCTCGATAACCTCAAGTTTTTTGTAATTGCCAAATCTGCCTTCTACAAAGTCATAGCCTATTCGCAACGCTATTTCCTCTCTTCCGTAACCCTCTCGCTCTAATTCTCGTATCCTCGCACTCAAGCCTTTTATTCCGATGAGCGCTTCAACGCGTTCTGCAAGGTCTTTCGTTATGTTAATTTCAGGCGCAGGCGCAGGATCAAAACCCTTTCTCCTCGCTTCCTTTGCGATTTTCAGCTCCTTCGCTAAGGCCTCCTTGAGCGTTTTGTGATAGAGAGAAGTCGAAGACATTGTAATTAGGTAAGCGCATGCGAGGTTATAAGTGTTCCGAATCTGCTCTTAATGCAGGGGTATATGTATGTAAACCAAAGCCAGAAAGAAAAGGTTGAACGATGGTTTTGGAAGCGAGGTTATGGAGATTCTTCACTCCGAGGGAATCCACTCAGGTAAAACCCAAACTTCATATCCTATATGTCTTCCCCTGCTCAAACATCCCGCCGATTTCGTGCACACCGCCGTAAAAGGTGAGGGAGGGCATGGCTATCGAAATTTTTAGCTATAGATTACCTTTAGACAGCATAAATGTAATATGAGAACCAATAGGTATTAGTAGATAAAAGAATGAAAAGGCGTAAAAATGCAATTGGTGATTAACACCTATGGATCCTATCTAAGGAAGAAGGGAAACTGTTTTTTAGTGCGGAAAGAGGACGACGTATTCGAAGTTTCGGTGAATAAAGTTGACAGCATTTTGATCACTACGGCTGCGTATCTTTCCACGGATGCGATCAAGTTTGCGGTGGATAATAACATAGATCTCGTTTTTCTCGATGCTTTCGGGGACCCGTATGGTCGCGTGTGGCACCCCAAGCTGGGGAGCACGACATTGATAAGGAGGCGACAACTGGAGGTGTATGACAAAGCGGAGGGGCTCAATCTGGCAAAGAAGTGGGGTGTTCAGAAGTTTGATAATCAAATAGAGTTCTTAAAGCGGCTGAAGAAGACAAGAGCAGAGAGGAAAGATGAGTTAGAAAGATGCAGTAAGGAGATAGAGGTGTTGAAAGAGAGGTTGAAGAGTTTGAAGGGGACTGTTGAGGAGAAGAGGCAAACGATCTTGGGGCTAGAGGGTATGGCATCCAGAACCTATTTCGGGGCGCTCTCTTCAGTCCTTCCAGAAAAGTTCAAATTTGAGGCAAGGAGCAGGAATCCCGCGAAGGATGAGTTTAACGCCATGCTGAACTACGGCTACGGCGTCCTGTACTCGATGGTGGAGAAAGCGTGCATCATTGCGGGTTTGGACCCGTATATCGGCTTCCTGCATACCGATAACTACAACAAGAAATCGCTGGTCTTTGATATCATTGAGATGTTCAGAACCTTTGTGGACGAAACCGTCGTGTATCTGTTCAGTAAACGGAAGGTAAAGGAAGAGTATTTTGATACGATGCAGAACGGCATGAGTCTAAATAAAGAGGGAAAAGCGGTGCTGATCGAGGCGCTCAATGAGACCTTTGAGAAAACGATAAAGTACAAAGGTCGAAATATCAAGACAAAGAACGTGATTCAATTTGAGTGTCATCGAATTGCGAACAATCTGTTAGGGAAAGTTTGACCAACAACCCTTTTGCCAAGGCAAAAGCGTTGACGGAACAAATGAAGAGTTTAAGTCTTTGAGAAGAAAGAGGTAAAAATGCTCGTCTGGGTGATCTATGACATAACGGATAATAAGGTACGGGAGACCGTGGCGAAGCTCTGCAAGGGGTACGGGCTCTATCGGGTGCAGAAGAGCGCATTTCTGGGCGATTTGAATCGCAACGAAGCGGATTCTATTGCCTTGGAGTGCGAAGCGCTGATAGAAGAGACGGATTCGGTATTCGTGTTTCCGATGTGTGATGATTGTTTCAAGAAGATCCAGTTGATTGGCGAAGGGTTTGACAAGGAGCTGGTGAGCGATAAGAAGGTTACTAAGATATTTTAGAGATAAAAACCACGAGATTAACACAAGAAGATGATGCAGGATGCAGGTTTGACTTGCATCTTTACATTTTCTCGTGGGAATTATGGGGCTCTGCCCCATGTCCCCGCAAGCCCTGAAAGGGCTTATGTGTAATCTTGTGGTTATAAAAAATGACGGTATCGGAATCGGAACTGGAGCCTGAGGTGTTTATTACGGTCTCGGACGTGATGGAGTACCTGTTCTGCCCGAGGTTTATCTATTACATGCACTGTTTGGGGATACCGCAGCATGAAGAGAAGAGATACAAGGTCTTGAAGGGGAGGGAATTACACGAGGCGAGGGAGAAGGTGAATAAGAGCTACATAAGGAAGAAACTTCAGTGTGTGAGGAAGGATGTTTCAGTTTATCTGGTGTCAAGGAAGTATCACGTGAAAGGCGAGGTGGATGAAGTGCTGTTCCTGGCGGATGGCACGGCGGCACCGCTCGATTACAAGTTTGCGGAGTTTAAAGATACGGTGTTCAGGACGCACAGGTATCAGTCGGCGTTATACGGGTTGTTGATTTCCGACAATTATGGCGTAGAGGTGAATAGGGGGTTTGTGTGTTATACGAGGAGCAATCACCTGGTGAATGAGGTGAAACTCAACTATAAGGATTTTGCACGTGCAATCGCACTGGTGAATGAGGTATTGGAGATTATTCAGAAAGGTTTTTATCCCGAAGCGACAAAGTATAAGGTGAGGTGCGTGGATTGCACGTACCGGAATATCTGCGTGTGAAGCGAGAGGATGAATGGAAAGTAGAATAAAGCTTCAAGTTGATCCGAGATTTGTAAAAGAAGAAAATGGATTTAGACCTTTTCAAATCGAAACATTAGATGCTATAAAGAATTCGGATGCGAAAATCATCCTTGTTGAAGCTCCAGTTGGGTCTGGAAAGAGCTACATAATTCGTAATTTGATTATGGATGAGTATTTCAAAAGAAAAGCCATTGTTCTAACCTATCCAACCAAAATTTTGATGGATGCTCAAGTTGGGGCTATGAAGAAAGAATTGAGTGAGAGTATAGAAGTTGCCGTATGGCCTGAGGATGAATTTGTAAAAAATGGGATAAATATCTTCAATTATTCATCCTCTTCTCTCGTAAGGTATCTTCAAGAATCTGGAATAAACATTGAAAATCTGAACAAGAGCGAATTACTGAAGAACGTGTTCTTGAAACTATCTTTTTACAGTCCAAAAGAGGCAATAGTTACATCTCCAGATGTGCTTTGGCTCTTGGTGGACAGAAAGGTTTACAAAGGGTCAAAAAGACTCCAGCTTTACCTGAAAAATGCTTTGGTATTTTTCGATGAATTTCATTTATATTCCAATCTCTCAAACTTCCCGAAATTAGTGGATGATTTGCTTGAAACGATTGCTTCAAAGGTTATCTTATTATCTGCAACACCGTATCAAAGCAAAGAGTTAGAAGAGGTTATAAAAAAGCAAAGATGCAAAGAAATTAGCTTCTCAAAATCGGTTGCTAAATCGGATGAAGACGGAGAGATATTTAATTATCCATTGGATGTGGAAATATACCAATTTAAATATACGAGAAAAGAAGAAACCTTGAAAAAGCTGAGCGAACTGATTCCAGAGATAGAAAAACCAGCTGCTGTTATATTTGATTCTCTATTTAGATTGCAGCACCTGAAAAGGGAAATTGAAAATATGTTTGGAAACCAATACAAGTTTCCTGAGTGGAGTGGCATGGAAAAATCAAGAACGTTTGAATTGGATGAAAAAACAGTTGTTTTGGGCACGTCAGCCATCGAAGTCGGAATAGATATGCAATTCAAATCATTGATTACCGAAGTTTCTTATTGGACTTCAGCAATCCAAAGAATAGGACGGGTTGGAAGGAAATTAAAAGGGAAAGCGATTATGTTTACAAACCGAGATTTTGTTCCCTATGTGGAGGACGAGGTGGTTTCACGAGACTTATTTGAGAATGAAATAGTAAAGAAAGCATTGAGAGATCCAATAGGGGAATTGGTATCTGGAGAGATGTTTAGAGGAGATAGTTATAATTTTGTGCTGAAGGACAAAGGCACAAAAAGGGGGATTATATATTCAGAATCCTTGTTTGCACTGTATGATATAAAAGATTACAAGGATGATTGGAGAATATCAGATATGCAAGAGAAAAAGGGGATATTGAAGCATTGGGGAATTAACAATGAAGAGATAGAAAGGATACTAATACATGACAGGATACTTCCATTATGGGGAGCTGTATTGGGTGAGCTAAGGGATGAGTATTGTGATGTCAAGGTTAAATACAACAAAGAAGATAAAATATTAGATATAATAGCAGACGAACGTTATACGTTCTATGGTGCTTAAAATGAATATCAAAGAAGTGCAAAATTTTTTGGACCCGCAATTTGGATTTCTCGGAAAATCAAATGGAGAACAGCTCTGGATGCATCATTACACCGTTTGGAGTGTATTTAAGAAATTTGTTTCCTATGTTCCCTCGATAGACGAGAAGGAAGAGAAATTCATGGAAGTTGCTTGCCTCATGCATGACATAGCCAAAAGAAGCGAAAAAAATCAACGAATATTGATAGGAGAAGAAGAGGGGAAGCTGGTGCATAAATCAACTTTGGACGAGGTTCGTGAATACTTAAAACTCGTTGAGAACTCATTGCCATTTCCTCCAACCGAGGAGAACATAAAAATCATTTTTGATATTATTGTTACGCATCACAGCATCTCGGAAGAAGACCTCAGAGGGATTACTACGGATTCTGCAGGCATACTGACCGAGCTTCTCAGATACGCAGATTGGCTGGCATCTATGGAATCCATCTCCCCAAGAAGAATCAATGAGATAAGAAAAGCAACGAGAGGGCTTTTTGACCTGACCTATTTCGAGATTTCGAGATTTTCCTCTCCTACCACTTATCTGATGCTTGAAGAAGGAATAAAAGAGTATAAAGAAGAAGGATGGGAATTGCTGTTAGCTTTTGAGGACGGTGCGTTATTCTTAGGGGAAGGATATAAGATACCAGAAAAGGAGGAAATTGTAGATAATGTTTTGAAATCTTTCTTTGATAGATCATTAGGAATACAACCCGTTTACTCACCGAACTTTACAAATAGGTTTTTAGGTGGACTTTCTGAATTGTTTCCCACAAAGTTTATGAAAATAGGAAACCACGAACAAGTGATAAAAGATAATTTAGGAGACATAACGAAAAAAGGTGTGCAATTTTTTAGACTGCTATATGATCTTTTGTCCTTAGATGAAAGAGAGTTTAGCAAAATAAAAAAGGAAATGCTGCGTTGGGAGCTTATTCCCAGTTGTCTTGGCAAGAGTGGACATAAAAAGGTAAAAGAATTTCTGTGGACTAAACACTTTAATGAGAAATCTCCTAATTCGATAAACACTGATGTAATAAACAAGCTACCTGAAAAAATGAAAGTAAAAGAAGTAGTTCCAAAGACATACGAAGTTTCTGAAATTGATTTTGATAAATATCTTTCCAAGCTTACACCCGAAGAGCTTTTTTCTATATTATACACAATAGCAGAACAAAAAGAAATAACGGAAACAGAAACATTTAAAAAATATTTAAAAGATACAATATCTTTGGAGGAGGTAAAAGATTTTAAAAACGTTGCTCAAGAGATTTTTGAAAGGTACAAGACATATAAAAGAACGACCGATGCAGCCATAGGTATATGCGAAAGGTGCGGCTGTCCAGTATCAATTATAGCAGGTCCAGCGCTTAAATATCCAAAAAGCAAAACTTTCACACAGATAAAATCAAAGCCAACCGCTTATAAATCAACTTGTCCATTCTGCGCTTATGACAACATGATTCTAAGAGAGGATTTAAGAGGCAATGACCTACGCATATTTGTCAGAATAGAATCAAAAATACCAGAAATTATCAAGACTTATCTCGAATTAGATAGGTTGGTAACAACGTTAAGGAATGGTTTGGAGTATCCATGCCAAATTTTGAAATTGGAGGAGCGAGAAGAGTTAAAGGATCTGCCGTTTCCAAAAAGAATGAGTATACCAGTCGCAAGGGAAGATTATAGCAAAGCAGAAAAACTCTTGAGCACGGAGAGGGGGACTCTATTTGGCGTTGAGCGATTGCGAATGGAAAAATTCAGTCCAAAAGACCACAGAGTGAAATACGAGCCTCTTTACCATGCTTTGAATTTGTTAGGTTTTCACACAAACATAGGAGCAGAGGAACAAGTAGGACTCTTTGGTGAGAATCTGATTACAACGAAAAGCGAATATTACAAATCCTTAGCAGTGATAATACTGGCTAATGTATTAGCTAAAGATCAAAATAAGTATATATTTGCAAAGAATTTGTTAGAGCAAAGTCCTAGTGTGGCACTAAGATTTGCATCTGAGACTCAAAAGGGGACTAACAATCCAAGAATGCAAGAAGAACTTGCTGGAAGATTTTATACGTTTATTCATAAATCAGGCATCATATTATTCAGAGTTAGTGGAGGTGAATATGGAATGAAGGATTTATTAAAAGATGCTGCATTTTTTGCAGATAAAGATTGGGGGATACCACATTTCTGTGTGGAGCCAGAAGACAGAGGAGATTTTTGGAGAGATTTAACGAGGCACAAGGCAGCAAAACCAGTATCCGATGCTTTAAATGAGATGTTACAGGGCAATGAGGAAGGCGCATTTCAGAGAGCAATTGCCGCCTTTATGAACAATCTGTCAAAGAAGATTTCAGGTGAGGAAAAAGAAAAGCAGAATGAATTCATGGAGAGAACGATTAAGATTCTTGAGAAGTTCTGGGAATTGAGAGAGCGCGATATATCAGAGTTTATCAGATACAAAAATGCCTTCACATCGACTATCTTCGTCTTTACGAGATATCCAAATCTAAAGGAGGTGACAAAATGAGTGAAATGAATGAAATAGGACTTTTAAAGGAGCCAACGATCTTACCAGTCGGTAGATATATGGAGTTTGTGGTTAAGCTGAAGTTCTTGGACGATGCAATCATTCGTAGCAATGAACCAGAAGAAGTTCTAACGCACAGGTATAAAGAACTTGGGAATCGATTCATAATACCTTGGAGGAAGGTAAAAGGGAGACTTAGAAGAATGGTAATGGAGAAACAGAGGGGATTAGAGATCGGGAAATTCGAGGCAAAAGAAGGAGAGTTGAAGGGAGAAGAAATCTTTTGCCATCTGAAAGATAACCTGTGCCTACAATGTCCAAGTTGCTTCATATTTGGTGGAACAGGAGAGACAAGTAGTGCCAATGTACCTTACAACGTTCTGGCAAGGATTTTGGGAGAGACATTTATTTCGACCACAGAAGTAGGAGAAATTAAGCCACTTACTGCTATTGCGGTAGATGAGAGAACCCAAATGACAGGTCGAGCATTAATGAGCATAGTCGCAGTTCCAGCAGAGACAGAGCTCATAGGAGTTGTTACATTAAGGGATCCAACAGCGGAGATGGTTTCAATCGTTGTTGATAATTTGCAGAGATTATCAAGGCTTGGAGCGCGAACGGTGGAATGGGGGAGAGTGAAAACCGAGATTTTAGGGTATCGATTGTCAGATAGGGAGGAACTGAGTGCTTACGAATTAGTAAATAAAGAATATGACGAAATAAAGAAAGAGTTGAAGGAAGTAGAAAACCTGACATTACCAGAAGTAGAGGAAGCGTACAACAAGTTGAATAATCAGGTGAAAGCTCTGTTGAAGAAAGAAAATTTGTTGAAATGATTCAGATATTCAGATACGGTATTACATTGCTGGATGCACTTTTTTATTCGAGAGAGGGATTATCAGGGGCAATAACGCCGAAGTATCTGCATGCGACGGCGGTAAATCACGCCGCAACCTACGCTTTAGGGATCAATCCGGAGAACCAGCCATACATAATTTCAGAGGATAACGGTGGAAGGAACACGGCGCGATACGAAAATTCGCTTATCTGCGAAGATTTCTATTTCACGCCCGCAAGACCGAAGGATAATATTACCTATCAGCCGGAGATTGCAAAAGGGGAGTTAGATGGTTTTGCGAAGAAAGGTTACGGTGCAGGTGCAGGCGGACGTGCGGAAGTGCTCAAAGCCTCGCTTTTATTCTTTATACCTCCAGAGATAAACTTTGAAGGCTATTTGGTCTGCGCTAAGGAATTAGAGTTTCCAAAGTTAATCCGCTTAGGAAGTTTCAGGGGTAAGGCGAGATTAACTCTGGAGGAAGTGAAAATCGTGAGAGAGAAGGAAGAAGAACTGGTGGATCATCCGGTAGATCCGTTAGTGTGCGAAACAATGAGAGGCGTGATGATAAATATGTTCCCCTATCCGATTGTTGAGAATGCAGTATGCAAGAACTGCATCGAGATAAGAGATAAAGGCTTGAGGAAGTATGTCGCATTACCATCGGAGTTCCATGTCGAGACGAGTGAACGCCCGAAAAGTGGAACGCTGATATTTTAGCATTGTTTGTATCGAGTTGCATAATTTAATCCAAATGAACCTAAAAACCTTAAAACTGACCTTAAAATCAGACAGGGCGGTGGAAGAGAACGCGGCGAAACTAAGAGGCTTTATTTAAGAAGTTCGATCAGTTCATCTTTATTCAGTTTAGGCATCAGCAACCTTTGCCTCTACTTCTACCGTTGTCCAGTAGGAGTTAACGGATACATCAGGCAGATCTTCGAGCCCAAAACTCTCGATATAAAGCTCGATAGCCTCTTTGAGATTCTTCTTGAGGTCACGCCAAGTTCTGGACACCGTGCCACGAAGAATTAAACTATTTATGTCGTTTATGTTTATAACATAATATAGCATGGCAAAGGCAATAGAGGTAATTTATGAGGACGGGGTGTTTAAACCCCTGGAAAAGGTAGATTTTCAGGAGAGCACGAGAATGAGGATAATAATAGAGCCCATGAAGCCAAAAGGGTTGTTGAAACTTGCGGAAGAATTGGAGCAGAAGCAAAAAGAAGAAGGTATTGAGATAAGAGAGGACCCTTTAGAAGCTCTAATTAGAATGCGGGAAAGATAATGGTAACGCTCGATACCTCGGTTTTAGCTGATTTGTTTCTCCCTGTTGAAGAAGGAAGAAAGGTTAAGGCAAAAGGGATTATAGAAATTGTGGAAGAGAGAGAAATAGAGATATACAACCCGAAAATATTCATTATAGAGTTTTTGAGCATTTTAAGGCGGTTTTTATCAAAGGAGATGGTGGAAACGGCATTACAGATATCGCGAAGTATAAATCTTCTTGACGAGAGCGAAATATTCGAGATTGCACGTGCACTGTCCTTAGAGGTACATCCTCGAGCTATAGATGCCTACTTTATTGCTACTGCTAAATTAAGTGATTCAATCCTCATTTCAAACGACAAAACGATGGTAAATAATAGCAGAGAAACGGGAATAGAGGCTTATTATTTGATTACCGAGCATGATAAAGTCGTTGAAAGGCTAAGAGAAATATGAACTTCTATGAGCGGAAAAAAATCTCTGTTCTTTCCATTATTTATATTCCTCCTTTTATTTTTTAGGCAATCCCATGCACCTCAAAACCTTAAAACTGACCTTAAAATCCGACCGACCTGTGGAAGAGGACGCAGCGAAGTTACGAGGCTTCTTCGCCACCCGGTTCACCGAGTACGCGTTACTGCATCAGCATATTGATGTGGACAACTCTTCAAATCAAAATAGAAAGTTTTTTAAAAGAGTAAAAGATATATTAGTAAAAAAGGAGTAAAAATAGGAGCTGTATGAATCAAATAAAGCATAAAAGAGAGGTTATGTCAAGGAAGTTGATTTTAGAATTTCCTGACGAGATACCAGAGAAAGACCTTGAGGATGAAGAAGTTCAACGAAGATCAAAAGAAGGAGCGGTGTGTGAACTCCTGCGAAAGAAAAAAGTATCTCAGGGAAAAGCTGCTGAACTCTTGGAAATAACCAGAGATGAACTTTTCGATTTGATGGCTAAATTTGATATACCGGTAATAGATATGAGCGAAGAAGATTTAAAAAAAGAACTTGCCAAAACTATTTGGAAATAAAAAGGGATCTTTACTTCCTGTTTTTGGAATCCGTAGAGGAATAATCTTCTCTCAAAAGTTGAAAAAGCGGGAGGAGGTATGAGACATGCACCTCAAAACCCTTATCTTAACCTTAAAATCAGACAGGGCGGTGGAAGAAGATGCGGCGAAGTTACGAGGCTTCTTCGCTACACGATTCAACGAATACGTACTCTTGCACCAGCATATAGACGTAGACAAACTCCTCTATACCTATCCCCGTATCCAGTACAAGATTGTGGACGGCACCGCGATCGTGCTGGGTATAGAAGAAGGCGCGGACGTATTAAAGGAGATTTATGACAAATACGATGAGATAAACTTGGGAGAAAGTGTGTATACCATTGTGGAGCGCGGGTTAACCATAAAAGAGGAAGAGTTTGGTATTTCCTCGGAGCTATTGAGCTATGAATTCATCACGCCATGGCTCGCATTGAGTCAGCAGAATTATAAAAGATACGTGGAATCGAAGCGGGAAGATCGAAGAGAGCTTTTACGGAGAACGCTCATCGGTAATATTCTATCAGCATCGAAGGGGCTTGATTATGTGGTTCTGGAGGAGATAAAGCTCGTAATCGGGAGGTTGCGACGGCGGAAGTGCGAGCTTAAAGGGACATCGTTTATAGGGTTCCTGGGTGGGTTTATGGTAAATTTCCAGATTCCTGATTACATGGGGCTTGGGAAATCCGTCTCACGTGGATTTGGAACGGTTAAGAGGCTGAACGGTCGTGAGTCCGTATGGGTTCCAAAGGCAGGTATTTATATAGGG
>JASEFB010000048.1 GCA_030019325.1 archaeon | reverse complement strand
CAAGAGGATTTTTTAAAATTAGTTCCGATTGTTAGAAAATCATCGACACAACTTGTATTGGGAGGTTACGAGTGACATCTAGCATGTGATTGAATAACTAGCCAAGACCCATTTTAGCCTGCTTTTTTAATGGTATATACACTATAACCTAGCGTTCGCTCCGCATCAATTATTATCTCCACCCAAATAATAACTGGTGCATCCGGATATCTTCACCCCAGGAACATACCTCATCCTATTTCTTCTCTGTCTTGCTACTGATGCCCCTCTCACGGTCAAACACATATTCGATGACAATCTCAACTGGGCTGCATTTCGCCTTGCGGAAAAAGATAACCTCCGCGATGTCGAAATCAACGAGGTCAACAAGATGCTGTCCTGCAAGGACGAGAGTCGCGGCTTCTTCACATATGAGTGCGAACACTGTGGAATCACAAAAACAGTCTATTTCGGATGCAACAGTCGCATCTGCACGAATTGTGGCAAGAATCACACAGACAAGTGGGCGAAATCCCTCCAAAACGCATTATTCAATGTGCCACATCGGCATGCCGTATTTACAATCCCGAATGCTCTGTGGCCAATTGTGAGGAGATGTCGTTTTCTGCAAAAGGTTTTGATGGATGCGGCAATCGCAGCAATCAACGACACAATTTCACACAAGCACAGAAACGGAAGATTAACTGCAGGCGCTGTCGTTGTGCTGCATCCCTTTTCCAGGAGTCTGGGCTTTAATCCTCATATCCATATACTCGTGACCGAAGGAGGATTCGACAGACATGGCAGGTTTATCCATCAAAAGTTCATCCCTTTCAACGCTATGCGAAAAACATGGCAATATCAGGTACTTACCCAGTTCAAAGCGGCACTTCCAAAGAATAGGCTATTCTCGATGCTCATAGACCACCTTTTCAAGAAATATCGCGAGGGATTCTACGTACATCTCCCAAAAGAATCCAGAATCACAAACAAACGAAGGATTGCACGATATGTAGCCAGATACATCCGGCATCCCGCGGTCGCAAACACATGATTGCACCGATACGACGGAAAAGCGGTCACATTCTGGTACGAGGATCGTGAGGGCGAGCGGCATTTCGTGACGATGGAGGTGCGGGAGTTCATTAAAGCATTGATTCAGCACATTCCTGATCGAAATTTCAAAATGATACGGTATTACGGTGCTTACAGCCGTAGAACCAAAAGGAGATATTCCGGATATTTACAGAGAAGTTTAAGGCAGGCGACATTCGAGGACTTTGTTACGAAAGTGAATAAATGGGCACCAAAATGTCCAAATTGTGGAAGAAAAATGACATTCGTGTGCTATGAGAAGGGACCTCCGATAGAAAACGAAGTTTTTGGATGCAAATTATCTGATTGGAACCACCCATGGCTTAGCCATAGCTAACAATTGATTTGCACCCGAAGGGTGCTTTCTTGCACGTAGAGGGGTAAAAAACTATATCGATCTTTTAGCGGGTGCCGAAAATTATGAGAAAGCACAGACAGCCCTTCAGGAAATTGACCATATTGTTACGACTAAAATCCAACATTATCGAGACCTGTTGATAAGACTTGAAGAATATGAAAAACAGAAGAGAGAAGATGAAAAAGAATTGGAAAAACTCAGGGAAAAATTTGCCAAAAAGCCTCTTTTAGATGAAAAAGAAATTTTTGAGGATTTTGGGCGGTATAATAAAAGAAAGCAAGAGTTAGATCATCTAAATGAAGATATCGCAAGTATTAGGGGTAAACTCCAAGAGTTAGAAGAAGCTATTGAATCTACAAAAGACAATATAAAAAGGTACGAATCTCAAATTCAAGTTATAAAAACTCAACATCCTCGAATAGATGCCCGTTTAAACGAAATAGCAAACGAAATACCGATAAAAAGGAGTGATTTAGACAAAGTCAAATCGCAAAAAGCAAAAGCAGAAGAGAAACTTTCGTCAGCACAGCGTAATGATCTATTCCTAAGAAAATATGGGGATGAAGGCCACTGCTACGCCTGTGGTAAAAGAATGACAAGTGTCGAACTCCATTCGTGGATAAGCAAAATTAGACGTGAAATTTCCGACTTGAATTCAATGGAAACGGAACTTAGGCGAGAAATTGAAGATCTAGGAACGGAACAGAGAGAATTAAAAGAGGAAAAACAAGATTTAGGAATATTTGAGGATGAGTTAAAGAAAAATCAAAAATCCCTGATTAATCGGGAGGATGATAAAAAGAAAGTTCAACAAGTCATGGATGATAAGGAAGATAAGCAAAAAACCCTCATGGAAGAGATCCAAGAACTTTCAAAATCGGAAGAGGCTTATAAGAAATTTAAAGAGAAGCAAGAGATGAAAGTGGCTATAGACCAAAAAGAGGCGAATATAAAAAGAGCTGAAGAGAGGATTGAGGAGTTTAAAAAGCAAACGTTGGGTGTTGAGGATCTACAAGGAAGATATGATTTCATTCAGACGAGCTTATCACAAGCTACGATCCTAAAAGATTTGATATAGTAAAAGATCACCTCAAAAGGAGCGAGGATTACGTAGTCATCACAGAGTTGGCTACTGATATTAGCGATGTGGAGGTTATTCATGAAACGTGAAAGGGTAAGATATGCACATTGAGTAAATTATTCCTTTCTCAATTAATATCTCTCCTCAACTCCACATCTTTTACACCTTCTTCCCACCGCTTTTCTCACTTCTCGGAACTCATCTGGATTAGAGGTTGGATAAGGGAGAGAAGTTAAGATTTCTTCCCATTCATGATTTGGTGTCATGAGTTCCTTTAACTCCCTCTCATACAATTGTAACCTCTTATATAGGTCATCTATTTCTTCTTTCGTCCTCTTAAAAGAAGGAAAATATTCCTTAAATGTGCTTTCAATATTTTGGATACCCTGTTTTAAACTCTTCAAGTCCCGCGAAATACTCCCTTCATCCAGCTTAGCCAAGAAATCTAAAGTTGCACCACTTTTGCTAATCCTTTTTTCCATAGTGGCAAGCTTAGGCATGACTTCTC
The DNA here is from genome assembly GCA_030019325.1 of archaeon. GTDB lineage: Archaea > Halobacteriota > Syntropharchaeia > Alkanophagales > Methanospirareceae > ANME-1-THS. The sequence goes on along the minus strand of JASEFB010000048.1, from coordinate 11,498 downwards.
CTACATTCTCTCTATAACTATTCCCTTTATCTATACGCCTCTTAACGAATTCTAGGTGTGGTTTGATCATCTCTACATAACTATCATATTTTGAACAATCTGGGCGCGAGTTTTTAAGTCCCGGAAGATGTGATTCTAAGTTATTGAGACAATTATGGGCTTCTTCCTTTTCAGATTGCATTTCCTTTTCGATAGAAGAATGTACTATTTTTTGAAGTTCTTCTTTAACAGAGTTCAGATCTTCGGTGATTCTTCTAATAATTATGTGCTGGATCTCGGGGCTTAACTCCCTATCGTCCTTATTTATAGTTGAAAATAGGGGGATTTGCCTGTTTTTCCGCAGCTTCATTCTTATTTCTTCCACCTTTCCAAAAACCTGTACTTCCACGCCTCGCGTTCTCGTCTCTCCCTCAGTTTTTCATTGAGTTCCTCTATCCCCTCCGCAATCACGCTCATCTCTTCATCACTGAGAACCCCCTTCTCGCAGAGGAAAGTGCAGACGTATTCCAGCGCTTTCGGCGCCGCCATACCCCTCATATCGTAAAGAGAAATGAAACCCAGGAACATGCTTAAATATTCTTCAAAGCTGTCTTTCGAGAATGTGAAGAAGAGCCTGTCCTCATCTTTACTCTCAAAATAACCAATTGCCACTTCTCGCATCATATCCCCAGTAACCCATTCAAACCCTTGCTCATGCATATAACGCACAAATTCCATACCAATGATATGGACGTTGCCCCTGCATCCTTTCCCGTCCGTAAAGAAATCGGCACGCTTCCACTCCTTTACCTCTTCTCCACGTAATATCTTAAGTGTTCTTTGCAAACCAATCTCAATCTTCGCAAACTCCTCATCATCCATCGCATCAATAGAGGCTAACCAAGCCATATCCTCATGCAACCTCCTCCTTACCTCTTCCTCTCCTTCATCGTGAGAGGTAATATATCCCCGTATCATACAGAAGATAAGCAACTGCCTCAGCTCATCAATCGCATCGGGCACAATACGCTCCGAATCTTTCAGTCTTTGATACGCAGCTTTGCTTATTTGATATGTTTCCTCTGCAAAACCATACAACCTCAACGTATCCAGCACAATGGATAAACAATCTACATCTCTTTCTGGCTCTTCCAAAAAATATCTCAGTGCTTCTCTTAGCTTATCTCTTTCTTCTCGTGCCGCATAGTAGTAAACCAACTTGTAATCATAGAATGGATAATCTCTCCTATACCAATCCGGTTTTCGCTCCCTGAACTTCTCCAGCAGCTTTATACACTCTTCCAACTTCCCTTTTGGAACTAACTCGTAGAAAGTATCGTTAAAAGCATCAAAAGGTCTCCCGCCCACCCAAAAATTCGCTGCTTCTGTATCAAGCATGGCATCGAGGAAATCCAGTTTATCAACCTCTTCAAGTGAATTAAACTTGCCCCACCACTTCGCATTTTGAGCCTTTAAGTCCATGAGTTCTTCCTTTACCTTCTGTCTCTCCAATTCCTCCACCAAAACTCCTCCACGCATACCCTTTATCTTCTTCTTTTTCTCTTTACCCTTCACTCTTTTCCTCATACTCCAATCTTTTATTTATTACACGTGTTTCAATCTTAAAAGTGATGGATGCAGAAAAGACCCCCTGGAAAAATTGGATCCATATCACAAAACTCGATCCAGACAAGCATATCTCACCAGATGATTTGGAAACCATCGTGGAGAGTGGGACTGATGCAATTATGATCTCAGGGACTCAAAATATCACCACTAAAAACACATACCAGCTTATATCTCTTTTGAAGGGCTATAAAATCCCGAAAATCTTGGAGCCTGTTACTCCCGATGTGGTCTTGTCTGAAGATGTGGATTATATCTTCGTGCCTTTGGTCCTCAATGCGAGCGATGTGGATTGGATTATAGGTAAGCATAAGGATTGGATAATGAAGCAATCAATTACCTGGGAAAAAGTTATACCAGAGGCGTATATCGTCATGAATCCAGAATCCGCAGTAGCGCAAGTGACTAAATCAAAGACCGACTTAGCCGCAGATGAGGTCATCGCGTATGCACAATATGCAGAGAAATACCTGGGGCTTCCGATTATCTACATTGAATATAGCGGTGCCTATGGCGACCCCAACGTAGTAAAAAGAGTCAGTGAATCGTTAAACGAAGCATCGTTATTCTACGGTGGGGGAATCGAATCGCAGCAGGACGCGGCAGAGATGAAACGATATGCAGATGTTATTGTTGTTGGTAATGTGGTATATACCAGCATAGATAAGTTTATTGAGACTATCCCGAGATAGGGTAAAGCTAGTGTTCTCCACTAGAAATGGGGGGGTGTCTCTGGTTAAAATACACTCCCGGTTACAGCTTCGGGGAGAATCTTCAGCAGATATCCTCTATACAACGATTTTTTTATCTTACAAATCTCAGATAGTTTCTTCGTACCCACCTCGATGTCCCTTATCCTCGCCACCTCATCCTCATCTATATTCACCCGTAAACCATCTAAGTGGATGATGATGGGTAATTCCTCGCCCGCTTTTGGGGGCATAACCAGCTCGATTAATTCCTTTATAAACAAGGGAGACGCGGCCAGCGGGTCTTCCTCTACTTCCTTCCTCTTCTCATCCAGAATCTCCCCCAATTTGGACGCCATTGCTTCTAACGTATCAAACTCCTCTTTTCTCCGCATCCTATCAGTTCTTCTTCCTATCCCACCCAGATAATGTTCTAACTCAAGGTCAGGCGGACCTCCTACTATCAGATAAGGCACCTCAATCACGTCGCATATCCTCATCTTTTCCTCTATACACTCCTTTAAATTGCCGAATACAAATACCACGGCATCGCATTCCTCCATTATCATCTTCTCTTGTGCGGTTATCTGTGCAATCCTCTTTCCCACTCCTCTCGCTAGCCCCATCATATTGGTAATCGCTCCTTTCCGCCTCAGATATTCTCCTATATCACAAAGCGGGTTAACAGCGTGATGTTTCCCGAGAGACGGAGTTACTACCATTATTTCCGTTCCCGCCAAGGGTAAATCGATTAACTTCCCACCCAGTTCTTTTACTTTATTCCTTATCTCGCGCTCCTCCTCTTCAGGGAATGCCATATGCAGTATGGTATCGGTCTGCATCACCAACTCTTGTACTATAAACCCCCCTATATCCTCTATGAGCTCCCTCAGGTCGCTAAACTTATACACCCCTCCCTCAAACATCATTATTTTATACATCGTCCCCCAAAACACGTACGATCTCCTCAGCTTTCTTCTTCCACTCCTCTCCTATCGGATTCTCCGAAGCGATAATCGTTATTCTTCGAGGTGAAGGAAGAGGATACCGTACCCTTGCACCTTCGGGTAAGACCCTATCTATTCCATCTAATATCCGCGGTATCAAATCCTCTCTGGGATCATAGACAATCAAATCTTTTAATGCCTCCGCTTCTCCCTCATCTAATTTTAAGCCTATCTCTAATCTGCCTATTTGGTGGACTCTCTCTCCATATTTATCCCAGAGCACGGCAAGTAATTTTGGTGCAAATTTCTCATCAGTTATCTTTAACTTATCTATTTCTGGTTGGGTAACATCTCGTACCTTTATAGGACTGGCCACCCGTCCGATCTTAACCGAGATAAGAAAGACCGGCTCCTTCGGGTCGATATAGATGTACGTATGGTCTATACTGGTCCTCACCCCTAAATCTCGGAATGTATCTTGACAGATTTTTCCGTACGATGTATTTGCGAACTCGTCTCCCCCTTCGACTTTTACCTCCATCTCAACACCCTACATATAATCTCCCTGTATTAATATTTAGTTCCTTTAAAAATCCAAAATCCCAATACCTACCAATACTGCCAAACAAATCCAAAATCCCAATACTACCAATTTTGCACTCCATTTTTGCTTATCCCTTCTCTTTGGGTTTTGGAAATTGGGATTTACTTGGGATTTGGTAGTATTTGACATTGGGATTTATTCTCCAGCTAAACAATTACATCTACTTTATAGGTATTTTTTTCTGCAGTCTTACCCGCTGGCCATACACACAGCCATGACCTTGAACGCCGCCAATAGGATTCTTAGCTGTACCAAACTGGTGCATGCACCTCCCAAGGACTGCCGCACCCCTTGCCAGCGCATCGTCTGCAAATATCACCTCATTATCTATATTCCTCCCAAATAATTTGCTCAATTTATCCAATATGAGTTCGGGCTTCTTACCAGTTATTCCCGCTCTCCCTGTTATCCCTATCTTGGTGTTAGGCAGAAGTAACCCTTCTTCTTTCGCTATCCCCACCAGACCTTCCACTATACAGGCCGCTATCTCATCTATTACCGGGATGATATACCGCTCACCCTCCTCTTTCACGAGCTCTGCACCGATATCCGCTATTTTAGGCAGATTTGAGAGGTTATCCCCCGCATCAACGCCAATTAACACCACGCCATTTTTCTCTGCTGCATCTATATTAACAGGAACTCCTCCTACTCTCGTGCAGCCACCTTTTACCTTTTCTATGCGTACCTGCCTTAATATATCATCAACATATCCTTTCACTACCTCCCTTTTTATTCTCTTCCGCTGTGTACTCCTCCTTGCTAAATCGAGCACTGAAGGAAAGTCAACCTTCACTACCTTAGTTACAATGGCATCCGGTATTGCGCCGGCTAAGCCGCAAAAGCTCCCTATTACACGTGCGTATGGTAAATTATCATCGGTTATTCGACCTGAGAGGGTCGTGCCGAAGTCTAAAGAGAGAACAGGGCTTCGATAATCAACATCCAGCCATTTAGCCGCCTCTTTAAGTCCAGCAGTTACAAGCTCACCCTCCATCTCATTCCCCACTATTGACTCGCCTCCAGGCGGGATGTTCCCGGTCACAGCGCCGTCGAAATAAGTCCTGGTCATCCTTGAAAACGCCCTCAAGTCCGATGAGATATTCTCTATAGCCATAGGTGAAATCATCTTCCGAGGTGGTACACCAGCGAGAATACATCCTTTTGCAAGGGCTTTTATTACTCCTTCGACCTCCTCAACCTTAGAGAAACACGCAGTCACACCGGTTGAGCGCACGACGAAATGCAAATCGGCGATGGTTATCCCTGCGGACCGTGCAGCTTCCTGCAGCGTCATTTTCACCAATTCGGCAATAGAGCCCTCGGAAAGGTCCACCATGCTTATCGTATGGCAGAAGGCATTGCGTGGAGAAAGAGCTTCTCGTGTCATTTTTACTGCCTTATCAAGGATATACGTTCGTCCACTTTTCAGATCCGTAGCCGTCAGGATAGCTTTAGTGGTGCTGTTTCCTAGTTCAACACTCGCCACGATAAAAATCGGCTTTAGTGAGAGGTCCCCTCGAGATAGCCGTAATTGGAAATATAAGTCTGAATAATTGACTTTTTTGGTTTTCAGTAATCTTGGCCGGTGTCTCTCAAATAAGCCCATTATTGCTTGTTCTCCCGTTCACTTCGTTAAGGTATAAAAGATGACATCGTAATAAATAGTTTGGTTTTTTGTGGCGAAGAAGGGAAATCTTCTCTCTCAAGGCGAATCTCACAGATACGTCCTCTCTTTGTCTCTCATTTCTTTTAAGCAGTAAAAAATAGAAAACTTTATAAAGGGCTTCCGCTTACCTTTTCTACATGCCAATAGAAGTAGTATTGCTGTTTGCATGGATGTTAGTGATAGCGTTCCTGGCGTTCATTGCATGCACATTCGAGGACCTGGAGTCAGATACAGGGTCACAGAGCAATCCGAATTCGCAGGTGCAACTGGCGGCGCAGGTGGGACAGGTGAACCGGTTCTTCAATAAAGCGATTTCAGGCGAGCCATTGTCAAACGCGATGTATAGCGCAACTGCAGGAACGGTAGCCTGGGTGCTTTTGCAAAAGTTTGAGCCTCTGGTTCCTGACGCGAAGTGGAAAGTGGCAATATTGGCGATTCCCCTCGGTGTATTAGCAGCGGCAATGGTCCATGTGATATTTGCGACTACCGCACATTGCGGGAGGACAGCGGCACAGAAACGGTTCGAGCAGCCCATCTATCTCGATGTGTTATATGGGCATCTGCTGCCAATTGCAACGCATGGCTTCATGACGACCTTCTGTATCACGAGCATAGCATACATACAGAGCAACATCGGATATCTCGCATTTGGATTGGAGAATCATCCATTGAACCATCCGTTCGCCCTACCGCTCCTCTGCTTCATCTGGGGGATTACCGTGGGCTCAATAGGCTCATCTACCGGTGATATCCATTACGGAACGGAGCGTGAGTTTCAGGACAGGCCGTTTGGCGAAGGGAAACGGGTCGTTTACCATGGTAAGATAACACGATATGCAGACTGCGGTATACGGACACAAAGGGATATCGTGGGGTTCTGTGCGAAATTCGGTGGACCATGTACCGGGCTGACCTTCGGACTCATCATCCTGTTCGAAAACTATAGAACGCTCGTAGGAATGCGGCTCGGGGGTTTTTTATCAGCCTTACCAGCGATTACGAGGCCTGAAGAGATGTTTATTTTGGCAGGGGATCTGGCAGCGATCTGGGGTATCGTCGTAGGGCTCCTCATAGGAATAGCGTTGACAGCAGGAAACATGGTATTGGTGAAATGGCTGAGAAAGAGATATGGACCCTTTGTAGGAGTGTAAAAAATGGAACCAATAACAGCTTTACTGGTTGTAGTGATATGCGTGATATTAGGAGGAGAGTTTGCAAGCATTGGAGTTCATCTGATACCCGTAGGGGGAGCACCAGCGGCAATGGGCACCGCAACAGGAATCGCAACAGGGACAATTCAGCTCATGCTCGGAGCAGCGGTGGTCGGATTATTTACGGCATCATCGGTGGCAACGTTTACCAACAGTATCCTGCTTGTCTCGCTTTCGGGTGCCGTTGGGGCAATGATGATGATGGGTGTCGTCATGCTCATGGCGAACATCATCTACGCGTTTGGAGCAGGAGTCGTTCCTGTATCAGGTCGAGTTGCAGTTGATCCGATAACAAGGGAATCACAGACAGAGTACAAAACACCACAAACCGATGGGCATGGCGTTCCCAACGTGAGCTATATCTCTGGCATGGTAGGGGCGTTGATAGGTGGGGCTGGCGGTGCGCTCATGTACTTTGCATTGCTTAACTACGCAAACTTCCCGGCAGGAGTGGCAGGAATTGCGGCAATATCAATCTTCGTAGCCAATGCGATTATCGCAGCGTACAATATCGGCGGTACCATTGAGGGATTCCACGACCCGAAGTTCAAGCGAATTCACAAAGCGATCTTCTCCAGTTTCTTCGTCTCGCTCTTCTGCGGTGTTCTCGTCTGGCTAACAGCTAATTTAGGAGGGTTGTTGTAAAATGACCGTTACACCAGCAGTAGAGGAAGAAGTAGTAGTAGCAGCGAAGCCGAAAAAGGGGTTTACATTCCCGGGCGACGAGACAAATCTGGGCATTATCGCGGGCGTAATCGCAACGATCATCGTGCTCATCCCGGGATTGCCAGCGGTGATAAAAGCAGTGGGTATGATATTTGCGTTCCTCTGGGGTATGGATTCAGTGCGAAAGACGTCTAAATACGGATTGGGTACCGGCGTTCCCTCCATCGGTGTATTGGCAACCGGCTATGGTATCATAGGAGCTTTGGTAGGAGCAGCATGCGCGCATGTCGTTGGGAGCATAGGTCCAGTGGCGCCCGGTGTATTGGGTGGCGTGGTCCTCATGGCGATCGTCGGGTATCTCTCAGGTGTATTTTCGAACCATGAGAAGATAATAGGAATGAAGATACCGAAGTTGGAACGGGGGATGATGGAATTAGGAATGGCAGGGACGATAGGGATTCTGCTCGAATTTTCCATCGTAGCGGGGTCACTTGATTTCGGTCTCGTGGTAGAGAAAGCGATAAGTAGTGGACTCGTAGCAATAATGTTCATTCTCGGTGGCATGTCGATGTTCCATCCGTACAATGCATGTCTCGGGCCCGATGAGAGAAGAGAGAGAACAATGATGGTTTCAGTAGAGATCTCAGGGTTGTTGAGCGTCATACTGGGAATTGCCTTGCTTGTAATGGGGTCTCCATGGGGAATCGGAGACGGGATATCACTGATAATCTTTGGTGCGCTCGTATGGCTAGTGTTCTATAGGCGATTCATACAGGCATGCATGAAAGAGTGTTATGCAACTGTCGGAACGGGATTGATCAAAACGTTGGGATAAAGGAGGAGGTGAAAAAAGAGAGAATATGTTGGTAATCAATGAGAAGTATGGTGTTGTTTTAGACCCGGACACGCTTACTGTAGGAGAGAGCAGGCCAGGATTCTATAAGGTAAATCTTTCGCCGATAGAAGAGAAAATAACGGTTCTTGAAGCTGCAGTGACTGACCTTTTCAATACCCTTGACCCTACAACCAGCTTTAATGTGGCGCAGCCACACAGGGAAGGAGCGTTGAGTAAAGCAGGCTTTACGACGTTTTTCATGCTCGGGGTGACCTTTGGTGTGTTAGCGGTAGCACTGATCTTCTTAGCTTTAGGAGGTGCATGAAGATGGTAGAGAAGAAAGAAGTTCCGGCTGGATGGCCTCTTCTCACGGGCGACTATGAAGTTGGTGACCCGGAGAGTTGCGTGGCAGTATCCTCAACAGGGTCTTATTTCCACATCGAACATTTGCCAGGTATAGCAATACAGGGACCTGATAAAACGGAGAACATCGGCTTGGAGAAGATAATGACGAACGTCATCTCCAATCCGAACATACGATTCCTCATCATTGCCGGTGCAGAAGTTCCAGGGCATATAAGCGGAGGAGCGATGTTAGCACTCAGGCAGAACGGCATTGACCCCGAGTCGCATAAGATAATAGGCACAAAAGCGGCAATTCCCTTCATCGAGAACCTACCACGTGAAGCAGTTGAGCGGTTCAGGAAGCAGGTGGAAGTAATAGACATGCTCGGTGTGGAGGATTATGGGAAGCTTATGGCGAAGGTCAAAGAGCTCAAGGCGAAAGACCCGGGAGCTTATCCGGAAGACCCGATGATTGTGAAAATAGCTGTAGAGGAAGCAGCTGCAGTGGTGTTAAAAATGCCGTTAGCCATGCCTGCGGCTCCGTTCATGGCCGTAATAGACCGTGCCGCAGAGGAAATAAAATACAAGACACAGTTAATTGCGCGGGACCAGAAGTTGACTTCAGGACTCTCGATGAATGGCCTTCTTGGACTCATAGCAGGGCTGATAAGTGCATTTATCTTCCTTATACCACTTATCTTGGGGGTGATCTAAAATGCCACCACAGAAAGTAGTACAACAAACACCGGAAACGGCGGTGATAACCGCTCGGATAGAGGACCTCAGGCACTTTATAACGCTGATCGGTCGTGATAACCGGTTCGCAGCGGGTCTCTGGGTTGGCTTTATAAAAGGCATGGCAATCGGGATATTCGTGAGTTTCCTTCTCGTTGGTCTGAAACTTCTGGTGTGAGAGGTCATAAAAAGAGCCGAGGAGAAAGAAGAATGGGAGAAGAGAAAAAAGCAGAAAAGGAGACGGAAGAGGAGATAGAAAAGGAAGTTGCAGCGGAGATTCTGGAGAAACTGGAGGAGGAACTGAAGGAGGCAGCAGTTCCTGTAGCGGTAACGCCACCAGAGCATACAAAACTCCTGGAGAGAATCAATGTGATGGATCATAAAGTGGAATTTGTCGCAGGGGAGCTCTGGCAACGACAGGGGGAGAAGATAGGGTTTACAATTGGCCTTTTATACGGCGTGATGATAGGGATACTTACGTATGTGATATTCCTGATAGCATAAAAGGGAGGGGTGAAAAATGTTTGTATATGATAGGAAACAGGATATATATGAAATCGCAGGAGTGAAGATAGGCGGACAACCTGGAGAAGTAGCGACTGTTCTCGCAGGCACGATATTCTATGCGAAGCATGATATCGTCGAAGATCCTGAGAAAGCGATATTTGATGAGAAAAAGGCGGAAGCACTGCTCAAGAAGCAGGAAGAGATGCAGGACATAACAGGTAATCCCGCGCTCATACAAATATTCTCGGAATCGCCGGAAGCGATGGAGAAAGAGATAGAGTTCTGCACTAAAGTGAGCGACGTGCCTTTCTTGATCGATTCAACGGTTGCAGAGGCGAAGATCGGAGGAATGAAATATTGTGACGAGGTCGGGCTGTCAGATAAAGCGATATACAACTCAATAAACGTATCATGTTCAAAAGAGGAGCTGGAAGAAATCAAGAAATCTAAACTGTCAGCAGCTATCCTATTGGGGTTCAATCCTAAAGATACCACGGTACCAGGGAAGATAGATTTATTGGAGACTGGAGCAGGGACGTTCGAGAAGGGGATGCTGTATTTAGCAAGGGAAGATTTAGGCATAAAAAAACCGCTGTTCGACCCGGCTACGTTACCCATAGGTGCAGGTTGTGGGTCTTCCTGTGCATCTGGCATGGTGGTAAAGTCGAGATATGGTATTCCAGTGGGGATGGGTATTCACAATGCACCCTCTGCGTGGACGTGGATAAAGACATACAGGAAGGAGCACGCTGAGAGAATCGAAGAAGCAGGTAAGAAGAAATGGGTAGGACCGGGAGCAGAGGCATTCCATATATGCGATATAGGCTCTAACGTTATCCCACCCCTGTTGGGGCAGGATTTCGTGATGTACGGGCCAATCGAGAATGCACCGGTGGTTTTCCCGCTCATCGGGATGATGGACATGATCGTTTCAGAGGGTAACGCAGCAGAACATGAGATCGAAGCGAAGGAGCCGCACCCCTATCTTGTGATGTCCGCGTGAACTAAACCCTTTCAGGTAAGCCCTTACAGGGCTTGCGGGGTCGTGGGGCGGAGCCCCACATGCGGGGACGTGGACAGAGCCCACAGCGGGGAAAACATAAAAGATAAATTTTTTATTTTTTATTTCTTCGTCTTCTCTGATAGCGCCAAAGAGAACCTCTCAAAAAACATGTTTCTTTGGTAAAGCTTTCTTTTTAAAGAAAGGTTTCTTTCGATACCGTGACCATATTTTCCATTTTAGAGATAACCACATCTTTTGGTGTTTTTGCAAATCCACAATCGCTACTGAGTATTATTTCCGAGAAGAAATCCAAAGCCCTATCCACAACCCTTTTTATCATTCCAACATCCTCCACCGGGGGTTTTGTGGAAACACAGCCAACTACCACTTTCTTACCTTCAAAAAGGTCCTTTGTCAGGAAATCAAAGTTTTTTGGGGATCCCGCGAACTCCAGAGATACCATATCCACTTCAATTCGCGGGATGTAATGTGCGAAAGAGCTGATGTCACCACATACATGAAGAATTGTTGGCACCCTCACAGAATGTGCTATTTTGTTTATCGCGTGGATAAAAGGTCTTGGAACGGGATAAATCCTTGACAATATGGGCTCGTTTATTTGTATGAAGTCTGCTCCAATCCTCTCCATCGCTTCTACCTCCTCAATCAACACGTCCGACAA
>JASEFB010000047.1 GCA_030019325.1 archaeon | reverse complement strand
CACCCGCTACTTTAATCACGCCAAGAGGAATTAAAAAGACTAAAAATATCCTTGGAACAGTCATAGCTATTCCTAAACCGAGCGTGGCTATCATCAAAACGGTAAGAGCTGAAACGATACCGAGAATATCCCAATGAGAATTAATATCTCCCCTATCTTCGCTGCGGTACTCAGACCTTCTAACTCAAGCATAGGTATGCATACTCATCTTTCATTTATAAAATTTCCGCAGATCTGTACTTGATAAATAACAATTGAAACGCTATGCTATCTATATAACACGTGAGAAGCAATGAAAAAAATTGCGGTAATCGTACCAGTATCACAATTAGAAGACTCACAGGTAGTTTTAAACTCGGCAAAAAGAATTATGGCTTTGGAGTACGGGAATCTTAGGGCAAAGATAGTGTATGCCGTTGACATTAACTCAGAAAACGATGAGAGAATTAGATTGCTTAAACCGGAGGGTGTAGAAGTCTTATCAAGACAGAGTAGAGGGAGGCGGGCCGGAGCACTAAATGATGCGCTTAGATATCTTGCAGATTTCAAGCCCGATTTTGTGGCACTATTCGATGTTGATTCCAGGCCAGAAGTAAACTTTGTTAAAGAGTGCGTATATGCTCTTGAAAAGGACCCAATGGCATACATAGCCTCCTCTCCCCGGTATGTATCAAATCCCGTAAACTTTGTTTCGAGAACTATCCAGGCGGAATACCACATGCTGAACTTTTTGCTCAAAAGATCAGCGTTCAAACAATTTAATGGCTTGATTGGTGTCCTTAGGGCTGATCTTCTTTACAAGTATAAACTAAATGAAGGTGCGATCACTGAAGATGCAGATTACGCGACGAGAATGCATGCTAAAGGCTATAAAGCGATTCTTCTTCGTACCACAAAGATCCATGAACAATCTCCTGTCAGCTGGACGGATTTGCTCAATCAGAGAAAGAGGTGGTATTACGGTGGCTTGCAGCTCTGGCGATACTGGAATGTTGTTAAGAGCAGTAATAATAAAAGCTTTATTCTTTCATGGGCTATAGCGCTCACTATGACCTACTGTATACTACTCTTTCTTCCATTTGTTATATTTTCACCCTTCCTGTTACTATTTTATTCAAACAACGCATCGCCAAAAGCATCACTCGCAGTTTCTGCAGGACTTGTTTTATACCTGCTCATTCTTCAGTACTCAGCAATCATCGCCCTATTCAATTTTGTAAGGGGGAGCAGCGTGGAATGGAAAGCAATAAAAAGAGTGGCGGACTGAAGAAATTTGCTGGAATGCTGATAAGCATTGCATCAATACTCGTCATTTTCAAGCTCACTGAGACGAGCTTAACCTGGAGTGTAATCATAGAGGCAAAGTCCGAGCTGCTTTTAATCGCCTTCATTTGTCACGCTCTTTTCTGGCTCTTCTGGGCATTGAGACTCAAACTTCTCTTCTCTTTTCTCAACCAAAAAATTTCCATTGGATATGCGCTCGATACAACACTTGCAAGCATGTTTCTGGCGGCGATAACTCCTTCTTCCGCAGGAGGAGAACCGGTAAGGGTCAAAATGCTCGTCGATAAGGGTGCAAGTCTTGGCTCAGCAAGCGCCGTTATTCTGGTGGAGAGACTTCTTGATGCGATCTTTTTTATCTCTGCATTAGCCCTTTTTATGGTTTTATCGGAACCGGAATTTTCAACTAAATTTGGTTTGGAAGTCGGAATTGTATTTTTCGTATCTTTGGTGATATTTATTGCAGTTCTCTATATGGGAATAACGAAACCCGAAAGAGCAGATGCACTGGTTGAAAAATGTTATCCTGCTCTGAAGAAGATCTTTAAGGAAGAAAAAACAGAAAAAATCTGCACTTATATTAAAAGAGAATTGAGACTGTTCAGTGCTGCTTTGCTGGAGCTCGCTAACAACTCGTACAATCAGATAACAACTGTAATACTGCTCACAGCAGCAATATGGCTCTCCGAATTTCTCGTACCATCCGCAGTGCTGATCGCATTCAACCAGAGCCCGTTTTTTCTCTATTCTATCACTTCACAACTTATCATAGTAATTTTATCTCTTATCTCAATTACTCCCGGAAGCAGTGGTATTGCAGAAGCCAGTATGTTTTACCTGTATTCCAGATTCGTCCCCGCTCATACAGTAGGCGTTCTTGTAGGAGTCTGGAGAGGGATTACATACTTCTCGAACCTCATTATAGGTTTTATCGTAACCGCAAAGGTACTCCGGACTAAATTATAGCTCCGGGGATGCCCACGAAAGTCCTGATTTCTGACATTTCAGGTTCTAATGATAACGTTCATTATTTCCTAAATCTGAAAACGATGGTGATGACGTGTTAAATAGTTTATACGCCTCAGATAAGAGCATTATCAAAAAAAAGAGCGAGATTATCACGAAGAAAATATATGATTGAGCTGCCCAATAATCTCCAAAGGTCAATAGCAATCCGAACTCATCCACGACCAGTCCGACTCCAATGCCATAGAGGCCAGCGGAAATCTTGGTTATAAGGCGCCCGTACTGAATATGTCCAAGCCAGCCACCAATAACGAGCACTCCGATCCCAAAGAAAAAATGATGAACACGATATCCTTTTATCCATAACTGGTATGCAGGATTAATAGGGACGTCTAGGAGCACAACAAATGCTCTCGCAACCAAAAAAGCAATAATAAAAGAGATAAGGATGATAACCTGAATTTGAAGCTTTTTTGAAAGAGCATTAAATTTGTGGTTTCGCAACATAAGAAATGCCGAGTTTAAGAACCCGAACAAAAGAATTATGTAGCCCATGAATATGAGCGTGGATTCATAGCCCAGGCGTAGTAACATCGCAGCACCAAGTGCTTTATCTTTGGTAAACATATTCAGTAGGTTGAGGAAGAATACTGCGTCAACCAATGCTCCGACGATGATCACGGTACCGCTGATTATGCTTATCTTTACACTCTTAGGTCTTGTAAGAAAGGATAGAAAGTGGCGTAGCTCTCGCATTCAAATCACCTCTTAACCTTATAACGCATGATCATCATAATAGAGAGTGAGGTGTATTATGGTTTCCCCTATATTATACTTTCCCCCTCGCTTGTGATGGAGGGAATGCAGAGGCAATTCGATGAATGATAAGTTTAAATAGTGGTAAGAAAGAAAATATATACGATGAGAAATGAGAACGGCGTGGCTTAAGATAAGGATGGGGCTCAGTGTCGTGCTCCTGTTTGCGGTGATCTATGCGTTATTAGCTGTTATTGCCACTTTCGTGGGGGGGGGCACACCGATAATTTACGCCGTAATCGCCTTCGTAGTGGTGGCTATCCAGTTCTTTTTAGGTCCCAAGATAGTAGAGCTGACGATGCGCATTCGCTATGTCTCGGAAGGTGAGCAGCCAGAATTGCATCGGATGGTGAGTGAATTAGCGATGAAGGCGGGTATTCCCAAGCCGCGGGTAGGGATCTCCGAGATATCAATACCGAACGCGTTCGCTTTTGGCACCTCGAAGAGGACCGCACGGGTTTGTGTTACCAGAAGATTGATGGAGATGCTGCGCAGGGACGAGCTCGAAGCAGTTCTGGGGCATGAACTCTCGCATATAAAACATCGCGATATGGCGGTTATAACCGCGTTGAGTGTGATACCGATGATCTGTTACTTCATTTATTTCAGCTTCTTCTGGTCGGGCATCTTTGGCGGTATGGGTGGCGGTAGAAATAGACAAGGGGCTTTACCAATGATGGCGATTGCGCTTATCGCCTTTGTTGTCTACTTCATAAGCAATCTTATCGTGCTTTATGTATCGCGTATACGGGAATATTATGCGGATGCGGGAAGTGTGGAACTCACAAGAAAGCCTCATGAACTTGCTTCCGCGCTCTACAAGATAATATATGGTAGTGCAAGAGCGAAGCCGGAAAAGATAAAGAAGGAGCTGGAAAGCATGCGGGCTTTCTTCGCCGCCGACCCGGTAACCGCACGAGGAGATTTAAAGGATTTGAGCGCGGCTGACCTGGATAGAGATGGAAAGATAGACGCATACGAGTTAAAACTGTTTGCAGAGCGCGCAAAGGCAAGCCGTGCTGACAGACTGATGGAGCTCTTTTCCACGCATCCCAATGCCGTCAGTCGGGTTAAGCGGCTTGGGGCGTACTTATAGAAGAAACCTCAAAAGCTTTAAATACGATGTTTCTCTAATAAAAGAATTGTATTGCAATAATTTGGAGGTAGTCCTCAAAGATAGAGGGAAAAGGAGGAATTACTCAAAGGCGAAGAAATACTAACAAAAACAAGACCCCATCCTCTTGCATTTTCAAATCTCTACGTGATCTGGGCTTATCTAATAACTATCGGTCTTATTTTTATTCTGCTGATTAATAAGCTGGGAGAGAGGACTTTTTCTATTCCTCTATTCATGGACTCCTATCTATCGATAAAAACCAGTCCATGGATTTATTACCTCTTCTTGGTGCTCTTAATTTTGATCCCGGTGATAAAATACCGCTCTCTTTCTATTTATAGTGGGTATGCATTAGCTTTATATCTCATTTCGAGACTATTTAACGAGCCTCTTAAGCATTCACTGACCCCAGTATCCGTCGTATCAAAAATGCCCGTCTTATCGAAAATATCTCTATCAGAAATACCTGCTTTATTAGAACCATTTCTATCACGAATACCTATCCTGTCAGAAATAACACCAAACTTGTCAGAAGTACCTATTTCTTCACAAATATCCCCATTGTCAAGCATCGCGATCAGTTTTGCGCCCGATCATAAGTTTTTTTTAACTGCTTGGTTGTTAATGATCCTGATACCGGGAATAATCATAGCTTTGACGCAGATAAATTGGAAGTGGTTCGCCCTGTTTATTTCGATTATTGTTTTTATTACAGTTTTAAAAATCGAGTTCGGGCTTGACTTCAACCAAATTAACTTGCTTTTAATCTCTTTTGGTATAATAGGATCGTTTGGAACGGAGTTCTGGCGTCGACGCCACAAATATTACATCACGAATTTGAGGATCCTCACCGAATGTATGGGTGAAAGGAGAGAAGTATTCTATGATAAGATAGGTGACTTAATTTTTGAGAGATCCATCCTTGGCAGGATCTTTAATTTTGGTTCTGTCATACCGCTCACTGGGTCCGGGATAGGCACAGGAATGGATTTCTCATTTATAGGAGCAGGCATGGCGAAATCGTTAAAGGGGAAATTACTTGGGGTTATGTCCGGGGGCGGAAAAGCAATATCAACCCCTAGAGCTCGCTCTCCTTATATTCTATACGGGATACCTAACCCAAAGAGAGAATACAAGAGGATCACCGAACTCATGCTGGGATTATATGATAAGGGAGGGTGCATTACGCATTTCTTACGGATATATATGAACAGGAGAAAAAGTTTATATATACCCTGTTACAATGTAACACTCAATGAAAAGGGATAAAGTAATACTAACAAGGGTTGATGAGTATATAGCAGAGCGCATAGAATACATAACGAATAACTCAAAAGACATTGAACTGACAAAATCCGAAGTCGTGCGAATAATATTGCATGCATTTTTCAAATCGCAAAAGGATAAGGACTTTGAGAAAGTGCGTGAATTAGCTATTAAAATGAGAAAGGGGCTCTTGTAGACTGCCTCGGGCAAAAATAAGGGTTATCATAAGGCGTTACATCGTAACAATGGATTAATGATACTGAAAAATTTTAGAAATCCTAGTTGTAAGAATCAGGTAATGCACCCTCCTTCATCTTTATGACTTCTCTGCAACTGCATCAACTATATGCGAACCTATGAAGCCCGCACCGCCTGTTACGAGAATCTTCATCCTTGAACCTTCTAAAGTTAAGTTAAATCAACCTTCACCATTTACCCTTTTTCCTTCAAAACCTTCTCGACCTCTGCTACAAACTCACTTGCATCAAGTATTTCTACAAGCACTGGCTTACCCTCGCTTGTGAAGTGCACTATCATCGGACCCACTTCCTCTGCATACTCTATCTTCTCTTCAGAGAACTCTACCATCAATACGTCCACTTCCCTATCATAGCTAATTCTCACATCTTCCCCTCCTTGCAGGATAGAATGTTACAACCACTATTTCATTTTCCTTCTTCTCATATATAACCCTTAGGGCATGTCTTTCATTAATCGCTTTTTGCGCGATAAACCTGCCTTTCTCTCCCATTCCAACACTATCCGACTCTGTTATCACCTCTTTAACCGCGCCTTCTGATATGTACAAACGATGTCTCGCCAAAACCTGGAACTTCTCCTTCGCATGTCTGCTGACCACTATCGGGCTCTAAATTATCCAAAACTACCACTCCAAGAATGCACAAAAATTTATAGAAGGAAAACTAAAGTAAGCACGAGGTGAAAAGAAGATGCTTGAAAAAATGGCAACCTCAGAGAAGTATATGAATTATGTAAATCTTATTGTAGGGTCTTTGAAAAGAACCTTAAAAAAGAATTTGATTTCAGTAGTCCTATTTGGAAGCGTTGCCAGAGAAGAGGCGGTAGAAGGAAGTGATATTGATATATTACTAATTTTAAAAACTTTTGAAAACTTTAAAAGCAGATTTGATGTCTTCAATGAAATAGAGAAGGAGATGAGGACTTCTAAAGAATATCGTGATTTGGAAGAAAATAAACTCGGAACGCTGATTAGCCCTGTTCCTCTTACATCTGATGAAATAAAAAAGAACCCACCAATATTGTTGGACGTAGTTACTGATGGAATAATTTTATATGACACTGATAATTTTATGAAGACCATTCTAACCAATTTAAAAAAGAGACTCGAAGAGATCGGTGCAAGGAAAATAATTTTAGGAGATGGGAAGTGGTTTTGGGACTTAAAACCTGATTATAAACTGGGGGAGGTAGTAGAAATATGAGAACCGATGAGTTGGCGCTTGATTATCTCACTCGTGCAGAAAGGGTACTTGAAGAAGCGAGAAACACCTTGAGAAATGAAGATTATTCATTAACAATCAGAAGATCTCAAGAAGCGGTTGAGCTTTCTCTTAAAGCTGCTTTAAGATTCCTCGCAATTGAGTATCCTAGAGCTCATGATGTTAGCGATGTCTTACGCTTTGTTAAAGAGGCAAGGCCACTCCCAAACTGGTTCAAAGAGAATATTGAGTTCATGGCGAGAGTGTCAAGCGATTTAGCAAGAAAGAGAGGTCCTTCGTTTTACGGAGATGAAAGAACTCTTACACCCCCTTCTCGACTCTTCGCAAAAGAAGAAGGATTAAGGGCATTAACTGATGCCGAGGAAGTCTTCGAAATCTGCAAAAAGTTAATAAAATGAGATAGTTCAAATGCCCGTTGCTATTTCCGCTCCATTTATTCCTTCATCATTTTTCCCCCTGTAAAAAGGAACGTACCAACAACTCCTTCTGGCATCCCCAAGAGAACAACCGTAGATGCAATCGTGGCAATAGCAGAAGCCAAAGATATTAGACCTAAATCGGTTGGTCCTAAAAATCGGGCAACGATCATCATGCCGAGATAGGCGAAGAACCTGCCTATACCAGTGTCGATGAAGACGCTGCCCGTGCCTTTGCTAGTTTTCGTAACGATTCGTTCACATGCTCTCCGTCTGGCATTGTCAGCGTTTTTTCCTTTATTACCCAAGCATCTGCTTTAATATTTATCCCCCCCTGATTCAGTATCATCTCAAAATATTCTATCGTCTCCTTTAATCCTTCTTCTAAATTGTATTTTGGTTCATATCCCAGTTTATCCTTCGCTCTTGAAATATCGCCTAAAGAATCCCTAATATCCCCTTCTCTTGGCTTATCATAAATTGGTTTGAGTCTTATACCTACATTTCCATGATTTCATTTGCAAGCTCATTTACGCTTATCTTCTTCCCAGATGCTATGTTAAACACACCCTCTCCATCCTCCATCGCCAAGAGATTTGCTTTCACAGCGTCTTTAACAAATGTGAAATCCCTTGTTTGATTTCCATCGCCATAGATTATGGGTGGCTTATTCTTTAACACCCTTGTGATAAATCTTGGAATAACCGCTGCATATTCTGAGGAGGGGTCTTGCTTGGATCCGTAAACATTAAAGTATCGTAGTGAAACAGTTTTTAGCCCGTAAACCTCTGAAAAACCTCGCAATACTCTTCTCCGGTTAATTTAGAAACAGCATAAGGGGATTTTGGATTTGGTTTCATCTCTTCTCTCTTCGGCAGTTCCGTAAGCCCCTTCGGGGCTTGCGGGGACGTGGGCGGAGCCCACGAATCGCCATAGACAGAAGAGGAAGATGCATAAACAACCTTTTCAACTTCGCTATCCCGAGCCGCAATTAAAACATTCAAAGTCCCCTTCACGTCACCTCGTTTATTGCAAGAGGAGCCTCAACTGAACGCTGGACCGAAGGGGTTGCAGCCTGATGGAAAACGCACTCAACATCTCTAAACAATTCTTTTAATAACTCCAAATCAGTTATGCTTCCTTTTACGAATCTAACGCTATCCTTAAACTCTTTTATATTCTCTTCTTTACCAATAGAGAGGTCATCTAGGATAACAACATCATGCCCCTTTCTTACCAATTCTTCAGCCAAATTAGAACCTATGAACCCCGCACCTCCTGTTATTAGCACTCTTTTGTTTTTCATTCTCCTTTCTTTGTGTGAGTCGGGTTATTTTTCACAATTCAGGGCATAGTTTGCAGGTATTTATCGCAAAGATTTACTATTCTACTTACCTTTTCAAATGTTGTTTATCATATTCTCACTATCTCGCCGGGTTTTATATCTGGTTTAAGGACCCAATAATAGCCTTTTTCTGTGGTTACTTTTTTCGCCTCCAATTTCTTAAGATTCTCCTTTATCGAGAGGAGGACCTTTCTGAGGAAGTCCTCCTTATCATACCATATTATACCATCTTCAACCATATCAAGCAGTATCGGAGGATGCCTCTCGATCTCTTCAGGTGTGAAGAAAATATCCGAGACCAACCCACTCACGCCTGATTTACAAAGTGAAATATATGCCTCGCTCTTTTTCAGATTCTCATGAACATAGTTTGTCTCTTTTATTCTCAATCCTATGTCTATTGGAAGATCGTCTGCAACAACCAAAATATCTATATCACTTCCAGGTTTTGCCTCTCCTCGTGCTACCGATCCAAAGAGGCAGATAGAAATCAACCTGTCGCGGAAATGATTTTTTATTAGTGAACAATATTCCTCGATTAACCCAACGTATTCTTTTTGCATAATATTCATTTCTATTTTTCTACATTTAAACGTCTCTCCTCACCAAACTCTCCACTTCTATCCATTTACCACTGCTTATCTTCACCCCAGGATAAATTGAAACGTTGATACCAGTCTTGACATTGAATCCAATTATCGCTCCTAATTTCCTCCTTCCAGAATCTACCCTTTCTCCTTTTATGCTCATTTTCACATTTTTTTCATCAAATCTCAAATTCGCTATCTTCGTCCCTGCTCCCAAATTGCAACCCTCAGCAATAACTGAATCCGCAACATAATTTAAATGCGGAACTTTAGAATTTGACATCAAAACGCTTCTCTTTAAAACAGAAAACTCACCAACAACACAATCATTCCCGATAACTGATTTTTCAACTACACAATTCTTTATCTTGCAATCTTTTCCTATGACCGCGGGCTTCCTTATTATCGCCGAATCCCAGATTTCTGTGTTCTTACCCACAGCAAATCCTGTTCGCTCAAGCATATACCTGTTCGCATCAATAAAGTCCCATGGATAACCGATATCGTTCCAATAGCCATTCAAAGGAATAACCTTGACCTTTTCTTTCTCGTTGAGCCTCTGAACGGAATCGGTAAGCTCGTATTCCTTTCGCTCGCTCTCTTCCATCCGTTCTACAAAATCCAATATCGTTGGAGTAAGATGATATATCCCAGCATTCACAAACCCCTCTCCAAATCCTGTTTTCTCTCTTATCCCCGTTAAGTACCCACCTTCAAACAGAACCTCACCATATCTCGAAACGTCCTTTACCCTCGCAATGCCAATAGAATTCTCCTTTTCTATTATCTCCGAAAAATTGAGAATGTCAAAAAAGAGATCACCATAAACCAAAACAAAATTTCTATCAATAAAATCCCGTGCAGCATACAATGCAGATGCGGTCCCTCTTATTAACCTGTCTTCGTAAAATTTCACATCGTTAAGCTTAATTTCGTCCTTTAAGTACCCAACAACAACCGCTATTTCATCAATCCCATGCTTCTTTAATAACTCAATTTGATATTCAATCAGGGGTTTATTGCAGATGGGAAGCGTTGCTTTTGGTTTAAAATCCGTAAGTGGCTGTAATCTTTCCCCCTTACCCGCCGCAAGTATTATCCCTTTCATTTCAGCACCCCGTATGCTCCGCGCTCATCGCTCTCCACAGGATAAATTACACCTTATGTCATTGTTTCGATACGCTTTTAGTTATGTTACCGTAACACTTTTAGCGAGATTACGGGGTTTATCAGGGTCAAGCCCCCTTAGAACTGCAAGTTCATATGCAAGAATCTGGATCGGTATGATCTGAACTATTGGATTCAATGCTCCTGCCTCGGGCACTTTTATCCAGTAATCGAATAAATCACTGTCATTTGCGGATACACCCACGATCCACCCCCCTCGTGCCTTCACTTCATGCATGTTTGCTAATATCTTATTACAATTATCTCTTGCAGTAAATGCGATCACTGGTGCCCCTTCCTCTACCAAAGCTAAGGGTCCGTGTTTGAGTTCCCCTCCGGCAAAAGCCTCCGCATGTATATATGAAACCTCTTTTATCTTCAGCGCAGCTTCCAGCGCGGTAGCATACTGGAGACCTCTTCCAATCAAATAAATATGCTCCTTTTCAACTAATTCATTCGCTAATTCCTCCAGATGCTCCCTCATCGCTCTTGATGTGAGATTGTAAATGTCCAGATACAAGCCCTTTACGTCCGCCATGTATTCTTCGTATCTATTCACAAGGGCATGAGCAAGAAGGTTCATTAATACAACCTGTGATGTGTAGGTTTTTGTTGAGAGTACGCATATCTCAGGTCCGGAGTGCATCAGGAGAAAAGCATCGCCTTCCATTGTTAACGAAGAGCCCATAACATTAGTAATGCCTATCACTCTGCTTCCTCTACCTTTTGCTACCCTCACTGCCTCCAGCACGTCCGCCGTCTCTCCAGATTGGGATACCGCAAAGACCAGTGTCTTATCGGTAAGGAAGTGCTCATAATTCTCGAATTCTGAAGCTAAAACGGGGTTAACGTGCATCTTTACCTCCTTGGAAAACAAATAGCTACCCGCCAGGCTTGCATGATAACTCGAGCCGCACCCAACGAAAAAAATACCAAAGGCATTCTTCATCTCTTCCACAATAGCTCGCACAACCGCTCTATCCTGCTTTATCGCCTTCATCACAGTTTCAGCCTGCTCGCTTATCTCTTTCATCATGAAATGCCTGAATTCACCCTTCTTCGCTTGCTCAATGTCCCATTCCACCGTATCTATCGGCCGAAATACCTCTCTCCCTTCATTATAAACCCTGATCCCTTCCTTTCCCGCAATGACAATGTCGTAATTGTACAGATACATGACATTCTTCGTCCATTCTAAGAATGAAGGTATGTCAGAAGCAAAGAATGTACCATGCTCCGCTAGGCCAACCACGATAGGCGAATCCTTCCGAATACCTATTATTTTATCCTCGCCTTCCTTAATAGCAAGAATCGCATAACTACCCTTTAACCTGTTGAAAGCTCTCATGCAGGCGCGTTCAAATCCATATGCGATATTTTCTTCGATTAAATGGGCTATTACCTCAGAATCCGTCTCGCTCCTGAATTCATGCCCTTTTTCGATGAGTTCTTCTTTTAATTCCTTGTAATTCTCTATTATCCCGTTATGAACGATTGCTATCTTCCCTGTGGAATCGGTATGTGGATGTGCATTTCTGTCTGTAACCGCCCCATGGGTCGCCCACCTCGTATGCGCTATCCCCATGTCACCATCAAGACTTTCAAAATTCAATTTCTTCTCTATTTCTTCTACCTTACCAACGCCCTTTCTCACCTCAATGCAACTTTGGGCATGGCACGTGGCGATCCCTGCGGAGTCGTAACCCCTGTATTCAAGGTTCTTTAAGCCTTTCAGCAATAGCGGGGATGCCTTTCTATATCCCACGTAACCTACTATCCCGCACATCCTTCCCGTAAACCTTCCAATACGTGGTTTTTTAATTCGCTTTCCCTATTTATAAACCTACCTATTTTTTGGAGAAGGTGTGTGTGTATGTATGTATGTATGTATGTATGTATGTACCATGAAAATTGAGATCATGCTCAAGCACTTCCCAAAAGACCTTGACCTCGCACTCGTAATCCTTCTCACCCTTTTATGCATACAAACCTTTTCTTCAAAAGAAAAGCTTTACCAAAAGAACTGCGATAGCATTTTTCCGTGAAGCCAAAGGCTTCAAAAGGCTTTTCGCTTTGCAAAAAAGATTTCTTTCTTAGCACAGGTTCTTTCTTTCAAACTTTAAGAAAGTTTAATCAAAACGCTTCGCAGAAAGAAAGTGTTTTGGAATTCGATTATCGCCTGTTCTTATTGTTCTGTCGGTATTTACGATTGCACTCGCCATCGGCGCGTGGTTAAGAAGAAGCAAGATTCTGGCTGGATGTTACATGAAAATTTTCATTTCGTTCGCGAGCAATGATTTATATAAAGTAGAAGACTACAAATATATTAGGTGATAAAAATGGCAGAAATATTTGCATTACCTACAATTATTGAAAAGGAAATAAGAGCTTTGATTAAATCCGGATATTATGGCAGCGTTGACGAGGCTGTAAAAGGTGCTTTTAGAACTTTGCTAAATGCTAAGCCCGATCTTAGAACGGCTGCTGCCGTTGAACTTTATAAAGAGGGCGCGGTATCGCTGGGTAAAGCCGCGGAGATCGCAGGAGTAACAACAATCGAGTTCAAAGACATATTAGCAGATAGGGGAATAAGGAGAGAAGTGGGCTCAAGGAGTGTGGAGGAGTTGGAGAAAGGTGCTGAACTAATCAAAAGGTTGAAGCGATGAATTTAAATTTGTTGATTTGAGCATGATATTGAAGTCTTTATTAGAGGTCAAGATTCTTAAGAGTGACGAGCTTAGAGTGCTGATTGATGAGATTGAGATGAAAGATAGAGTAGTAATTAAGGATAGAGACGATATTTTGACAGAAATGGCGATAATTAGATATAAAAGGAAAAGAAAAAAAACATGAAAAACAAAACCGTTTGCATTGTAGGATTAGGGTATGTTGGACTGCCATTAGCAAATGCCTTCTCCAAGCACCTCAAAGTGATAGGATTCGATATAGACGAAGAGAAGGTAGGAAAGCTAAACGAAAACTTTTTTGCTTCACAATCGCGGGCTCTGCCCGCGTCCCCGCAAGCCCAGAAAGGGCTTACTTTACTAAAAACCAACGATGAAGAGACCACAGAGTTTACATCAGACCCATCGAAAATAAAACAAGCGGACTTCGTTTTAATATGCGTGCCAACACCGGTAACGAACTCGAAAGAGCCAGATTTGCGATATGTTAAATCAGCATCAGAAATTATTGGGAGGAACTTGAAGAAAAGTGCAATCGTTGTTTTAGAATCAACGGTTTATCCAGGCGTTACCGAGGAGATCGTTAAGCCGATACTGGAAAGAGAATCAGGAATGAACTGTGGAATAGATTTCAAAATTGGCTATTCTCCCGAACGGATAAATCCCGGCGATGAAGCACATACCTTGAATAAGATAACAAAAATAGTCGCGGGGATGGATGAGGAGACAACCGAAACATTAGCCGAGCTGTATGGTTTAATCACCACGGTTTACAAAGCGAAAGATATACGGACAGCAGAAGCTGCTAAGGTTATCGAGAATATCCAGCGGGATTTGAACATCGCGTTGATGAACGAACTTACAATTATTTTCAATAAAATGGGTTTGGATACAAGATCAGTTTTAGAAGCCGCAGGCACAAAATGGAACTTTCATCCCTATACGCCAGGGTTAGTTGGTGGACACTGCATTCCTGTTGATCCTTATTATCTGGTGTATAAAGCAAAAGAGTTGGGTTATCACCCCCAGGTAATCCTAGCAGGGAGGGCGATTAACGATTATATGCCGAAGCACGTTGCGGAGATGGCGATAAAAGGGTTGAACGAAGTCGGTAAGGTAATAAAGGGCTCGAAAGTGCTCATTATGGGCTTGACGTACAAGGAGAATGTGCCGGATACGAGAGAATCACCGGTGAGGGAGATGGTGAAGGAACTTAAGGAATTTGGCGTTGAGATTTATGGGTATGATCCGTTACTGGATAAAGAGGAGATAGAGGGATTTGAGGTAAAAGCTTTGGATTTTTCTTTTAGCACAAACCTTTTCTTAGGAAGAAAAGCTTTACTAAAAGAACTATACTCTTTCTTAGCACAGTGTGGGGCTCCGCCCCACGACCCCGAAAACCCTGTAAGGGTTTATCTTTCTTCAGAAAGAAAGTGTGTTGAGGTGTATGGGTATGACCCTCTGTTAACCAAAGAGGAGATTGAACAGTTTGGTGTGAAGGCTTTGGAGGAGTTTAATGAAAAGGTAGATTGTGTGATTGTGGCGGTGGCGCATGATGCGTTCAAGAATAAACCCTTTCTTAAAAAGAAAGCGTTTTCGGAAAGAAAGATTTTCTTTTAGCACAGGTTTTCTTTTTTCTAAAAAGAAAAAGTGTGTTGATGTAAGAGGGATGTTTGATGGAGAAGAGGCAAAAGGGGAAGGGTTTTATTATAGGGGGTTGTAGAGATTTATAAAGGTGGAAAAATAATTGTAAATGGTGATAAAGATGGAGAAAATAATAAGCGTGGATGGGGAAGTCATCTCTGAACTGGCTCCCTATCTGGAGGAAAAGAAAGTATCGCAGTCTTTGCTAGTCAGCACCATATTGAAGGACATTTTATTTGCAGAGAAATATGCGAAAGCTAATCAGACTTATGCAATCGTTGAACAGTTTTTAGTTGACCTATACCGTGTGGGAATTTTGGAATATAAGGACTTGCTGCCTGTTCTTGGTTTTGAAAGGGCATTGGAAGTTACAAATACGATCAGGACAGCAAAAAAGTTTAAAACCTGGTTAAAGAGATAGTTTGCGATACGAGCACGATTATAACTCTCTTTTCAGCATATC
>JASEFB010000046.1:4389-15289 GCA_030019325.1 archaeon | reverse complement strand
GGTAGTAAACCCTTACAGGGTTTTCGGGGTCAACGGGGCGAAGCCCCGTTATTTGAAATTGGGATTTATTGTCCAGCTATGCAAGTACTTACGTTTTACCTTTCCCAATTTTCCATTCCGCTTTTCTTAATATCCCTCTCAACGTTTGCACCTCTCTCGCAGTGAGTTCAGCTCTGCCAAGTATTCTTCTCAGCATGAGCATGGTCTTCTCCTTTTTATGCTCCCTATAGCCTATCTCATCCAGAAACGTTCTCACATGAGCAAACAACCGCTCTTTATCCTCTACACGTGCTAATGGTTGTCCTCCAGAAGCCGTTTCTACTTCGCTCAATTCGTAAAGAACTACCGCAACAGCGTGCGAGAGGTTCATCACGGGATACTCTGGACTCGTAGGGATACACACGACGATATCGCAGTGCATAAGCTCCTCGTTCAAGAGCCCCCGATCTTCTCTACCAACCAAAAGGGATAAGGTTCCACGTTTACCTTCAATCTTCTCTTTTAGTTCTCGAGGTGAGAAAAAGGGCATTCTAAGATGCTTATTAGCCGAAATGCCGGGCTTAGCGGTGGTGCCAGCAACAAGAGCTGAGTTCTCAATCGCCTCTCCTATCGAAGTCACCATTGTGCATGCACTGAGCACATCGTAAGCGTGAGAAGCAACCGCGATTGCCTTCTTCCCTATATCTGGGGGATTGAGCAGGTAAAGGTCGGAGAAGCCAAAGTTCTTTATCACACGCGCGACTGCTCCTATATTCTCCTCACTCTTCGGTTCCACAAGAATTGTTCTGACTTCCATACGTCTTTCTTAACCTATAAAAAATCTCCCTCGTTTTTTTCTTTTTATCTCTATCCATAAATTATACATTACGGGTACTAACATTTTGTAGAATGAAGCGTACGGATGTAAATGGAACGAATAGCACTCAAAATTGGTTACCTCGGCACCCAGTATCACGGGTTTCAGATTCAGCCTCAGTCTGTAGGTCCAACGATAGAAGGTGAACTCTTCAAGGCATTAAAGAACCTCGAGATCATTGAAGACCGAGCATCATCAAATTATTCCGCGGCAGGTAGGACTGATAAAGGAGTGCATGCGCTCTCCCAGGTTGTTTCCTTTGACACCGCACATCCGAACGTAACACCCCGGATGATAAACAGTCTGCTTCCCGAGGATATATGGGCAGTCGCCATCGCAAAACCACCTTCGGGATTTAATGCCCGCAGAGATGCGATAGCTCGAGAATACCGCTATTTTTTATGGGTACAGCCAGATGTGGGTATGGATATCACCGGTATGCGAGAAGCATCGGAACTGCTTATTGGAGTACATGATTTCTCTAACTTCGCTCAGCCAGATAATCACGAGGAGTACGATAAACCCTTACAGGGTTTTCGGGGTCAACGGGGCGGAGCCCCGTTAGCTGGGAGTTATTCAAGGATAACGGAGATAAAGCGGGTTAGTATGGAAAAAAGAAACTCATTTATCATTATCGATATAGAGGCAAGGAGCTTTCTCCGTAAAATGGTGCGGAAGATCGTTTCGGCACTGAAGATGGTTGGTAGTGGCACGGAGGATAAGAGATGGGTTGAAGACCTTCTGGAGCTACGAATAACGGAGCAAATCGAGCCTGCACCGGCTTTCGGGCTCGTTCTTAAAAATGTCTCCTATCAGGGGATTACATTTGTAGAGGATGAATATGCGAAGAGGAGAATAGCAGCACGAATAAAAGAGGATTTGATTTTTCACGCTGCTATGGCAGAAGTGCTGGAGGATATGGTGAACGAATACGCTCAATAGAATAAGAAAAATCTTCAATAAGTGCGGTAAATGTTTAAATATATAACGGCACATGTATTTATCAGGAATGGGAGATGGTGAAAGCTAAAGAGAGAGTTCTGCAACGAAAGAAAGAGCAGGTAAAGAGAGTTTTAGAAGGTGCAGCTATGGGCTTAGGTTTTTTTATGCTGTTTGGCATTCTCATCATCCCCGGGCTCAGAGAAGGAATGGGCGACGCTTTGGATGTCGTGCTGGGTCCTTTAGCAGCTTTTGTTGATAATTTCTTAATCGCCATCCTCATCTTATCGGTGATTACCGGTATCTACACGTCAGTAATCCAGAAATACACGATGAATTGGGAGTTGATAGAGAAGTCGAAGGAGTATCAAAAGCAGATACGGGAGCTTCAAAAAGAGCTCTTGGAGGCAAAGCGTGAGAACAACAAGCATAAGATGAAAAGAATAGAGAAGAAGAGAGCAGAGGTGATGAGGAAGCAAACACAATTCTCCGGTGAGATGTTCAAGCAGCAAATGAAGCCCATGGCTTACATCGGTATCATTACGATACCGATATTCATGTGGATATGGGGATATGTAGGAATCTACGCAGGAGGAGCGGTGATTTTCCCGTTGATCGGTGAGAAAGCGTTCACAGACAGTTTTATATTCGGCCTTCCTTACTGGGTGCTCTGGTATATGATCTGTTCGATACCAATAGCGCAAGTGATACGAAAAGCGATTGGTATAAAGAGCGGGATGTAAGCGCACGATGTGTACGGTGTAATCTATCCAGATGAGTCTATTCATGATAAAATAGAGCTGAAGAGGAGTGGTTTGCCATGAAGGAAAGGGTCGACGAGGCTATGACACGAAACGTTATTACGGTGAATGAGAACGATTCAGTGGCAGACGTTGCACAGCTCTTCAGGACGAAGAAAATATCTGGTGCTCCGGTTCTCAATGACCGAGAGGAAGTCGTTGGCGTGGTGAGTGAGGCTGATATTCTCAAGCTCCTGGACATGTTTCATTGGTACACGCCTCTCTTGACGACACTTGAGATTTTACATCGCCATGGTGAAAACGTGCACAATATCCGGGAGGATATCGAAGAAGCCGGGCGGATGAGAGTGAAAGAGATCATGTCAAAGAATCCCGAAACAGTATCGCCGGATACCTTAATTGACGATGCTGCACTGATTATGTACTCAACAGGGTTTAATCGCCTGCCCGTTGTGGACAGAACGGGGAAGTTAGTGGGGATTATTACTCGCGCGGACATAATCGCTTCGCTATACGAATGATAAAATAGGAGGAAACCGTCATGCAAACGCAGATAAATGTTAAGGTTAAAGAGCTGATGACAAAGGAGGTTATTGCATTTAAGCCCGACGACAGGATTCAGCACGTTGCAGAGACCTTGAGAGCGCATCGAATTAGCGGTGCGCCGGTGATTGATGACAAGAGGAGGGTTGTTGGCGTTATCAGTGAAGCGGACATTATAAAATTGACAGCAACCGTTCCCTTTCCCGATATAGACCCGCTGAATCCTTTTCCAGTCTTCTCTCTACCCGCCTACATGAAGGAGGTGAAGCGAATCCCTGAGGAAATTGACGCGCTATTTGAAGGATACGTAAAGGACGTGATGTCAAAGAAACCAATGACGATATTACCCGAAGACTCTATCTCCGATGCTGCACGGATTATGCATAAGAACGATTTTAACCGGATCCCTGTGGTAGATAAGGAGGGGAAATTGGTTGGGATTATCACACGAGATGATATTATCCGTGTTTTTGCACGATAACCTTTCACTGAGCTTGGGGTAATGATCTCATTTCTGCTTCACAGGAGATAAGGACCGAATAACATGAAAATGATGGACGAGAAGATGACAATCGCTATAAGGGATACAATTGCCTTTACGATTTTCTCTTTCCTTTTCTCCCCCTTTATACCCCTTAACACCGGGTTCAGCATCTCTCTAAATACATAGCCGCCATCAAGCGGAACGGCAGGCAGGCAGTTGAAGAGCCCAACGTAGAAATTAATCCAACCAACCCAGAACAGCACATCTGCAGTCCAAAAAATACCTCCACCAAAGAATGATGCAACACCCACCGGCTCGTATAAATGGATGAGCAGAGGATTAAAACCACCGAACCCAGAAGGAGGAGGATCAATTGGCATGATCGTCAGCAGCACCCAGCCATACAACCACTGAAGTGGCGAGAGGGACACAAAAAAAGAAGGCAATGCTTGTAAAGATTCTAAATATAGTTTGGTATCCACAACAATCATTCCTAAGGAATTATATGGATTGAAAAAAACGCCTAAGTATCCCTTCTCGTCAGGATCCACCTGCTCTAATTCCACAATAAATTTTCCACCTTTTGTTTCAACTTCTACTATTTGCCCAGGTATAGTCTGATTCATAAAATTCTGGAAATCTACGTAGTCATCTATCTTCTCATTATCCATTCTTATTATGCTCATACCTTCTTGTAACCCTGCTTTATACGCTGGAGAACCATCCACAACACCTCCTATTATCAATCCAACGCTCTCATAACCTCCTTCTATCAGTATCTCCCGCTCTTTTCCATTTTTATCCAACACAGTGAAGACGATCTCTGTCTTTTCTTCCAGCGCTTTATTCATCCTCTCCAAGCTTTCGTCTGTAATCTTCGACCCGTTAATTCCTGTTATAACTATCCCGGATTCTATCACAAATTTTTCCGCAGGGCTTCCTTCCAAAACTTTATGCACAAAAAGCATAGTATCGTTGACAGGCTGTACGGAGAAGAGAATAGCGAAGAAAAAGAGAAATGCAATGAACGCCACACCAAAATTGCTGGTCACCCCCGCAGAAAGTATGCGTGTTCGTTCACGTGAGGTTGCTACTTTCTTCCCTATCGTTTCCGTTTCACCTGCCTCTCTCGCATCTACCCTCTTTTTACCGCTTTCCTTTTTCTTTTCACCAAAGAGTTGCTCGCTGTCTGGCTCAGCAAATGCTCCGATTGGCACTAATGCAACCAGAAGTCCCATTGATTTCACTTTTATCTTCTCGACGGTGCTCAATACGGCATGAGAGAGCTCGTGTACCACTATCGCAATCACAAAACCAATCCAGGCGAGCATTGGTATAAACTCATTTAATCCTGGTATGAGCAGCCAATTCCTTGGCTCATGTAGCTTCGTTGGTTCGGGCGGCATTAGAGCCATGGCATATACGCTCCGTACCACGAGAATAAACATGAAGGTCATTGCTATAAGCACTAAAATCGTTCCGATGTTAGCATAGATCCTCCAGAATCGTTCCTTTCGCCTTCCTTTTGCCAAGCGCTCTAATAATCTCTCCCCCCGTCTCGTCCTTATCATCAAAACAGGCCCAAATGCCGAAATGTTGAATCGTTCCAAAATGCCCTTTCGATCAAGCGCTAAAACGATCAGCCAGTAAATTAAGAACAGATACAACACCAACGTCAGGGAATAGAGGTTCATTTTTGGTTTCTTTTCCTAATTTAGAATGAGCTTGGATGCTTATTAACTATTTCTCTGATTAAACTTTCTTTACACTTTTTCTTTTAGAAAAAGAACCTGTGCTAAGAAAACTATTTTTAAAAATCGTTCTTTATTTCTTTGATCAAACTTTCTTCACACTTTTTCTTTTTACAAAAGAAAACCTGTGCTAAAAGAAAACTTCTATCTTTCTGTAAAGTGTTTTTTTCAAGCCCGCTTTGGTTTAGAAGAAGCGTTTTTTCGGAAAAACTATTCTTTTGATAAACCTTTTCTTTTAAAGAAAAGGTTTATGATCATCGGAATAGACGATACTGACTCGAGAGCAGGAATGTGCACCACCTATCTCTGTGCCGTTTTAGTTGACGAACTCAAACAACGTGAGTATGGGGATGTTTCAACTCCCCGCTTGGTACGACTTAATCCCTGCATTCCGTTTAAAACGAGAGGTAATGGGGCGGTATCCTTTGAGATTAGGATAGCCACGGGGAAGGAGGAACAAGTGAAAGAACTGGTCAAAGCTCGTGTACGTGAACTTTCGGAGGTCCACGAGGAGGACACAAACCCTGGTGTTGTCTTTATTGATGATTCCGCGTTACGTGCGATGTTCGGAGGAGATAGCGACGAGAAAGCCCTTACAGGGCTTGCGGGGTCGTGGGGCAGAGCCCCACAGAATGAGTGCATATTAAAATTAAAGACCTTTTACGAGACTGCAGTGAGAGACGTGCTAGCGATAGAGGATGCTTATGCACTTATTTCCGAATTGCACTTCGATTATTTCGGCCTAAAAAAGAAGCGAGGTATAATTGGTGCATTAGCTGCTGCTTCCTTTTTAGTGGTACAAAAACTTGAGTCTTCGTTTTACGATTTCACGTACGAGCTGATGGCATACCGTGAAAAAGAGAAATGGGGGACGGCACGGCTTATAGACGAAGCGAGTGTGTGGAAGGCTGATGCAGCAACGTATCCCCTCACCTGGGATACCGTAGATCTCGGGAATAAGAAACTGGTTCTTGCACCACATTCACCCTGCCCGGTCCTCTTTGGGATACGCGGGGAGAGCGTAGATGCTCTCTATAATGCCTACAAGCTCATACAGGCGGAGCCGGCAGAGCGAGAAGTGGTGTTCATAACGAATCAGGGCACGGATTTTCACTTGATTACCGGTGAAGAAGCTAAGAGATCGTTGCAAGACTACCACTCTTATATTTTAGAAGGCGTGGTCGATTCCGAGCCTCGGACGATAGAAGGTGGGCATGTTGTATTTGCTCTCTCACTATCCGAAGAAGCATTGGGTTGTATCGAGTGCATTGCCTACGAACCGACGAAGGGATTTCGTGATCATATCAGGAAGTTACGGGTTGGTGATGAGGTTACGGTTTACGGATCGTTCAAGAACAGGACACTCAATCTGGAGAAGATAGCACTCAGGAAATTGAACGTGGAGGTAAAAAAGAATCCAAAATGTGATAAATGTGGAAAGAGCATGGAATCTGCAGGGCGCTCACAGGGCTATAGATGTAAGCGGTGTAAGACGTATCGCAGTGAAAAGGAGATTCACATAGAGAAGCGAGAAATCGAAGAGGGTTTATATGAAGTCCCGCCTGTTGCACGGAGGCATATAGCAAAACCACTGATCCGTGTGCAAATGGAAGGAGAGATCAATCACATTCATCCGAGCAGATGAGCCTTTCACCTTCGCGCGAAATGCTCATAAAGGGAATCTTTTGCATCCTCTATCGCTTTCAATCTCCTCGTTTTTTTCAGTTTAATCCCCAATCTTGAAGTAACAGGCTCAAATAATTTGTAAAGTTCATCCTTCTCTACCAGTATTTTTTCTGGTATGATTTCGTTTTCCTCTAAGAAATCCAGGATTTTCTTCACGAATTCACGCTGATATTCCGATTTTAATGGCTTTGCTATATGTGCGCAAAGAATAAGACCTGAATAATGGTCCGCCAATAAAAGCACATAAGGATAATAAGGTCTTTCCTTTTCTTCTCTTACACCTTGTGAAGAATAGAAAAAGTCAATTTCCAAAATCCTTTGTTGTCGTCTTGCTCTTCCCTTTATTCTTTCTAGCCGAATCTCATCCACGGGTTCTGCCACAATTTCCTCCTCTTCTATTTCTATGGGCGACGGTTCTAACCACGCATCTTTCCACATCCATCTTTCGCCTTCTTTTTCCGCAACTCTCACAAAGAAATAACCCCGCTCTGGAGGAATAAGCATCTCAGGGTCTTCTTTAAATCGGAGTGCAACTTCTGCTGCCTGTTGTAAAGCAAAGGTCAAAAATCTTGCTTCTTCTCCTGTCAAATACCAGGGATGGTATCCCGGAAGGTAACTTCTAAAGAGAGGCCATTCATTTCGCC
Source organism: archaeon (assembly GCA_030019325.1). Classification (GTDB taxonomy): domain Archaea; phylum Halobacteriota; class Syntropharchaeia; order Alkanophagales; family Methanospirareceae; genus ANME-1-THS. The sequence continues at coordinate 7,625 of JASEFB010000046.1, read as the reverse complement.
CTCTGAACTTCAGATCAAGCTTCTTTACCACTTCTAAATCAGACTTTTGCAAGAATGCTCTATCTTCAAATGATGCCATCAGACATTTCTGTAACATCAATAATTCGATACCCCCGGGAATCTCACCAGATTGCATTTTAAAATATCCTTTTAACCCTTCTGTTCCCAAATAAACCGCTAAAGCGAAATGCTCGCCCAATCTTCCCATAACACAACAGTAGCCAATTTCTCCAGTCTCCGGATTTTTCACGCCAAATATATCCGAGTCCAACATCCAATCCCAGCACTCGATTTTCTTAAATTCTATCGCTGCCTCATATAAACTCTTCCATTCTTGAAGAGATGGCGGTAATTTGCTCATTTCTATCTTTCCTCTTTAAACCCCCTCCTTCTAATGCCGATGTATCTGATGTACTTCTATCTTTTATAATCTTCCATCTTTTATAATCTATCTTTATCATTGACAAGGCTTCATTTCTGAATCAATACATCGTGATTATAAATCCAACAACCTACCTGTATCTTTTTTTGCATTATTCAAATCCACTATAACTGTAGCTTAGTACTAAATTACCACTTGTATCCCTTAAATAAAGCGTATCGCCATCATTGTTCCATATTGCATTACATGAGTGCCCGCTGCTATCCCAATATAACTCTGTTATTGTATCCTTACCGGAACCCGTATAAAGCGTAACCGTAGCACCACCAACCAAGTTAAAATGTGGAAAAGTGTAGATATGGTTCGCTTCGTCTTTGACAGTCCAACTAGTCATATCAATAGACTGAGAGCAAGTATTTTTAAAGGTAACATACTCATCGTTGAGATTATAACAATCATTGCCTTCTGCATTCCAATGAAAATAGAGAATGCCGATGCATTTAGACAAATCTTTTGAGAGTTGCCATAGCCCTCTTCCAGCATTTTTAGCTTCTTCTTCGGCTTTTTCAAATTCGTCTGAATATTTCGTGTTTGGAGGGATAAGGTAACGTTAGCATATCCTTCTCTAACCATCTCTAAGTTCACAAATGTATCATCAATGTAAATATACCTCAGCAATCTTTCATATTGGTCCTTATCCTCAATATCTTTTTCCAACGTTACGGTTTTTCCTTCAATTAATTCCTTTAATCTATTTGTCGCCTCTTCGTAATATGGTTGTCCCTTCTCTGGTGTATTAATCCCCAGCAGTCTAACTTTATCACCATTTTGCAATTTTATGGTATCCCCATCTATTACGTTGGATACGATTTCAGAAGTTGTTTCTAGGCTGGTGTGGAAGTTGCAGTTGGCGATGGGGTTAGCATTGGTGTAGGTGTAGGTACAGATTCTTCCTCAAGGCATCCCACAAATGTCGCAACCGCTACGATTGCTACTATGGCTATTAATCCTGCCATAGCTTTCTTCTTCATATATTATTACCCCCATTCTTTTTATTTTTCATCCATACGCAATACATAAAAAGCCCCATCCTGTAGAGTAGGAGGAGGTCTTTCGACCACCGTCCCCCCATCGAACCGCACGTACGGATTTCCCGTATACGGCTCTCCTTTGGCGTTGCCCCATTGCAGGGAGTGAGATCAACCCTCTCTTCCCACCAATCACCAAACAGGCTGTTTCATTACCCAATCCATTTCGGTAATCGGCTCAGCGTCTTTCTCACGAATCTACCTCTGCCAATCTCCTACTCGAATTGGGCAACCATTTCACCCATTAGGCGATTTCGCCAAAGCAGGACCCCTTCGCATAATCGGTGTTTTATCCTCCCAACTGTTACCAGCGTTCACTGGCACCGACATCATCGCTACTATGCGTCCATCCGACTTCTCGTATCGCATCATTCCGGCTTTCCCATCCGGGTGGTTATACCTTCCTTACCTCACCCCCACAGGGATGAGGACGATACGAGACCTCCCTCGGTCACTTAACCACCCATTCGTCTTCATCCCGACCCTAATCAGACATGCTAACCCCCTATGGTATCCCGTTTGTAGAATCCGCATTTACATACGGTATGTCCATCCCCATAGAGGCATCGAACTTCCCCAAGTGGCGGGAGGGTCGTTGTTAGCACATCCCACCTCTGGTTCGCTTCTGCTCCGGGCTGAAGACCGCCTCAGGCTCTTCAGATTCCCCCTCACGAGGGACACCCTGCCACTGTTGGCTTCTGCACCGATACGGGCCCCAACCTAACCACACCCGATTAAAATGGGGGTTTCTTGAGGTAGAATCGTTCTGAATATGGCGCGTAGTGCTGAAACCCCCAATGACATAGAGCATAGGATTTTTCCCCGTTTTTCCATCGCCTATTCCTCCATCAGGAGCCTAAAAATCCTACAATTAAAGTCACACGACCTCGGTTTAAAAACCGAGGCATCTCGTTGCGTATGCATAACTTCCCTTATCACACATCCTTTCTTTTGGCCACACGCATCACATATTCTTTCTGGCATAATCTCACCTCCTTTAGCCGAATAATTTTTTGAAGAAGCCTTTTTTCTTTGATTTTTCTTTTTCTGGCGCTTGTAGCTTCTCTTCTTCCTTATCAATATGTTCTGAGGGAGTAGTAGGCGCAGTTGGAGAATATGGCATGAAAGTCACATACCCCGTACTTAAGGTACGGGGCCTGTAACAGTAAAAAATTTGGTATAAAGCGTTATATATCCGGTTTTGGAACTCTTTTTCTTGCTCTCATCTATTACCACAACAGGTATAACGTTTGTTTTCTCATAATTATAACCCTTCTGTCCCTCGATATACTTCCCCACCACCTCCCATCCCTGCCCCACAGATTGCGAAGCGTTTTTGATAAAACTTTTCCTAAAAGTTTTGTGATAGCAGGAAGGCGCCCAAAGGTGGTCCGGGCACCACTCCTTAAGATGCGAGAATCTATCCCTCACTGCGAAGCGTTTTTCCGTAAAGGCTTTTTCTAAAAGGGTTTGCTTACTACTTCTTCCCTTTATCCGCTTCGCTATCCAGCTAACGGAATATTTCGGTGGATCTGCGAAGCATTTTTCCGTAGACGCTTTTTGCTTGCAAAAAGGGTTTTTGATGAAAAGATGAACATGATCAGCATTCACCACCATGTCTATAACCTCAATATCCAACTCTTTACACGTTTCACGGATGATTTCTTCCGCCGCTTCCGCGACTTCACCGTCTAATACCTTCCCCCTATATTTGGGCGAAAAGACCAGATGGTCGGTCAGCAATGACACCGTATGGTTGTCATGCC
>JASEFB010000046.1:0-4045 GCA_030019325.1 archaeon | reverse complement strand
TCTGCCCCACGACCCCGCAAGCCCTGTAAGGGCTTACCTGAAAGGCTCAGTAAGGGTTTAGTTTTCTTTTTGGTAAAAAGAAAAAGTGTCTAAGGAGAAGCTCCACCGACCAATATCTTCGTCACCCTCACATGTGGAGCGTATTCACAAACAGGAACATCTTGACCATCTTTACCACAGAACCCTATTGTCCCGCGCTTTTTATCATTCCCCACCGCATCTATGTTCTTCAATACGTCCAAGGTTCTCCCAGAAAGAGAGACATTTTTCAATCTCTTTGAAAGCGTACCGTTCTCTATCAGGAATGCCTCTTCGGCGCTGAACTGGAATTCGCCTTTTACGGTGTCAACCTGCCCGCCACGCATACCCTTTGCATAGATGCCAAATGGTGTATCCTTAAGCATTTCACCAAAATTCCAGTCTCGTTCCTCAATAACCGTGTTGCTCATCCTGACTAACGGAATATCCGAGTAATTAGCGGCTCTCGCATTCGCGGTTGGCCTTGCATCTAATCTGCCTGCGGTTTCTCTGCTATGCAGATAAGAGACCAACACGCCATCTTTTATTATCTCTGTTCGGTTTGACATTATTCCCTCATCATCATACGGGTAATATCCATGAGAAAATTCAATAGTCGGGTCGTCAACAACGGTTAACCCTTCGTATGCAATCGCCTCTCCTAATTTCCCCTTCAGTATTGATTCGCCGTACAACACATGGTCAGCTTCAGCAGCATGCCCCAATGCTTCGTGCATGAAAAGCCCGGTGAGCTTGTTGTCCATAATCACCGGCAGCTCACCTGCAGGCGGCAGTTCTGTATCAAGAAGCCTAACCGCTTTATCCGCAGCCTTTACCGCTACGGTCTCAGGATTTTCTTCCTCTATAAATTCGAACCCTGCTACTGCCCCTATGCTCTCTCTGCCTTCCTGTAAAACCTCTCCTTTCCTCGCAACCACCCCGACACGCATAAAAACGCCGGGAGCTTCCATAACAAGATAAGTTCCATCAGAATTCGCATATATCTTCTCCTCGTACCCATCGAGGTATAAGATAGAGATACTTTGTATGAGTGTAGAGTGCCCCTTAGCCGCATCATATGCTTCTTTAACCATGCGTTTCTTCTCTTCAATGCCAACCTCATCGGGGTTTATCTTCGGCTTGAGCTTAAAAATGTCATTTATCGGCTTAACGTCTGCTATTTTTACGGCTTCCGCCTTCTTACTCGATTCTGAGAGTGCTCTACCGATGTTCAATGCGTCTTCAAATGTAGCTTTTAGCGGAGCTCGTGCGAGGTCATTAGAAGAGGAGAATCCCCACGAGTCCTTATAGAGGACTCGTACTCCCATGCCCTGGTCGATGCCATAACTCATCTCTCTGAAAACCCCATCTCTGAGCTCTATAGCGGTCGCATAGCCCTTTTCCAGGCGGATATCAGCGTATTTCGCACGGTTTGATAGTACAAAATCTAATGCCTTTTTAATCTCTTCTTCCATTATGGGGAGATATACCTCGGAAAATATTTATAACTTGTGAACAAAAGATAGAATATAAGTTAAGTGTGGGGGCCGTAGCTCAGACTGGGAGAGCGCTCGGCTGAAGACCGAGTTGTCCCGAGTTCAAATCTCGGCGGCCCCACTTGAGAATTGTCTGGTTTATACTGCCATTGATTTCTGCAAAAATTATAAATGATTCAACGTCGCTCGTTGGTATGACGCCGTGCCCTCATTTAGAGAGTGGAAACTTAAATACCTTGTGATGCCTTATATGTAATGGGGAAGTGACGGAGGAATGGAGAAAGAACTAAAAGTCGTGCCAATCAAAAATGGAACGGTTATTGACCATATTACAGCAGGGCAGGCGCTGAATGTGCTGAAGATATTAGAGATAAATGCAAGGACGGGTGCAGTGGTAAGCGTGGTGATGAACGTACGAAGTAAGAAGATGGGCAGAAAGGACATAGTAAAAGTAGAAGATCGGGAGCTCAAGCCTGAAGAAGTTGATAAAATCGCTCTGATCGCACCAAATGCAACGATAAACATAATAAGGGATTCAGAAGTAATAGAAAAGCATAAGGTCTACCTTCCAAAGTCAATAGAGGGCATTATACGATGTGCGAATCCCAATTGTATATCTAATGCGGAACGGGAGCCGGTTATATCCAAGTTCATCACGGTGAGCGAGAATCCTCCTCTGTTCAGGTGCTTTTATTGTGAGCGAATGATAGAGGATGTATCAGGGTATCTGTAAACCTTTCTTTAAAAAGAAAGCTTTACCAAAGAAAGAAGGAGGGGCCGGTAGATCAGTTGGAAGATCGCTCGCTTGGCGTGCGAGCGGCCTCGGGTTCAAATCCCGACCGGTCCATTATGGTAGAACGAGAAAGAGGTCCGCATCCAACCCTGAGGATAAAAGGGACAAAAAGTCATTCGTTGCTGGGGAAGAAGATAGTTTTAGGTGTCACTGGCTCTATCGCAGCTGTTAAAACGGTTGAACTTGCACGCGAATTGATAAGACACGGTGCAGATGTCTACGGCGTGATGAGTGAAGCGGCAACGGAGATAATTCATCCCTATACGCTCCATTACGCCACGGGGCACGAGGTGATAACGAAATTAATGGGGAATATAGAGCATGTCGAGTTTCTTGGGATGGAGGGGTCAGCAGACCTTTTTATCATCGCGCCATGCACGGCAAACACGCTCAACAAAATAGCGACTGGAGTATCAGATACACCTGTGACGGCATTTGCAACCACTGCGTTCGGCTCTGGAATACCCATTATAATCGTACCGGCAATGCATGAGTCTATCTATAAGAGCCCTGTTCTGATCGAGAACCTTGAGAAGTTGAGAATACTCGGCGTAACGGTTATAGGACCCAGAATTGAGGAGGGGCTTGCAAAAATCGTCGATATTGAAGAGATAATTCTCACTGTTGAGCATATCCTTTCACCCCAGAAACTTGCAGGAAAACGCATCCTCATTACAAGCGGTCCTACCATCGAGCCGATAGACCCTATAAGGATATTAACAAACAGAAGTTCAGGTCGAACAGGGATTGAACTTGCGAAGGCGGCGTATAAACAAGGTGCTGAGGTCACCCTCGTGCACAGCAAAGAGCTGAATGTGATGGGAATACAGGAGCTGCGGGTGGAGACTGCACATGAAATGGTTGATACCTGCCTGAATGAGCTCCGAAACGGATATGATGCACTTATTTCCGCAGCCGCTATCTCTGATTTCACGGTTGACCGATCAGACGTAAAACTCCCCTCCACTGGGGATTTACAGTTGCATCTCACTCCTACCCGGAAATTGATCGAGGAAGCACGGAACGAATACCCTGAGCTTGTTATCGTGGGCTTTAAAGCGGAAACGAACGTTTCAAAGGAGGAACTGCTGAGGCGGGCGACGGTGAAGATGGAGCGCTATAACCTTGAGATGGTAGTGGCTAATGACATTGGCAAAGGTGGGATAGGAACAGCAGAAAACGACGTCTACATACTGAGAAAAGGCACAGATGACATAAAGCATGTGAACGGTGCGAAGAGGATAATAGCAGAGGAGATTGTGAACGAATTGGTAGATCTTTTTTAGCTTGTGCCGAGTTACGGCATCATTTAAATCTTTAAAGTGAAGCGAACTACGAAGCGTTCTTTGGTCAAGCTTTCTTGAGGAAGGTTGTTTAGAAGTGCTGGTAGCCTTTCATTTCCATCATTTCCTTCTCTTCGCCTTTTTTAAAATAGATTCCTTCTTCCGGAGACACTGCAGTACCGATAATGCTCAGTTTTACTTCTCTTCTCAACCTTCGCATCAGTTCTTCATTTTTTAGCGCTCGCGAATCAATCGTAAAGAGTAACTCGTAATCGCCACCGTAATAAAACGCAAGCTCTCTGCGTTCATGCTGTGATAACTCTAACCCCCCATCATGCCTTATCTCCTCGCTCAAAATTGGTATGTCATCCTCGTAGAGTTCCGCACCGACGTTGCTCCTTCGTGCAATCGCCGCGACTGAAAGAGCAAGCCCATCAGTTATGTCAATCATTGCG
>JASEFB010000045.1 GCA_030019325.1 archaeon | reverse complement strand
TGGGATTTGGTAGTATTTGTCGTTGGGATTTATTCTCAAGCTATACAAATACTATTGATTTTTTACCCATACATGTATTGAGATGGTTCAGCCCCTACTCCCTCGCCCCGATAAGCAGCCTTCTCTCTTTGTTCCTTTATTCTCGCTTCAACGGCTTCTGCACTTTCCTCGAGCATCTCTTCCAACTTCGTTGTTTCTAGCTCTAATTGGGATAATTTCTTGAATGTTCTCAGCGCTCGTGCGCAAGCTCTCAGGTCTTCGGGATATTTTCCCACGCCGAGAATAGAGTAACTTTCGATGCCGAGTTTAGAAGAGAAACCTGGAAGAAGTCCTGTTTTTCGAATAATGGTATATCTACCGATATTTCTTCTCGTCATCTTCACAACCCTGTTTGGTATATCTTTTTTTGAACCTTCAAAGAAGCCAACATAAGCCTCGACTTCCTCTTTCATCCTTTTAAAAGGTTCTTGTGTGGGCATAATGACACCCACGGTATATAACTCTTTAACACCGAGCTCTTGTGAGAGGTGAGCCACACTCTCTGCCTGCTTATAGGTAGATTTAGGAATATATTCGGTCTCTGGATATTTGCCAATATAGCAGAATAATCTCTTCTCCTCGCTGTACCAAATCTCATCGTGAGGTATTTCGAATTCTTCTTCACGTGCTTCTGCCATGGGCGGGAAATTATACGAATACAAATTCAGTATCTTCTCAGAATCCTCTAAGAGCTCCTTTATATGATAGGGTATGATATTCCCCATAGGGGGGAAACCCGCAAGTAAGATATTCCTATACTTCTTTATCTTCTCCCTAAACTTCTCCGCATCTACGTGCCAATAAAGAGTAAATTCTTCGATTTCAAAGCGTTTTGTCTTTGGAATTCCCATTTCCTTTAGTTAGTATTATTTATCCCTGAAGCTATATATAGCTTGCAAATTGTAAGGTGTTGGTGATACCTATACCAGGCTTAAAGTTAGGATTGACAAATGAAAGAGGAGAGGCGTGACGTTGTGGTAGTAGGAGCAGGTCCCGCAGGTAGTGTAACTGCGAAGAAAGCTGCTGAACAGGGATTAAATGTCCTTTTAATAGAACGAAATCAGGAGATCGGGGTCCCGGTGAGATGCGCGGAAGGAGTGAGCAAAGAGATAGAGCGGTTTGTTGCACCGGATAAGAAATGGATATGTGCCGAGGTGAAAGGTGCGAATATCTATGCTCCTGATGGTACGAAGGTGGTGTTGTCAGGTGCAAAAATGGAGGAAGTGGGATACGTGCTCGAGAGGCGGATATTTGACAAGTTTCTTGCAAGCGAAGCGGCACGTGCGGGCGCGGAGATAAAAGTTAAAACAGAGGCGTATGGTATCATCGAAGAAGATGGATATGCCAGAGGCGTTTATGCTCGGTGTATGGGAGAGGATACACGCATTCATGCGCAGGTCGTGGTTGGTGCTGATGGTGTGGAATCGAGGGTGGGCAGGTGGGCGGGTATTACTACAAGGCTCCGCCCTTCTGATATCTCGGTATGCGCTGAGTTCCTTATGTGCGATATAGACCTCAACAACGATTATTCGGAATTTTTCTTGGGTAGCACCGTTGCACCTAAAGGCTATGCCTGGATATTTCCAAAGGGCGAGGATTGTGCAAATGTAGGACTCGGGATAGGAGGCGATGTCTCTGGTGAGAACCATCGTGCGATAGATTATCTCAAGGCATTTGTGCACGATAGGTTCCCTGAGGGAAAGGTGATGGCTGAGATGTATGGTGCGGTACCCCTAAGTGGACCGATCTCCGAAAGCGTAGCAGATGGACTCATTTTAGTTGGCGATGCGGCACGGCACGTCAATCCATTAACCGGCGGTGGCATTATCTATGCGATGCAGGCAGGAGCAATAGCAGGTGATGTAGTAGCAAGAGCAGTCCATGAACGTGATCTTTCAAAGAAGAGATTGGTGGAATACGAAACCAGGTGGAGGAGAGAATTTGGAAAACGGTTAGAAACAGGCTTAAAAGCAAAAAAATTCCTCTTCAATCTCTCTGACGAAGACCTCAACACGCTTGCACATTCGTTACGAGGGGTGGAAATAAAAGAGCTCTCTACATGGGCATTGTTGATGGAATTGATACAGAGAAATCCAAAGCTGTTGCTTGGATTAGCGAAAATGCTCTTATAAAACACTTTTTCTTTTTTACAAAAAGAAAACCTGTGCTAAAAGAAAAAAAGCAAAGGTCTTTTGGTAAAGCTTCTTTGATCAACTTTTCCTTCTAAGAAAGGTTATGAGTAAATCCTTCATTTTAAAGAATTATATAATACATTGGTAGTTTTTGAGAGAGGTAGAGTAAGAAGGAGGAGGAAACAAAATGAGCGGGCAAACATCTGATGCGAATGCAAAAAGTGACAAAATCAATATTTTCAAAATAGGAAGTCTGTGGTGCTTCAAATATTTCTTCGGTGACCGAGAAATCTTCATGGGTTTAGCTGATTATTACAACCGAGATAAATACAGATTTGAGCTTAAAAACGTTGGCGAGAGGAATAAAGTAATGAAGTACCTTGAGGAGAAGGGGTTTGAAACCACCTTGATTGAGGATACATCTGAATATACCGTGAAGATAGACAGGTTTAAGAAGTATGCACCAATTCTAAAGAATTCAGTTGATTCTGAGGAGCGTGGAAATGATAAGGTATTTATAATGAAAGATTTGGCATCCGTGGAGGAGGCGATAGCGAAGGGCGCGGAGAAAGTTGAAGGGGAGTCCTAAACTGTTTTAGGGTTTGGGGCAAAAACGGGAAAAAGATTTATAGTAGAGATTTAGATGGACGAAATTGGAAAGATTAGTGATAGAACGCATATTAGGGGAAATAAAAAAGTACTTGATAGGGGTTATTTTGAAAAAATACAAGTTCAACGATGTTTAAACCTATTAAAAAGATATTTATGGATTATGCCCCAAACCCCTGTTTTATCTAAAGTTCTTTTTATTTCCAGTTGAAGCACCTCATTCTTTTCTTCGATTTTTGAGATTATTGGAAGTAGCCAATCACGGAAATCTGCTAAATCAGAATAAGAACGCTTTATTTCCTCCTCTTTTTGCATTTTATATTGAGAAACATAATATTTCGCTATTTCTTCGTATAATGATTCTTCTATGTACTGAAAACCCCCCTGATTTCTAAAGGCATTCCATCCATCCTCTCTAAAGCCAAGAAATACTGGAAAAAGGGAGGGGCGGGTGCTGTCAGAGTGATTTTCTAATTCATTTTTCAGATCTTCCAAAAGGCCCTTATTCGATTTAAATTCCGCCAACAGAATATTTAGAAACTGCCTTTTTTGCCTTTTTCTCTTTTCTCCTCAAGTTTTACTAATTTATGGGTTGACCTTGCATAGTATATTGTCACGAGGATTAATATCGAAAGTAGAATACCGTTTATAGCACCTGAATTTTCGTTTAATATCGCAATGATAATTTTTAAATCCATTTCATTTCCTCATCATTAATTTCTCTTCGTTCTGGATATTTACAGATGATAATTTATATTCCACACGGCACTATCTAAAAATCTAGTGATTTTCAATAGAAAATTTGATAGGGGCCTTGTGCTTTCTCCTTCCATCCTAAAATGTTCCATCTTGTTTCCAGCGTTTCGATTTCTTTAATATCGCAGGAGTTTGCAGGGTCCTGAATGATGTAAACAACATCACCGTCAACTACATAGAGATAATAAGATGAACCTTTTTCCTTGCAACCTTATATTCGTGTGGAGTAAGCGTAACATAACCAGGTGCTTTTACTTCTATGTAGTGAACTTCGCCAGTTACTTCATCAGTTGATTCCAAATCATACCCCTTATACTCTTTAGACACATTCGCTGCCTTGCGATGTTGCTTCTCATCTTCAAATTTAATAATCCGCTCAAGATTTGATGCTTCCACTTTCATACGTTCCTCGTATGGTTGCCCTACACGCTCAACCCGCCTGCCAGGTTTAGATGGTGTATAGGGTCGCTGTGGGGTTCTACCTGCCCCTATTATTCTCGACTCCTCACCAACCTCGGGGGTCGTTTGAGGTATCTTTGATCCAGGCGGACACATTTCCTCTGATTTTACATCTGACAACGGCTGAGGCACCCAATTTAGTAATGCAATCCCCTGCCGTTGTAGTCTTTCTTCTATCCGCTCATTTTTTTCTCGAAGGATGATTTCTATGTCGGAGATGTATCCAAGATCAAGAACAAATACGCGAGCCAACTCCAGAGCGATTTCGAATTTCTCAACATCTTTAGTCAGATAAAAGGTATCACTATCAATGTTATAGAAGACATCGGCCCTAACAGTCCTTTCAATTTCATCTAGACGTAGAAAAATCTCCAGTTTATCGGAAGACTTAACTTGTATTCTACTTAACTTCTCTCCAGCTATATCAGCCTTATCAGCTTTGTGGTGTTTTAGCAAGCTGTAAATGTATTTTGCTTTCTCTCGAAGTAAATTTTCCCACTCCTTATTTGGTTCCTCATTGGGCGGTGTTATCAACTCTCTTTGCACTTGCTTTGAAAGTACTTTAGCCCCTACTTTTTCGAAAAAAACCTCTACATACCGTCTTTCCACATCTTCCGGTACCCATGCAAAGTGAACGCATTCAACTTCTTGAAAGTGACTGCCTATATCATGGTCGTCATTCCAGTATAAAGTGGGAGAGTCTTCAAATGTCCCATCCTCGGATAGCAGTTTTACTTCGCTGAGTTCGATTTCGTTTTCCTCTTCTAATAGCCTACCAAATGCTTGGTAGATGCGGGACAAATGTGACTTTAGGTTATCGTCTATTGGGCGTTTTTGTATAGCTTGTAAAAGGTATTTCAAACTCGCTATATCAAGTTCCGTGCGAAGACTCAAGAATTTGAAAAACTCTTGACCTTGGCTCAGAAACTCTTGCTCTTTCCAGCCTTCTGGGATACTGATATACGGGATAAGATCACCTGCCACTCTTTTTATTTTAGATGACGGGACAAATACTTCTGCTGACGGTTTCATAAGTCCTTTGGTTGTGGGAAGCCACTGTGTTCCCAATAGTTGCCAAGTTAAATACGAGGATACTTTTTCGCTTCTCCCCACTTGATAGAAATATTCATATCGAGATTCAAGGTGCTGTTTATAATAAGTCCTCCAGTGTGTAATCAAATAATTAAGCATTAGTTTTGCTCTCTCTAACGACCATTGGATTTCGTCCCAGCCATCAAGACAAGTTATGTCAGATATCCTTTGATACCCTGTGCTATAGGACAGTTTACCCCGCAGCCAGTTCCAAAATTCTTTCCAGCGTAAAGCGAAAGCGGGTTCGCTATCTGACAGATATTCTCCTTTCTCAATTAACAACCGAGGTCTATCATTAACACCTAAAGCCTGTAAAAAATTGAGTTCTTCATCATCTTCCCGATTTAGCTTGACGAAGCTGGCTTCTGGATAAATCAGCTTAAGCTCTGGCTCTGGGAAATAACATTTATCAGCACGTTCCAAAGTGTTACCATCAGTCTCGATTCGAACTACTCCTAAATCTCGTTGTAAACCTAGTGGTTTCCACTCTTGCCCCTTCAACCACTCGCGGATAAATTTCACACATCTATCTTTCTCTTCAACAGTCCAGTTTTGCCATATAGTATCGTCCTCAAAACCCTTTAGAATAGAAGTCTCTACAATTCCCCTTTTGGTGAAGGAGTCCACACCTAACTTTTCGATGAGTTTGTGACTATTGTCTTCAAGGATTGAGGTATCAACGAAAAGCACACTCGGTATTCCAATAGCGAGTTCAAGCTCTTTTTCACTTTCGGGTGGAAACAAAACCTCATCCGGCTTCTTTGCTATGCCTTGAGATGTTTTTACTATTGGCAAATTCAAATTCCCTATCTTATATCTTATGCTTAACCATTCTTTTGTCCATTTCTTAACATCAAACAATCTACCCCACAAGAAGGCATACAGGTCTTGGAACCATCCACTCTCCTTTGAGTTCACCCAACTTTCATCTTTCAGAGCCTCCAAAATTTTCTGCTCTTCAAAAGCTTCTACACCCATTTCAGTCAAAAATTCCTTGACTCCTTGCACTTTTGGATGCACAAAATGTTCTCGACCTGTAAGCTCTTTCAGCTTCGATCTGTCCAGTAAGTTTTGCACCTCGGAAATCGCTATGACTGCTTCATCAGGTTTTACCCAGGTATTATCTGATGTGACAACGATGGGGGTTTCCTGACAATACTTCCAAAACGGTTCAACCAGCTCAGTTTGTACTATAGTTCGGTAACCGTAAGGGGACCAATAGAAATCCCCCTTCGATGGTAACACGCTATAAAACTGATAGCGCATTTTTTCATTATCCTTAAATCCTTTTACATGGTTGCCTTCGTCATCAATGAACCCTTCAATTGAACTCTGAAGCAAGTCTTTAACACAACGCCAGAGCCATTGATTCCACATTAGACTCTCAGCCACATGGCTACGCTGAGAATCGAGGATAAAATCACCTTGAACAACGAATCTAAGATCGGGATCATAATCAGTAGGGAGAAATGTGTAGAGGTGAGAATACTTCAAGGATTGGAGGTTATTCTTTGAATCGAGAGCAAAGGCTAATACTATTTCCCGAACCTTAGCTCTATCTCTTCCACTGTCCTGAACTCGATAATCGGTTTTTACCTCATCAGGAACTTTAAATAGTTTCCTAAAAACCATATATTTGTGCGTTGTCTCTTGTCCGTTCTTCTCTTCAATAACAGTGTCCTCTTTGCGATGCAGCTTTCGGATTCCACCGTCAAAGCTTTCAATTTGGATTTCCGTGACGTTTCTTAGAAAGAGCAAACAAAGACTATCGAATCGTTCAAAAATTGCTTCAGCAATTCGTCTTTTAGAGTCTTCAGAAAGTTCATTTTTATACGGTAACCAGAAAATCGTTTTCTCTTTTGGTACTTTCCCTATCTCTATTGGTATGGAATCAGCCCAACAGGGAATAAGAATCCATCCCCATTCGTCATGGGAGAAACCGTCTTGTGAAAATCGAAATTGCCAAGGATGAGAGAATATAAAGGGTGAAGTAGAAAGCTGGAACACTGCCTTAAATCCAATGCCCATAAAGCCCGTGTGTTTCTCTGCTTCTTTTGTCGAATCATCAATGGAACAAATAGCCCTCACCTCCTCTTCACGAAAAGAATGCCCACCGCTATGGCTGAAGAGTATCCCATGAGGGAGTATCTTGTACTCAACCATAGTTGCATCTGCATCGTCTGCATCCTGAAGCAGTTCTATCAGGGCATGGCTTGGATCGCTCCAGATTCCAACTAGCCGTTTTAAAGCCCCTTGGAAATCCTTACCACCGCCTTGTAGGCTGGCTTGCTTTTCTTGTCCAATCTGTTCGATAATTTCTTTAGCTTGGGGCATCGCCTTATTTTATCTTATTCTATTTCAATGCTTTACTTTGAAGTTTCTGTTTGCGTTTTTTATTTTTGCTTTACACACAATAAATTCCCCAGCAAACCTATTCCTTCCTAATCACAAAAACCTCTTCTTCTCCTTCCGTTGTTTCTTCCTTCTCTACCTTGAATTCAACATCCAAGAATTTCTTCGTGACGTACATGTTCGTCTCAAGATGGTTCGTTACTTCCCTGACTTTTATCTCGGATTTCCCCTCCGCGAGTGCAATATACGGAATGAGCTGATCAGCAAGATGGACATCCACCGTCGAAGTTGATTCTAATTCTCTTAGGATGTTTCTCGCCGCTTCTTCTCCAACGAGTTCCGCCCTTTTGCCCCGTTCTCCCAGCGCGCTCCCGCTTTTGTATCCACACCACAAAGTGATGCCACTGCCCGTCGTCATCTTACCTCCATTCGCTATTTCTGTTTTTATCTCGGTATCGTACCCCGCTTCCCTTAGAATCCTTTTGGCTGCTTTCGCTTGCCGCTCTGTTACGTGAGCTGGGAGACCGCGGGAATGCGAAATGCCACTTATGATCCCTTCTTGTTCTTGCTTCGCTAAAACAATACCTTTCACGTGAAGCGCGGGAGCCACAAGAACGTCCACTAACCCGGCACCCTTCGGATAATACCCCCGACTCCTCAGGTCTATGTGCACTTCACATTCCATCCCATGAAGAGCTTTGAGAAGCACCTTTGTGTAAAAATCTATCGGTGGTGACCATTTTACATCCGTGCCACCCGTTATACGCACTTTTGTCTCGCGATCCGCAAAGAGTGCAACGGGAATGAGACATTGCAATAGTAAGGTTATGCTGCCCGCAGTGCCTATATCTATCTCACCTTCAAATCCTTTGAGCTCTGCGGGTGAGAATGTTAAGTGTGAGGAACGCAATTCCAGTCCTTTGGTGTAGCCTCCTGATAAGCGCTCTACCGCTTTTACCGCATGCAGATGCTGCGCTGAAAGTCCGGGATTTGGTCTGTTTGCCCGTATGTTCTTTATCTCCACCTCTTTGCCGGTTATTGCTGCAAGTGCGATTGCAGTCCGTATTATCTGCCCGCCGCCTTCACCAAACGAGCCATCTATTTCGAGCATAAAAGTTTCTTTCTTTTTCAAAGAAAGAACCTTTACTAAGAAAGAAATTCCTTTTCGCGTCCTGAGTGCTTAATCCAGCTGCTCTCGTGGCAAATGAGCAAATCGAGTTTACAATAGTTGCAATCACATTCGCATCCAAGATCAATTTCATTGCTCATCCCTCAAGCGTCTGACTACTTCAGTGGAGTCGAACTTCACACCACTCGTCTTCGCACGAGAGGCATCCATCACTTCGATCGCCCGTTTTCTCCTCTCCTCGCGCACCTTCTCCTCTACCAATTACTTTGTGGTCACCTCGCATCCATCCTTTGTCACGATTACGGTATGCTCCGCTTGCGAAATTAATCCCTTCTCTTCTTCTCTCAACACCGGATACTCTCGTAATGCACCCGCGTTTTTTAACGTCCTGAGCGCTAAATCGAGCCGTTCTCGTGGCAGCCATCGCTTGGCGAACGGTAGCCCCTGGTACTTCTCTATTTCCTCTAACAGCTTCTTCGCCTCGCTCACCCGAACCGGTTTTGCTTTTATCAGACCATATATCTCCACCGTGCCACCTTCGACTACTTTTCCCGCACCATCGGTCACAAACGGCTCTATCGCAACAACTTCGTTCTCCGTTAAGATCACGCCATGTTCATACCGTACGTTAGGAATCGTGGGCGGGGCATGTGAATTATAACGGGCGAGCCCATGTCCAGAGAGATTAACGACCGGCCTATATCCTCGACCCCTTATGGCATTCTCGATTACTTCGCCTATCTCAACCGTGCTTATACCATCACGAATGATCTTTATCGCCTCGCTCAACGCCGCTTCAGATGCGCGCACCAGGTCCTCGTGTTCACCACTTAAATCCACAGTCACCGCACTATCCCCGATATAACCGTCTATATGAACCCCAATGTCTATCTTTACGAGATCATTGCCGAAAACCGTCTCATCGTCTATCGAAGGGGTAGCATGTGCCGCTTCCTCGTTCAGGGAGATATTACAGGGAAAAGCAGGTTCACCACCTCGTTCTCTTATACTCTTCTCTACAAATTCCGCAACCTCTAACAATAAAACTCCCTCCTTTACTTTCGCTATTGCTTCTTCTCGTATCTCTGCCAGAATCTTGCCTGCTTTTCTATACTTATCTAATACAAGTTCTATCTCTTCTTCTTCCATCTTTGGAACTCCAAAACTCTAATTATCTGTTTTATTTATTCTTTTATCTTTTATTTATCCTATGTCGCGACGCTTCTTCCTTTATCTTCTCTGCTCGCTTCGTTCCAACACCAGGAACTCTTTCCAGCTGTGCGACGTCGGCTTTCGCCACTTCCCGTGGGCTCCTAAACCCGGCGGAATACAATCCCCGTGCGATTACTCTTCCAACGCCTTTTATGGCTACCAATCTGAGCAACTCGGGTTTGACACCATACCTAATCCTGTCCGTTAACTCACGTAGTCTCACGTACATGTTCTCATCCCTCAGATACTCAGCCATCCTCGAGCTCGCATACGCTATCCATTCCATATTATAGATATTGTTGTGAATCTCCCCCGGATATGCGCCAAACCGGTCCTTCAACTCATGATACGTGAGTTCTTCTATCCACGCTTGTGCAACGATAGCACTACCCACTGCATGTGCGCAGCTATATAGCCATTCTAGATTATCAGTAAGGCTCGTTGCTATTTCCATCGCATCCTTCACATTCAGCGGAACAATTTCCTCACATTTGCATAAAAGGAGCAGGAGATCAAAATCTGATAGAGTTCCTCGCCCTTGCTGCTCCAGTTCGCTTAAAACCCGTATGCCATCCCTCAGTTCCAGTGCCGAATCCGTGGATAAATAGAGCCGTGAGGAAAGCGTTCCGAATTGCGTTGCTCGTATTTTCTCACCGTCAAACTCGATAAAGCCTTTTTTTGCAAGGTCGAGCAATATGTCCTCCATTTTCTCTTTCACGAATTCCAGTTCATCGCTATTTTGGTACGCATAAAAGGTGCTGCTGAGAAAATCGAGGATTTGTTCCATACGATGTGCACCACTGACGATAGTTGCAAGAATCTGTTCTGTCATTGTTTCTGCCGAAAAGTGCGATTCTATCCGTTCTAACTCGCCATGTATATACATGTCCTCTATCTCCTCGAACTCATCCTCGCTCCTCGCCACTATTACCCCCGTTCCATACGCATCGTATTCAGGTCTCCCTGCACGACCAAATACCTGCTTTACCCAGAATACCGGCATCGGCTCAAGTCCTCGCCCGAGTGAGAAGAACTTATAATTCCTGATTAAAACCGTTTTTGCGGGTAAAGAGACCCCCATTGCCAATGTTGGTGTGCAGCATATCACTTTCAATATCCTGTTCCTGAAACTGTCTTCTATCGCCCTTCTCTGCTCCGGATGCAGCCAGGAGTTATGATAAGCAACCCCGCATCTCACCATCCCCGCAAGGTCATCCACACCAATGTCAATCTTCTCTGCAAGCTCATCCAACTTCTCATTGCCCATCTTCAACAGCGGTGCGATTTTTCTCGAGAATGATGCCGCCCCTCTCTTTGTATTGACAAAAACAAGGATTTGCGAACCCCCTCTCACCTCCTCGACCACTCGCTCTATTATCTCCCTGTCGACCTTTGCCAGAAAAACCTCCTCGTTTAAGGGAACAGGCCGCCATTCAGATTTGATTACGGATGCATGCAGCCAATTTCCAAACTCCTCAACGTTTGATATGGTTGCAGATAACGCGATGACCCTCGCCGCAGGATTAAAACTCATGAATCGTGCCATTGCCCCTTCTAATCGCGGGCCTCTCTTCTCATCGCCTATCACATGCACCTCATCCACAACGACAACCGAAATCTTCCTTAACCATGAGGGCTTCAATCGTGTGAGTGAATCCAGCTTTTCCAACGTGAGCATTATGATGTCGTATCGTTCAAGATATCGGGAAGAGCTTTCATAATCGCCCGTCGAGAGCCCCACCTTTGCAACAGAGCTATACTTATCCTTAAAATTCTGATACTTCTCGTATGCTAATGCATTCAGAGGCACGACATACAGGCATTTCCCCGAAGCGGTTAAAATCGATTTTAACATCACCAATTCAGCCAGCAGCGTCTTTCCACTCGCTGTGGGTGACGCTATAACGAAATTTTTGTTATTGTCGATTAAGCCAGCCTTTATCGCCTCTTCCTGCGGGGGATATAACTCTTTTATAGCGCTATCGCCGAAAATAGCTTCCAGTTCTTTTCCCAACCGTAAGTCAGATATCCTCATTTCATTTCTGATTCTAAGTCGTTCAGAATAGTCCGGAATTCTTTCCTAAACAATAGATAGATATATACTAACACAATGATTAGTATTAAGATTTAGAGTTTGGAGTCCATCCTCTACGCCTCCAGCGTTGCCTTAACCCATGCGTATGGAATTGCACTCCCACCTTTTCTACGCTTAGTGCTCCTTTTTCTCTAATCTTCCTTTAATCTTGCGTTTCAATCGCTCAAAAACCAGTATCGCAGTGATTAAATCCTGAAAGGCAACGCCCGTTGATTTGAAGAAGGTTATATCATCATCGCTCGTCCTGCCCGCTGCTTTTCCGAGCACTACATCACCCAACGGAATCAAATCCTCCTCCTTCACGAGCCCTCGTTCCAGCCCTTGATAAACCTCACCCGAATGGATACACTGCGCGAAGTCATCAACAAATATCTTGGACTTTATCAGCACGTCCGGGTCGAATTCAATCTTTGTTTTTGAGTCGGCACCCACACCGTTGAGATGCATTCCAGGTCTTATCAGCTCACGGGAAATGAACGGTTCTGTGGCTGTGGTTAAGGTTGTCACGATATCGCAATCCACAGCTTCTTCCAGCTCGACAACGGTTATATCAATCCCAAATTCTCGTTCATATTCCGCTTTAAAATCTCGTGCACGTTGTTCGGTTCTATTATACACCTTTATCCGATCAATCGAAGGTCGTACTGTCAGTATTGCCTTTGCCTGATAAGGAGCTTGCTTTCCCGTGCCTATTATACCGAGCGTTGTGCTATCTCTCCTCGCTAACATTTCGGTAGCCACGCCTGTAGCAGCTCCGGTTCTATACGCAGTCATCTCTTCAGCCTGCAGTATTGCGATCAATTCCTGTGTTTCGGCATCCCGGAGTAAATATTCACCTAAGACAGAAGGTAAACCATGTTTTGGATTCTCAGGTGCGACTGAAATAATCTTCACGCCGCAATAATCGCGATTATATTCCGGCAAATACGCAGGCATACACCGCATATCCGATACCCCGGTATAAATGTACACCTTTTCAGGCACCATGCTGTATCCTAACGAGCTGTGCTCAAACCCTTTTTTGATCTCAGAGATGAAAAACTTCCATCCAATATCTTCGATAGCCTCTTTTAGTTCCTCGTTTGTTATAAGAAACGCATTCAGTTCCTCTATCTTCTTCATCGCCGTTACGTTGCTTGATTAGGGTGATTATAATAATCTCATATAAAAAAATTGTCATTTTTGTCGAATTATGGTACTCTCTGCTGTAAGCCAAAAGAATTTCACATCAGCGAAATTAAGGTTAAGGCACATTTGGGTTCTCTTTTATCCGCCAGTTATTTTAGACTATCACAAAGTTCTGGTTTACTTAAAGGCATCGCAGATAGGAGGAGTTGAGGAGTGGAGCATCGCAACGTGTGACCGCAGAGGCCTTCGCTATATCGTGTTGTCCGATGTTCCTTTGCTTTGACCCTTTTCTTATGCTTCGCTCGACTGGAGAAGTTTATTCCACCGGGTGATGTGCTCGTCTTCATCCACCCGGTCCTTTTCAATTATCCTGCGCGTGTCATCATCCCATTCGATTGTCCGGAGGAATTCATCATAGTGGTGGACGGCTGTTGTCTCCACCCAGATACCAGTGTTAAGAATCGCCTTTTTTCCCCTCAGTCGTGAAAAGAACCCAAATGTAGCACTGACAAGCCAATTGATCCATCTGAGTTTGCTCGGTTTCCACCCGTATTCATACAGTTTTACCTGAAAATCCTGGAGATGGGTCATCTCATTCACATTGCGGCGATTAACAGACGATTGAGTTCACTCGCCTCGCTCGTGATCTGATGCTTGTAGACATTGACCGCCATCGTTTCTGCGGTATGTAACGTAAGTAATCCCTTTTTAATGCCCTTTAACCGTTCTGGAGCCATCCCCTGCCCTCTCATCTGGATATCCTCAACCCGCATCTGTGGTCGTATTATCGAGGTGTCATAAGCCGTTTTATCAAATGTTCCCTCAATATTCTTTTTCATATGGATACGATTAAACGTTGCGGATATAAATAACTGTCGGTGAAGTTTATCAACTCCCTAGTTCTATCCTTTTTAGATTGTAATATAAATAAAATACGACCTACACCTATGGTAGGATAGGAACGATAGCTTATGGTGGAAATAAAAGCGGTGAAAGTCCTGGATACCACGCTTCGTGATGGCGAGCAAACTCCCGGGGTATCATTGACTCCGGAACAGAAGTTACAGATTGCAAAACAACTTGATGTACTCGGCGTTGACGTTATAGAAGCGGGAACTGCGGTTATTTCGGAAGGAGAGCAAAGGGCGATCAAGGCAATAGCGAACGAAGGTCTTAGGGCAGAAATTGGCTCCTTTGCACGGCTCTTAAAGGGGGATATTGATGCCGCGATTAAATGTGATGTTGATACGGTTAATCTGGTTGCTCCTGTTTCTGATAATCATATAAAGAAGAAGTTGAAGATGGATCGGGAAACGCTGAAAGCGAGAACGATTGAGATGGCGGAATATGTGAAAGAACATGGATTGAACGTAGAGATCAGCTCAGAAGATGCATCAAGAGCTGATCAGGCATTTTTGAGATCATTCTTCTCTGATTTGTCCACGGTCGTTGA
Organism: archaeon; assembly: GCA_030019325.1. Classification (GTDB taxonomy): domain Archaea; phylum Halobacteriota; class Syntropharchaeia; order Alkanophagales; family Methanospirareceae; genus ANME-1-THS. The sequence goes on along the minus strand of JASEFB010000045.1, from coordinate 1,092 downwards.
CCGTTTATGTTTCTGCGATACCGTTGGAGTGTTGTATCCGGAACGTACAAGAGAGATATTTCAGGCTCTTTGCACATGTGGGGCTCTGCCCCACGACCCCGCAAGCCCTGTAAGGGCTTTTAACACGCCTGTTTCCGTGCACTGCCACAATGACTTCGGTTTAGCCACGGCGAATACCGTAACCGCGGTATCAGCAGGAGCGACGGTTGTGCACGTTACGGTGAACGGACTGGGGGAACGGGCTGGTAATGCGTCCTTAGAGGAGGTGGTGACTGCTCTGGAACTGCTTTACGGCGTGAAGACGGCGATTGTAAAAGAGAAGTTGTATGAAACCTCTCGATTGGTCAGGAATTTGACGAAGATGCCACTCGCTCCGAACAAGCCGCTTATGGGCGATAACGCCTTCACGCACGAGTCAGGGATGCACGTCCATGGGACATTGGCTGATCCGAGTTTATATGAGCCAATTGATCCCGGGCTACTAGGGAGAAAGAGAAGATTTGCCTTTGGGAAGCATACTGGCAGGGCATCAGTGAAAATGGCACTGGACGAGATGGGCATAGTGGCTGATGAGAACCAAACGATGAAGATTGTAACAAAGGTGAAGGAGCTCGGCGACAAGGGTAAATTGGTCACGGATTCAGATTTTCAGGCAATCGTAGAGGACGTATTGAGCATCGAGAAAGAGGAGAAGATAAAACTCGTTGACTTATCAGTGGTATGTGGGAAGCGGGTTTATCCAACCGCATCGATACGACTGGAGATAGATGGCGAGGACGTGGTGGAAGCGGGTGTGGGGGTCGGTCCGGTGGATGCCGCGATCAATGCATTGAGGAAAGCACTGGCGGGAAGGGAGATGAACGATATACGGCTTGAAGAGTACCATGTTGATGCCATCACCGGTGGTACGGATGCGCTGGTGAACGTCATCGTAAGGATAAGCAGGGGTGATAAGACGATAACCGCGAGCGGTGTGAGCGAAGACATCGTCATTGCATCGTTGTATGCACTCCTCAACGGCGTGAATAGATTATATCGGTAATTGAGGCTATATACTATAATTCCTGGATATTCAATTCTATACAATCGAAA
>JASEFB010000044.1:3933-15584 GCA_030019325.1 archaeon | reverse complement strand
TGTAGCGATTCCCATGCTGAACACGACAAAGGACATCCTCGGTGACGAAATGGAGACGGTTGTCTTCGATAAATGGTTTTCGGTGGGCTCTCTTTTGGACTATATCGACAAAGAAATGGGGATAAAATACGTGACTCTTCTCAAACTCTTTCAAAATTCTCAAAGAAGTTATCTTCCTGAATGTAGACAAACTGCCGGGAACCGAGCTGAACAAAATCTCAGCAATGCTTGCGATAAAACTCGTGGGCTACTGCACTGTAAGCTGCTTAAGAAGAGATATTGGCGGAGATTACGCTAAAATGGAGATAGAGGGGATATTCGAGAAATTCCTGAATATCGAAGCCTTCGTACGGTCAAAAGGTGAAAAGATCCTCGTCACTTACTACCGATACCCGCCTGAACTCGTGCCTCTGTTCCAGGGCTTAAACGAGAAACTCAAAAGCAGAGGAATTAATCCAAAGGTACCGTGGTTGAACAATAAAATTCTGGAATTTCATTTTAAATGATGTGAGAAATGTTAAACTGTTCCTTTTTTACTTCCTAATCAAATCAGATGTTAGAGAAACGATAGCTAGTAAAATGCAAGGGACAACAGGAAGAAAAAGAGTCCCAAAAGAAGCCGTAGTAAATACCTTAATCCCCCTCCCTCCCCTCCCCGAACAGCACCGAATCGCTACCATTTTGAGCACCATCCAGCGCACAATAGAGCAGCAGGATAAAATCATAGAGGCAACGAAGAAACTCAAGAAATCGCTCATGCATACCTTATTCACCGAAGGGCTGAACGGAGAAGAGCAGAAAGAGACTGAAATCGGTCTAGTACCTAAGAGCTGGGAGGTAGTGCGGTTGGGAGATGCGGTGGATTTTACAAAAAAGCCGAGATCACTTAACTTGTCAGAATTCAACAAGATACCGTTTATTCCTATGGAAATGATTCCGATTGAAGAGCTCTATATAACTGCCTACCTGCTAAGAAGTCCAGATGAAATTACGAGTAGTGTTTATTGTGAAAAGGGGGATATTCTTTTAGCTAAGATTACTCCTTCCTTTGAAAATGGAAAACAGTGTATTGTTGAAAATATTCCTTACGATTTCGCTTTTGCTACAACAGAGGTTTATCCTTTAAAACCAAGAAATAATTTGGATAAACTGTTTCTATTTTATTTCCTAATCAACTCGGATGTTAGAGAAGCAATAGCTGGTAAAATGCAAGGGACAACAGGAAGAAAAAGAGTCCCAAAAGAGGCCGTAGAAAATACCGTAATCCCCCTCCCTCCACTTCCCGAACAGCACCAAATCGCGCACATCTTGAGCACCGTAGATAAAAAGATAGAAGTGGAGGAAAGAAGGAAAGCCACACTTAAAGAGCTCTTCAAGACCATGCTCCATAAATTGATGACCGGGGAGATCAGAGTGAACAAAGTGGAACTATTTTAAAAAGACGCCCTTAACAGAAAAGTATTTAGTAGTGTCTTATAAAGAGATTACTGAAAGGGAGGGTTTTGTAATCACCGCATATTTTACAAGTAAACCGTCCAAAAGAAGGGTGACGATATGGAAACCTTAAAAATACTTGAGAAGAAGGAAAATCTGAATTGGGAATACGATGATGATGCAGATGTGCTTTACATCTCCATAGGAGAGCCAAGACCTGCAGAAGGCTTTGATCTAGGAGGAGGAATAATTGCCCGCATCCATCCAGAAACGAAAGAATTAGTTGGCTTAACAATCATAGGGCTCAGTGAAAAGATTCTGAGAGAAATTAAATTATAGGAGTGGTTACTTCCCAAGAAGAGAGGACCATTTAGACTCCACCTAATAACCTATCCCAAACATCCAGAGAATTCACCGAAAAAACATTACAGAGGTGACGTTGTGGAAAAGCTGGGGAGGGATAATAAAGGAAGCAGAAAAAGCTTTACAAATTTTGCACGAGTTGCTGGTTACGGGAAATATATATGGAAAGGGAATATTTACGAATAAATAAGAAATTACTACGAACCTATGGATACCATTCTAACTTCATTTAAATAAGGCGTGAGGAAGCCAGTAGTTGAAATTAAAAAATGCTCACGAAAGAGGAAATACTGAGGAAGATTGAAGCGAATAGGGAGAAGATAAAGAAATATGGTGTAAAGCGGATAGGTTTATTCGGCTCGTATATCAGAAATGAGCAAAAGGAAAAGAGCGATATTGACATCCTCGTGGAACTTGAGAAAAAGACCTTCGACAATTATATGGACCTCAAATTCTTTCTTGAAGATTTATTTGGATGCACGATTGACCTCGTGATTGCAGAAGCTGTTAAACCACGACTTAAACCATATATACTGAGTGAGGTGGTATATGCAAAGGGACTATAAGGCATTTTTAGAGGATATAGTAGATGCAATCTCAAAAATTGAGAGATACACTGGTGATTTAACATTTGACGAATTTGAAAGCAGTGAAATGGTGATAGATGCAACTCTAAGGAACCTAGAAATTATAGGCGAAGCGGTAAAGAATATCCCAGAAGAGATAAAAACCAGACATAAGGATATAGACTGGAAGAGAATAGCAGGCTTAAGGGACATACTTATTCATGTATATTTTGGTGTCGTTACAGAAACCATCTGGGACATTATCAGAAATAAACTCCCGGACCTTAAAACTAAAATTTCTTCAATGCTTCGAGAAGAAGAACAATGAGGCTAATATCCGAAAGAACAGATGTGCAGGATAAAATAATTGATTACCTCCAGTCCATTGGCTGGGAATTCTTATATCCTGACGAAATCCAGAGCCTGAGAGCATACGATATTAAACAACCTTTTCTCATTCCGGTCGTTAAAGACAAACTCAAAGAACTCAACAGAGGAATAATCACCGATGAAAATGTTGATGAAATCATAAGAAGGCTAAAATTTTTACCCGCGAACCTTCAAGGGAACGAAGAGTTTTTGAGTTACTTGAGGGGACAAAAGACCGTTTATGTTGAGAACGAGCGAAGGGAACGGAACATCAAGCTCGTGGACTACAATAACCCGCATAACAACAGGTTCTGTATCACAAAAGAGTTCTGGTTTGAGGATAGGAATAAGAGGAGAGCGGATATCCTTCTCTTCATCAACGGCTTCCCCATAGGGATTATAGAGACCAAAAGCCCGGTGGTGGAAGAGGCAGAAGAGGAGGCCTTCTCTCAGGTAAAGATCTATAACGAAGATTTACCTGAACTGTTCAAATTTCTCCAATTCTATGCAGCCTGTGATGGCATAAGGCTTTATTACGGTCCTACATGGAAATACGAATCCAAAACCTTTTACCGGTGGAAGACTGAGAACGGGTATAAACTTGAAAATCAAATAAAGACTTTTCTTGACCCTGAGGAAGTATTAAGGACTCTGGAGGATTATATCCTATTCCTGAGTATTGATGATGAGATCAAGAAATACATCTTGAAGCAGCATCAGCGAAGAACGATAACGAAAATTCTGGAGCGGATTGTGAGAGCGGATAAAAATAGGGGGCTTATCTGGCATACCCAGGGCGCTTACAAAACACTCACCATGATTATTTCCGCAAAGAAGCTGAGAGAAGCGTCAGAGCTCGAAAATCCCACTATAGTGGTGGTCGTTGATAGAATAGAACTTGAATCCCAAATATTTCAGAATTTTGAGGCTTTCGGGTTCCCCAATGTGGTTCGTGCAGAGAGCAAAGAGCATCTGCGCGAACTCCTCGCTTTCGACTACCGAGGTCTCATTATCACCATCATCCACAAGTTTGAAGGAATACCCAAGCACCTCAACAAACGAAAGAACATCATCATCCTCGTAGACGAAGCCCATCGGAGCCAGGAAGGAGACCTTGGCAACTATATGCGCGGTGCGCTGCCCAATGCCTTTTATTTTGGATTTACAGGCACACCCATTGACCGGGGTAAAATAGGAAGAGGTACGTTTGCCACTTTTGGCTATCCAGAAGAACCTTATCTCGATAAATATTCCATAGATGAGTCCATAGAGGATAAAACAACAGTTCCGCTCTACTATACCCTTACCCCAACAGAATTGCACGCTGATAGAAACACGCTTGAAGAAGAATTCTTTAGAGTCGTGGAGGAAGAAGGTGTGGCAAGCATCGAGGGTGTAAACAGGATTATAGAGCGGGCAGAAAAGTTAAAAGCGAATTTGAAATCCTACGATAGAATAAACAAAATCGCAAAGCACATCGCAACGCATTATCAAAAATTTATCGAACCTTTGGGCTTTAAAGCCTTCATCGTCGCGGTGGATAGAGAAGCATGTGCGATGTTTAAAGAGGCAATAGACAGGTATCTTCCACCTCAATACACAAGAGTGGTTTATACCACAGACTATCGGGATACCGAACTTTTAAGAAGGTATCACATCAGCGAGGAAGAAGAGAAAACGATAAGAAAAGCTTTTAAGTCGTCTAAGGAAATGCCAAAAATCTTAATTGTTACCGAGAAGCTGCTAACCGGCTATGATGCTCCAATACTTTATGCGATGTATCTGGACAAACCACTGAAAGACCACACGCTGCTTCAGGCTATTGCACGAGTAAATAGACCTTATGAAGCGAAAACATGCGGTATGGTTGTTGATTACATCGGTATTTTTGAGAATCTACAGAGAGCCCTTGCTTTTGACTCAAAGGATGTTAGTAGCGGATTACTCGACATCGAGGTACTAAAAAAGCGATTTGAGGATTTGATGGGACAAGCGAAAGAGATTCTTAGCCAGGCAGACCTTGAAGATGAGAAAAGGAGAGTAACCAATATTATAGACTACTTTTTTGATGAAGAAAGAAGAACAGAATTTGTAAAGATATTCAAACAAATTCAAGAACTTTATGAGATTCTTTCACCCGATGAATTCCTCCGCGATTATATAAAGGACTATCAGTTGCTCCTTCAGGTTTACAAAATCATTTACAACGCATTTAATCCCGAAGCTGAGAGAAAAAGAATACATCGAGAGATACTCAAGAAGACAGAGGAGTTAATAAAAGAGAGCGTAGAACTGAAGAATATAGCGGACTCGCTGCCCGTGTATGAAATTAACAAAGACATAGCAAATTTGGTACAAGCAGACAAGTTATCCGAAAGGGTGAAAATCTCAAATTTACACAGAAGTCTGGTCATTTATATAGATGAGAACAAAGAGAGCCAGCCATTTTTGATTTCCATCTCGGAAAAAGTCGAAGAAATCATTAACCAACTAAGCGAACGGCAAAGAAGTGTCGAATCTGCTCTGAGCGACTTGGGAAAATTGGCTGAAGAGATTGCAGCGTCGAAAGAAGAACAGGAAACATCAGGGCTCTCTAAAGAAGAGTTCAGTATATTTTGGATTCTCAGAAGTTACGGTGTGGATAATCCAGAAGTGATGGCTAAACGAATTTACAGGGGGATAGAAAACCACCGCGAATGGCTTTATAACGAAAAGATTGAACGAGGATTAAGAATGAGCCTTTACAGGTTGCTGCAACCTCGAAAAGCAGAAGCAGTGGAAGAAGCCACGCCTTATATCACTCGTAAGTTAAGCGAGATGGTGAATAATATCCTCAAAATGCACAGAATATTGATTGTTGGGAAATAATGAAGATAAAGATTGAGAATCAAAGGGGATTGGCAGACATCAAAGAGCGGTTTGAAATCGTTCAGCCACTAACTAAAAGCGATTTGCTCGAAATCATTCATGTATGGCGAGAAAAACTAAAAGTGAAACCAAATCGGATACAGATAAGGAGAATGAGAAATAAATGGTGTTCCTGCTCCTCAAAAGGTAATCTAACCATCAATAGCGAGTTAACACGATTGCCAAGAGTAATTGCTGAGTATGTTATAGTTCACGAGCTATTGCATCTGATAGTGCCAAATCACGGAAAAACATTTAAGGTTCTGTTATCGGCTTATTTACCTGATTGGGAAGAGTTGCATTATGAACTTGCTTCTTGCTCAGGCTCACGAAGCTGAAAAGCGATTACTATTAAAAATAAGGACAAAAAATAATGCATCTATTTCAACCCCACTCTTCTCTTTCCTTCTCCAGCACCTTAAGTATCTCTTCATAAACTACTCTTAACTCCTTTTTCTTAACGCGCCCCAGAAGCTTCTTTATTACCAGCTCAGGTGTGCTCGACCCGATATGGTTGAACAGCGGCTGTCTATCAACTATAATATTCCCAGCAGCGTCTAATCCCTCAGACTCTATACCATCTACTCTCACCTTCTTCATACTGATATGCGGCACTAACTCATGAATCAAATGCGTGATCATCACGGTCAACGTCTCTTTTGGCAGGTTGTTCAACACCGATGCCATTATCCGCCCCATGGCGCCGGGTTCGGTAAGCGCCTCTAATTCGTCTATTAAAACTACCTTCGCACCCTCTCGCATGAATATCCGGCTCAGTGCCCGCATCGAATATTCAAACGACCCGGTTCTCTTTATCATCTTCCTCCGGTATACGTACAAAGGCAGCAAAGGCATTTCCGTGCGCTCCGCAGGCACTGGCAGCCCAAGCTCCGTGAGGATAATTGAGCTCGCGAGCATAATCAACAGACAAGTTTTACCCCCGCTATTCGCCCCGGTTAGGATGGCTACTGGATGCGGGGTAGCGCCAAAGATGCCTAAATTCGCCTTTCCTACTGAATAAGAAACCGGCACTACCTTCTCGCCACCCCTGAGCTCTTCATCAACTAAAAATAAATTCCTGCCCATTATCACGCCCAATCCACCATCGCCTATTTCGGGTAGAGTTAATCCGAAGTCCCGGCTAAAGTGCGCGAGAGCAAGCATAAAATCGAAATAGAAAAGCTTTTTGAGCGCGGTGCTCACCGCTTCTCTCTGCCTCTCCAGGCGCCTTGCCCAATCTCTTGACTTGTAATACCTTCTCTCTTCTATTTTCCGGGTATACCGCCGTCGCAATAGCTCTATCTTTCCTCTCGAAAATTCAAAAGGCGGTCCCCTCTCCAAATTCTCATACGCGCTTTCCCAGAGAACATCTTTATCTTCCCCGGTAAGCATCAACTCATCCGCCATATTCAACAAGACTTCATCTAAGTACCCTTTAAAATCCTCCGCACCGCCGCCGCTTTTCATAATCCTGTTCACTTCCCTGTTTAACTCCTCTTCTCGCCTGTAAATCACCTCATCGAAGCTAGTTGCATCCGTGCGCTTCCCCGCCTCCACCTCTTCCAAAAGCCCCATAACCTCTTCTAAATCCGCTACTGAGATACCGTTGAACAATGGTGAATCTCGAAGTTCCTTGAACTCAGTCAAGAGGTGAATGACCGCCTCGAGTGCCTTCTTCTTCGCCATGAACGAATTGATCACGAACTCTGGATAAATCTCGCATATCTCCGACAACTCATCACCAGTAATGGCTATAATACCAGGTTCATCAAACTCCTCTTCGCCCTCACCGATTAATAAAATGATATTCTCCTTTTGCAAGAGCTCTCGCGCCTTCTCTCCTGAATCAGCAACAGCTATACGCACGAAATCGCCATACTGTTCCTTTATCCGTGCTTCCAGTCCCCTTCGACGAAGCGCGATAAGCGGGGATTTCCCAAAGCTCATGTTCTCTATCTCTGCGTTAGCAATTATTTCCCGTGCGCTCGCTATTTTCTCATCTCCCAGTAGCGTCCTCAATTTTTCACACTCTCGGAAGTCATTAAACCTCTTTTGCAGTTCTTCCTTATCGAGGGTAGGAGTGAGTGTAAGCACCTTCTCCCTTCCATTTTTCGTTCTCGCATAGGAGGAGAGAATAGCCAATATCTCTTTCTCTAATTCCCTCGTTTCTTTGGTGCAGAAGACATCTCTCACTCTATATCCCGCCGTGTTCTCGTTATTTCTTATCACCACTTTCTCCGCATCGCTTCTTTTTATGCCGAGCACCAACGATAAGGTGTCGAGGTCCGGGAATTCTAATGCATCCTTCACATCGGGCTTCATGAATAGCGGGATATAAGATAAAGAGAAGGTGTTCCTGTTACCCTGGAGTGAAGCACGTTCAGAAGTTTTTGGGGTTGCCATTGTCATGTCGTATATATTATTTGTGGGAAGAATCAAATATCATCTACGCTTTTGCTTCTTTTTCCTAAATAAAGAAGGCAAATGGATCGCGTACGAACCATCCTCCTTTATCCCCATTATTATCCCCGTCCTCTCTAATAGTGCATCCAGATTGAGTTCATATATCCCGGGGCTCAAAATCCTTAAACTCTCTATCTTCTCCCCCTCTACGGGCACTTTTCCATCTATTTTTATCCGATCCACAAGTTCCGCCGCGCTTATATCCTCTCCAGCCCTTAGATAAAGGAAAAGATTGCCGCCACACTCCGGGCAGCCCATCAACATCTCTTCTGTTATTCGCTCAAATTTCTTCCCGCATCTCAGACACTTGTGCATTTTATTTCAGATTGCAGAAATGAGTGCACTTATTAAGTCCCTCTCTCGCCTTATCGTGCGCATCACCCTCGCAGGTCCTACCACCGTTAGCCGCGTCTTCCTCCTCAGATTTAAAAATCCCTTCTTCGATGGATATCCGCTCATCTCTATGCCAGGAAAATCTTCGTTGACCTCCGTCATGGTGAGTTCGATGAGTTTCATCTGCTCCTCCGATGTCAGACCGCCCTCTAATATCACAATCTTCCCCGCCTTCACACCATCCAGCACAAATCTCAACTTTTCGATCGAGGTCATCGAATTTATTTTATCCTCGGATATCAGATCCATCTTTATTTCCATCGTTATGCTCTCACCTTTCTACGTTCTTTTACGGTCATCTCCTCATCTGAAGTTCCTCGCCATTTCCTCGTACAAATCCTCCATGTTATCCCCTTTCAGTGCCGATATGGGTATGACCGGGTGCTGAGGGAAAGCATCTATTATCCTTTGTGGTGATGCGTCCACGAGGTCAATTTTATTTGCAGCGATAACCATCGGGATACCCCGTGCTTCCAAATTGCCGATGATCACAATGTTCGTTTGCGTATATGGGTCTTCGGTAGAATCCATCAGGAGCACAACACCGTCGATATCATCGAGCCATTTTATTGCCTCTATAACACCTTCCGTCGCCTCCTTTGCTCTTTTTTTCGCCTCTGCCTCGTCTAGACCATACGCCATGAAATCGTGGAAGTCTATTTTCGTCGCTAATCCAGGCGTATCGACGATATCAATCTTCAATTTTGCTTTTGCTTCTTGTAATCTTTGCGTGGAGGGTGGTGGTGAGTTTGGGATTGCGTTAAGGTAGGGGTTCTGCACGGACTTTGCTTTCAAGTCTATGAGGATTCCCTCCTGCCTGACTGCTCTTCTCGTCTCATGGGGGATATCCGTGGATATTCCGATATCCGTGTTCTCATCCACAAAAGTATGGATTATCCTATTTGCCAAAGTTGTCTTCCCTGCATTCGGCGGACCGTAGATGCCAATTTTTGCCGAGATCTTCCTGAAGAACAAAACCTTTAGTAGCCGGGATAGAAAACCTTTCCTCCGTTTCCTCAACTTCCTCTCTTCTCCCATCTTTTTTATACTATTTTTTTCAGAGCATCGCGTACTATTGCACGATGCCTTTGTTCTCCATAAATCTTCTAATAGAAGAGAAGGATATATAAACTTTGCGTTTTAAACTTAATATTACAAGATGCCTTTGTTCTTCATAATGCTTATTAAATTTAAATATTTCGCAAGGTGAAGGGCAAAAACCTGAGGCACGGGTAAAAGAGGGATGGACGTCGAAGAGGAGGAAAGATTGGATAAACCGGAAGGAGCTGAAGAAGTAATACGCGTGCGTATTCCGCAAAAAAAGAAGCGGGAAGTGTTGGGGATAGTAAATAAGACGTTGGGAGGGAGGAGAGTAACGGTGCAGTGTGTCGATGGAGTTGAAAGGATGGGTCGAATCCCAGGTCGGTTAAAGAGGCGAGAATGGATTTCCATTGGTAGTGTGGTCATAGTTGTGCCCTGGGACTTTCAAGATGAAAAGGGAGATATCATCCACAAATATACACTACCGCAAGTAGAATGGCTGAAAAAGAAGGGTTATTTGAGATAGAAAAATGGGTGAGCGAACGGCAATTACCTAAAGGCAAACGGAGGAAGAAGGATTATCGCGATAGGAAGACAGAGCAGTACGTCTTCGACATCCCTACGTTGGAAACGCTCTATAAGTTCTCAAAAAAGGGGATAATAAAAGCGTTAGGGGGTCCTATAAGCCAGGGTAAGGAATCCGTTATATTTCATGCGATAGGAGGTGAGGGGGAGGAACTGGCGATAAAGATGTATAAAATACACACCGCTCACTTCAATGCCATGCTTGATTATATTATTGGTGACCCAAGGTTTGAACATATAAAGAAAGATCGCCGGAGTGTCATATATGTCTGGGCTCACAAGGAGTTCAAGAATCTCAAAAGGGCTTCTGATGCCGGTGTTAGGGTTCCCAAGCCGATTGCCTGTGATAAAAACGTGCTGATAATGGAGTTTATAGGAAAGGAAGGGATACCAGCACCACGAATGCGAGACATTCCGGTGGACATTCTCAAAGAGGATTGTGAACTCGAAGAGCTCTTTATCCGTATCATTTCCGCTATAAAAACCCTGTATGAGAAGGGAACAATGGTGCATGCAGATCTCAGTGAGTTCAATATACTGATGAAAGGCTATGTGGAGCGAGAATTTGAAATGTGGGGCTCCGCCCCACGACCCCGCAAGCCCTGTAAGGGCTTAGCTGCAAACGCTGGTGCAGAAATTGAAATAGAACCAGTAATAATAGATATGGGGCAGTCCCTGCTGTTAAACCATCCGCATGCCGATGAATTTCTCCTGAGGGACGTGAGAAATATCATTACATTCTTCAACAAACTTGGTCTAACTCATTCAGAAGATGAGATAATGCGGATGGTGAAGAGCTGAGAGGGATGCCAAGAACCATGACGGATTAATAACTGTCGTAGAGCAGAGGTTAAAATACAAAGGTTGGTAAAATGATTAATACGTGCAATCTCTGTAATCGGGATTAAGGAACTATAAACAAATGATAACTCAGCGCGTTAAGATTCCCCTGGATAGAATAGGTGTGCTCATTGGTCATAAAGGAATCGTTAAAGAAGACATCGAGAAAAAATCGGCGAGCAGGATAACAGTGGATAGTAATGAAGGAGAAGTGTATATAGAAGGCATAGAGGGTGGAGATCCTCTAAAAACGCTCCGCGTTGCCGAGGTAATAAGGGCAATTGGTAGAGGTTTTTCCCCAGAAAATGCCTTCGCACTACTTGATGACGATCTCCTCCTCTTTGAAGTCATTTCCCTCGATCATCTCTCTCCGAAGGCCCTGACCAGGGTGAAAGGGCGTGTAATAGGGCGCGATGGAAGAACGAGAGGGGTGATAGAGAACCTGGCGAACGTTAAAATCTCAGTTTACGGGAAGACGATAAGTTTGATTGGGCAATCGCATTGGATAAGAACGGCGCATGAAGCAATAGCGATGCTGATACAGGGTTCACCTCATAGTTCGGTATATAATTTCCTGGAAAGGAAGCGGAGAGCGGAGGAGGAACAGGAAAAATGGTGAATAAATACGATTTACAAAGAACACTTAAGAGCCCCCCTTATAGCTTAATAAATTTTAATTTCTAATTTTTG
>JASEFB010000044.1:0-3834 GCA_030019325.1 archaeon | reverse complement strand
ACCGAAAGATGGAAGAAGAGAGGAGATATGAAGAAGAGAGGAAGCGAATGGTTGAGCTTCTCAGGCGACAGGGTGTCAGTGGAGTGGTGTTAAATGCAATGATGCAGGTCAAAAGACACCTTTTTGCCCCTCCCAGTCTGAGCGATCAGGCATATGGCGATTATCCGTTACCCATTGGAGAAGGTCAAACGATAAGCGCACCACACATGGTTGCGCTGATGTGTGATTATTTAGAGCTTAATAAGGGAGAAAAAGTGCTTGAAATTGGCGCAGGCTCTGGGTACCATGCTGCAGTCATTGCTGAGATAATAGGCGAAGAAGGACAGGTATATTCTATAGAAAGGATAAAGTGGTTAGTGGAATTTTCGACGGAGAATCTGAAGCGTGCTGGATATAAGAATGTGACGGTGATCCTCGCTGATGGGACCCTTGGACTGCCGGAATATGCGCCCTACGACAAAATAAGCGTGACATGTGCAGCTCCTGATGTGCCTCCTCCGTTACTTGAGCAGTTGAAAACCGGTGGCAAGATGGTTATACCAATCGGGAGGTACCGGCAAACATTGTATGTAGTGGAGAAGAAAAACGGAGTCAAGAGGGAAGGAAAATGCGATGTTGTTTTCGTGCCTCTGGTGGGAAGATATGGATTCAAGGAGTATCAAGATGATTGAAGAATTACTCGCTCCAGCAAGCGGGAGGATAATAAGGATACAAACTTTAGGAAAGGAGGATCAAAATGCTTCACAAGCAGGGAGAGAAGGAGAAAGAATCATCTCTATATTCATGCATCTTCACAATGTGCACGTCACTGCTGCGCCATTGAACGGTGTAGTGAAAAAAATAACTCCTGAGAAAGGATTTTTTAAGCCTGCGTTCCTCCGCAGCGCTGATTTCAACACGAAAAACACCATAGAACTGAGCACAACATATGGGGATATAAAAATCGCCCAAATAGCGGGATTTTTTACGAGAAAGATAAAATGTGAGGTGAAAGAAGGTCAGGAGATACGTAAAGGAGAGCGAATAGGTAAGATCTGTTTCGGCTCTCGGGTGGATCTCAGCATCCCAGAAGGGTTCGAGATATCGGTGAAAGAAGGTGCTCGCGTGAAGTGCAAAAAAACGTGTATTGCGTCATTGCGTCACTGAGTGTTCCCACCATTCCATAATGTACTCAGGTAGTCTGAAGCCTCGCTGATGCAATCGTTCCACTAAATGCAGTGGAAGAGGGCTGAGCGCAAACGTTGCGCGCTCGTAGAAAGTCGTCGGTGGGGATTCTATTATGAAACTCTCAGACTCCTCCGATAAGGCAGATTCATTACCAACAATCGAATAAACATAAGCTCCGAATTTCTTATGCTCCCTACACCACTCTAAAATGGACTCCGTCTCGCCAGACCACGAGATTAAAAACAAGATATCAGAAGCGCGGGGTCTTGGCGCAAACGATCCAGATAAATAAGTCTCGTCTCCAAGCGCTCTTTTCACATGCTGCATCCTTATTGCAGTCATCTTCGCGGCATTTCTCGCGGGTCCTAACCCCCCCAGGGTTATGCGGCATCTCGACTCCAACTTGTCAATGATATGTTGGTACAGATTGGAACAGACGAAAGTATCCACAATGTCGCCTATAGCCGTTGATTCTTCCTCTACCTTTTTAAATACCGCTTTATAATCCTCTTTCTCGTTTATTGCTTCCTTTGTTTTCTGAAAGAGCAACAAAGAACCGAGCTCATAAACATCGTTCATTATGCCATGTTTGAGAAACGCATTAGTGGTATTCGGCTTTCTCTCTCGCCCCTTCAGTTCGAGAACAGTACCATACTCTTTCTCGGCTATCCTTCCTATCGAGGAATTCGTATTCGAGACAACGGCATCTATCGTAAATTTATCGCTCTTTTCCTGCTCGATGTAATCAGAGAGTTGTTTAGCCACTATCTTAGGCGTTGTGGTCTCACCACTTCCCGAATTAACGAGCAGTGCTATCCGCTCATACTTTTTTTCCAACACCGGTGCTGCCTCCACTATGTCTCTTCCCGGGAAATCTATGTCCACCATGGTTCTCAGCTCTTTGTTCAGTTGCCCCATTCCTATGTACAGTGCACTCTGCGACCTGCCTTCTCCCACGAGAATGATACAATCCGCGGCGTTGAGATCCTCGAAAAAAGGCTTAAACTCATTCTTCTTGACGTTACGAACATTTCTTATTATGCGATTGATATATCCTACCTCTTTACTGACTTCATTAACTGCCATAAGCCATCTTAAGATAAAATTTACCCCTGTTTAAGCTTTTCGATTTTTTTCAATATGCCCGGGCAGCATATATTCTCTTTGCCTTTTCTGAACAAATCAAGCATCCTCCTTCGTTTTTTTCACCCCCCTCAGGCTCATATACCTCCCCTAACACACTTACCCCAAGCTGCTCCTCTAATTCATTCCCACATCGTTCGCGTTCGCACAAGAATAAAGAAACGATGCCACGACCAGCCCTTCTTCTCAGCTCTTCCATCTCCTCTGCGCTTTTATCAGCACCGATACCTTCGCTTTTATGGATGTTACTGCGCAGAGTCTCTTTTGCCTTCTCGTGAATCTCCTCATGGATTTCCTTTAGTGTTCTCTTCACTTCGGGTACGACCTCGCTAAGTGGAACGTGCACCCTTTTGAAGTCATTTCTTCGTACAAATTCACAGCGGTTGTTCCTTAAATCCCGGGGTCCTATTTCTAATCTCAAAGGTACTCCTTTCATCTCCCACCGGTAATATTTCGCACCGGGCCTTTCCTCTGAGTTGTCCACGAATGTTCTAATGCCTGCTTTTTTCAATGCTTCCTGCACAGTAAAGCACGCTTCTTCCACTTGTTTTACTTCGATGTTCCCTTCGCCCCCACTTGAAAATACAATAGGCACGATGACGACCTGTATCGGTGCAACCTCGGGGGGCAGTATCAATCCATGGTCGTCACCATGAATAGCGATCACCGAGGCAACGCATCTCTCCGAAATGCCATAACAGGTCTGATTTACGAACTTCAAGGCGCCATCCTTGTCCTCATATTTTATATCAAACGTTCTCGCAAAGCTCTCGCCGAGCAAATGGATCGTCCCGATTTGCATAGTCCTTCCGTCTGGCATAACCGTATCAAAGGCAAGAGAATACTCTGCACCTGGAAATTTATCCCAGTCAGGTCTTCTTGTGATTACATACGGAATAGCAAGCTGGTCAAAGAAATTTTTGTATAACGCCACCGCCCTTTTTATTTGATCCTCGGCAGCCGCTCGGCTTGCGTGTGCCGTATGTGCCTCTTTAAAGGAGGTTATCTCACGGACTCGAATGAGAGGTCTGGTATGCTTCGTTTCATATCTGAACGTATTCACTATCTGGTATACTCGGAGAGGCAGGTCGCGATGCGACCTTATCCATACTTTAAACACGGGATATATCGCAGTCTCTGAGGTAGGCCGGAGTGCAAGGGGAATCTCTAATTCGGTGCTTCCCCCTTTTGTCACCCAAAAAACCTCCTCTTCAAACCCTTTAATGTGCTCCTTCTCCTTCATTAACTCATCTCTTGGTATTAAGAGAGGGAACAGTACCTCTTCATGCTCTTTATCCAATAAAGACTGCAAAATTTCGTAAATAAGCTTCCTCAATTTATATCCGTAAGGATACCATACATATACCCCTTTCACCGGATACCTAATGTCCAATATCTCCGCACGCTTCAGTATCTCGCTATACCATTCGCTGAAGTTATTTTCCTTCTGCAGTATGGTCTCTGGAGGCATTTTTCAATTGATAGCCGCTGGTGGGATTTGAACCCACGACCTGCTGATTACGA
>JASEFB010000043.1 GCA_030019325.1 archaeon | reverse complement strand
TAACAGTAAGATATTATTGTCCTCTAGCGGGCCTAGAGATGTGTAGCTGAGATGAGAAGCGAGTTTAAAAGGAGGCGGGACTTCGCTGTTACCGCTCTTCGAGATATAGGGATGGAAGTTCGCACTCCACAAGGGGCATTTTATATCTTCCCACGCGTGAAGGATGAGCACGAATTTGTGGAGACGCTGAGGAAGAGGAGGATAATAGTTACACCGGGGTCCACCTTTGGAAGCCTCGGTAAGAACCATGTGAGAATATCGTATGCACTGAGGTTTGAAAAATTGAAACGTGCTTTTGAGATCGTGAAGGAAGTAATTTGTGCCTGAATCTTTAAGTATATCTCCGCTCAGTTATTCTATTAGTAACGACAAAATAATAATAGAGAAAAGTCATGGGCGTATCGGAAGAGAAGGAATATGAAGGATTTGTTAAGGAAGCGAAAAAAATAACAAGATGCGCAATCTGTGGGAAAGAGACCGATAATCCCAAGATATCTGGCAAGGTATTCTATTGCGAAGATTGCTTTTATATTGATATCAGGATGGAAGGAGATGGGGTTGGTATCTGAGGAACGATGGGAACTTAATTAAGTTTCTTTCAATTCCTCTATTCTCGTTATTTTACCATCCTGCATGTGCGCTATTCTATCGCAGACATCGTAAGCAAAATCAGCGTCATGAGAAACAATTAAGAAGGGCATTCCTAGATTCTTCCTTCCTGCTTTTATAGAATCTGCAACGAACTTCTTGGTTATCGGGTCCATTGATCCTGTTGGCTCGTCGAGTATGGCTATTGCGGGTTCCTTCATCAATACCTGAGCGAGCGCAACGCGCTGCCGTTCACCAACGCTTAGTTCGGTGTGCGTTTTGGGTAATATCTCCTCTGCTGCTGCTTCGCTAAACCCTATTCCCTCTAAAATAAACTTTGCTTTCATTCTTGCAAGCTCCATAGGCGTCTTTAAACCTATGCAGCTTGTCAAATTCTCTAACACGGTGTTCTCAGGATATAGGGAATATTCCTGCTGTAACATTGCCACCTGTGTCGCTGCGTGTTCATCTGAGCCCGGTGTAGGCGCTCTCCATGCTATCACCGCACCAGTCTCTGCTCTCCTTCCCACTTCTATCCACCGATCCCCGATTCTTAACTTAACTGAACCCTCATTTAAGTGGTCTATTTGGCCTATAATCCTAGCTAAACTCGTTTTTCCCGCACCGCTCCTCCCTAACAATCCAAATATCTCATTCTCGTTTATGGTAAGCGAAACATCATCCACTGCCTTTACTATCTTTTCCCGATGGGAATAATACTTCTTGCAATGCTCTACTTTTATCTTTGGCCGCCCCACCTTCATATATTCTTCACGCTCTGCTTCTCCTATCTGCTTCTTAAAATCTTCTACTACGGTCTTTGAGTCGCCGTATTTAACGACTGTGCCGTGCTCAAGCCACAGTACCTTCTCTGTTAGTTCTTCAATCACGTCAGGCAGGTGAGACGTAACAACCATGCTCATTCTTCCCTTTATGCTCTCCATCAATGCTTTATGCACAAGCTGTGCGGTATCAAAGTCTAACGTTCCGGTGGGCTCGTCGGCTAAAAGTAACATAGGGTCTAACGCCAGTTGTCTCGCAAGCACTACTCTTTGTTTCTCCCCTCCACTGAGGTACGCTGCTGGAAAGGACATGCGGTGAATCATTCTCACTGATTTAAGAAGTTCGTAAGCTCTCCGAAACCATCTCTCTGAAGGATACCCTCTGCTCTCTAACGCCTTTAATACGTTGAACATGACGGTATCATCGCCATATAGACCGAACGTGCGCTGCAACATGATAGCAATTCTCCTTTTTATTTTCCTTCGCTCAGCTTGGTCTTCCCAGTAATTCACTTCCCGCAGTTCTAATTGAGCCCCGCACTTACTACACCCTTCACCAGCTTTGCTCGGGCTCTCTACCCACGAACATGAGGGGCACATCGCCACCCTGAAGATGATCTCTCCAGAGGTAGGTGCGTAATCCTCACTGCCCCGCAGCAGGTGAAGCAAAACTGATTTCCCTGCACCACTCCGTCCAAGCAAGCCCAGGGGCTCCCCTTCCTTAATATCCACGCTCACTTCTCTCAAGACTTCTTTGCCAGCGAACTCCTTACAAACACCGGAAACTTGTATGAAGGGCTTCTCTTTACTCATTTTTTCCCATTCTTCTCTCACTCAATAATGTTTCTGTGCTTCTGACTCCACCTGAGATAACTCAAAACTGGTATCCTGGTCATTGATAAATAGTGGCTGTCCGATTTGTTCACCGATCTTTCTAACGCTGTTAATTATTTCCTCCTCGGTGAAGGAGCACGAGGCACTTTATACGGGCGTCTCATTTGCTTCCCACATCTCAGACAAGTAGTGGTGATATACTCCCCCCTGAGACGAACTCGTGCGGTTTTTCCAGGGATTAAGAGAGCATAACAACCCTTGCAAAGCCGCATCTTTAGATGCCTTGGTATTCGAACCCTGTACCGCATCCCAATCGTACGAGCAAGTTGAAGGTACCTACTACTTCGCTTTTCCACCCCCTCCCTCGCTTCTGTCTCTGCACGCTCAAATAGCCGTTCTATACGCTGCACTGCGATATCTTCTCTCCTTCTCCTCCTTCGCTTCATAAAAACGTTCTTAAATAAGAAAGGAAATTTTAAATAGTATCGAAGCTGGGGGGGCACTCAATTTGGTGTCATAGATACCTCAGTGGGATTGAGAAAAAGATATTGGCCTCCAATTATCATTCCATGGTGTAAACGTGATAAGATGGAAGTAGAGGATAAGGAAATGCTGCTTAAAAAGGCGAGGATTATCGCGGACTTTCAGTTTGGAAAAGGGGCAGGAGAAATCTTGTTCCCTGACAATGTGGAATTTGTTCTCTCAAAGACGAGGAGAATATCACAGATAAAAGAGAACGAAAAGCGAATAGCCACTCTAAGGAGTTTTGATGGGCTGCTCACACTGAGCATAGAAGGAGCGCAAAGGCTGCATCGATTCATGAACTATCCAAGGCTGAGGGTTGTCATGAACGAAGAGAGCAGCGAATTTATACGAAAAGGAGGAACTGCGTTTTGTAAACACCTACTCGACGCGGACCCAGCCATAAGAGCTTATGATGAGGTTATAGTAGTGGATGAAAAGGATAGACTGCTTGCAACGGGAAAGGCCATGTTAGCAGGTGAGGAGATAAAAATCTTTAAGCACGGCGTAGCAGTAAAGGTAAGGTACAGCAAAGAGAAATAGTAATTGTATAGCGGGACAATAAATCCCAATGGCAAATACTACCAAATCCCAAGTAAATCCCAATTACCAAATCCCAAAAATTTGGTAGTGTTGGGGTTTGGGATTTGTTTGGTAGTGTGGGGCTCTGCCCCACGACCCCGCAAGCCCTGTAAGGGCTTATTGGTATATATTTGGATTTGGGATTTTCTATGGAGCCAAACAACCATGAGAAATAAAAATCTCAACGTGCACCTCCATATCGCTCTACTATCCTCTCTTTACTTTATTTTTATGGATGGTATATTAATGGATTATAGATACATGTTAGAACAAGAGATCGGCGATGCATTACGAAGGAGAGGGCTTACTTTATCCCTCGCAGAGTCTTGCACCGGCGGACTGGTAGCTCATAGGATAACAAACGTCTCAGGGAGCTCTGATTACTATAAAGGTGGGGTAATCGCGTATGCAGACGAAGTAAAGGAGAAACTCCTGCACGTGACTAAGAAAACGTTGGAAGAAAAAGGTGCGGTAAGTGCAGAATGCGCGCGGGAGATGGCGAACGGTGTGAGAGAGCTACTGGATAGCGATATCGGTATAGCAACTACGGGCATTGCAGGACCCACCGGGGGAACACCAGAGAAACCGGTAGGATTAGTTTATATAGCTTTGGCAACAAAATATTACGTAGATCACGAGGAGCATATCTTCCACAAGGATAGAGAGGGGAACAAGCATGAGGCGGCTGATGCTGCTCTTAAGATGCTAAAAAGGGCTATCCTTACAGGGAAGGAAAAGGGCTCGTAGCTCAGAAAGGTAGAGCAGCGGGCTTTTAACCCGTCGGCCGCGGGTTCAAATCCCGTCGAGCCCGTCGTAACGTTATAGCAAATGAAGAAGGGAAGGTTTTCGATACTTGAACATGAGTTAGTGCCCAAGCATGAGATACCGGAAGGGAGAGAAGTAGCAGAGCTCCTGGATAAGTATAAATTACAAAAGGAACAACTGCCTAAGATCAAGAAATCCGATCCGGTTATAAAGGAGATAAAAGCAAAGGTGGGTGATGTCGTGAGGATAACGCGGAGAAGTAGAACAGCTGGAAAATCTTTATCTTACCGGCTGGTTATAGAATAAAAGGTGAGTGCAGTATGTTAGACCTGAGTGTTCTTTCAAAGGCATATTTAAAAAGGAAAAAAATAGCACAGCATCAGCTTGATTCGTTCAATTACTTCCTCGAGGAGGGCATGCAGAAAGTGGTAGAGGAGCAGTCAGAGATAGAGACCTCCATCGGCGGTGAGGATGAAAGGGGAAAGTATACCCTGGGGGTGAAGTTCGGCAAAATAAGCGTGGGCAATCCTAAAGCTCGGGAAGCAGATGGTTCTTATGAAGAAATTTTCCCTTCACAAGCGAGGCTAAGGAATCTGAACTATGCCGCCCCTATATATCTTAACATGCAGCTCGTGAGAAAATATGAAAACGGCGAGGAAGAGGTAGAGAGGGAGGAGAAAGAAGTTGAAATCGGCGAGATACCCATTATGTTGAGATCAAAGAGATGCAATCTATCTAAAGAGGTTCGCGAGGAGAAGATAGGGAGAACCCTTTCTGACGAGGAATATGAAGAATGGTTGAAAAGAGAAGCTGGTGAAGACCCTCTCGACCCAGGTGGCTATTTCATCATCAATGGTTCAGAGCATGTGATCATCACGCTCGAAGATCTCGCACCAAATAGGCTTTTTGTGAATTTCGAGGAGAAATACGGGAGTAAAAATGTGGTTTCAAAAGTCTTTTCCCTTAAACAGGGATTCAGAGTACCGATAAGGGTGGGGATAAGTAAAAAAGACATACTGGAGGTATCTTTCCCCGCAGTGGGACGAAAAATAGAGTTTGTGACACTTATGCGAGCGTTAGGGCGCGAAAGCGGTGAAGAGATACTAAAAGCCGTCTCTGATGACCCTAAGATACAAGAGCACATCAAAGGAAATATAGAAGAGAGCAAGGTGCTTACACAGGAAGAAGCAATAGATACCCTGGGTCGTAAAATCGCACCTACGCAGGCAAGGGAGTATCGAGAGAAGCGCGTTAATTATATCTTAGACCGGTATTTCCTTCCGCATCTTGATGACAGGATTGCTAAGGCACATTTCCTTGGGAGAATGGCGGAATCATGTTATGAGCTTTATTTAGGAAAGAGAGGCGAGGATGACAAAGATCATTACGCAAATAAGAGATTAAAGCTTGCGGGAGACCTGATGGAAGACCTTTTCAGGGTCTCATTTACGAAACTTATCCGTGATATGCGGTATCAATTGGAACGTGCACATATGCGAAGCCGGGAACTAAAAATCGCAACTGCAATTCGTTCTGATGTGCTTACGGAACGAATAATGCATGCGCTCGCAACCGGAAACTGGGTGGGGGGTAGAGCTGGTGTCTCGCAACTGTTGGAGCGAAGTAATTATGTATCGACCGTGAGCCATCTGAGGAGGATAATTTCTCCGCTTTCAAGATCTCAGCCTCATTTTGAAGCTCGTGACTTACATCCGACACAGTGGGGAAAAATCTGCCCCAGTGAGACGCCAGAAGGTCCAAATTGTGGATTGGTAAAGAATTTTTCACAGCTGGTTGAAATATCAGTGGGAGTAGCCGAGAGGAGCTTTAAAAACATCTTATACGAACTTGGTGTTATTCCTCCTGCTCGTTCCTTGGCGATAAGTGCCGAAAAGAAGATTCGCGTCTTCGTGAACGGGGACCTCGTTGGGTTCCGCACCGAGCCGGGGAGATTTGTGGAAGAGGTGAGAGGGAAGCGGAGGGGAGGAGAGATATCCTCCCAGGTGAACATCGCGTACTATAAGGATGGGAGAGATATCATAATAAACTCTGATAGGGGAAGAGCAAGAAGACCGGTTATCGTAGTGAAGGATGGTAAGCCTCTGGTTACTGAATTACATATCAGAAAACTGATAGAAGGTGAGATAGACTTTGATGACTTGGTGAAAGAAGGGGTGATCGAGTATCTGGACGCAGAAGAGGAGGAGAATGCACTCATAGCGCTGTACGAATCTGATTTAACAAAAGCAGATGGAGATGAATATACCCACCTCGAGATAGACCCTTCGTTGATTTTAGGCGTTGTTGCCGGTTTGATACCCTACCCTGACCATAATTCCTCACCCCGTAATACGATGGGTGCCGCTATGCTGAAGCAGTCTTTAGGTCTTTCGACTGCGAATTATAAAGCTCGTGCTGATACCCGTTTGCATCTTTTGCATGATCCGCAGAAGCCTTTAGTAAAAACACGAACTGCGGACCTTATTCTCCATGATAAAAGACCTGCAGGGCAGAACTTTGTCGTTGCGGTTTTAAGCTACGAAGGATATAATATGGAAGATGCATTGATTTTGAATCGAGCTGCGATAGACAGAGGATTAGGCAGGAGTCATTTCTTCAGAACGTACGAAGGGGAGGAGATAAGGTATCCGGGCGGGGAGGAGGACAGATTTGAGATACCGGATATGGAGATTGTAGGGGTGAGGAGTCATGAAGCATATAAACAACTTGACGAGGACGGCATCATCAATTCAGAGACCGAAGTAGCACCAAATGATGTGTTGATCGGGAAGACCAGCCCACCGAGGTTTTTAGAAGAAACTACGGAACTTTTAAGCCCTTTAGAAAGAAGAGATACTTCTATTTGCACTCGCCCCAACGAGCGTGGGGTCGTAGATTCGGTAGATCTCATGGAATCGAGTAGCAACAGACGATTAGTTAAAGTTTCTGTACGCGAGCAGAAGATTCCTGAGATAGGAGATAAGTTCGCATCCAGGCATGGACAGAAAGGGGTTGTCGGATTAATTGTACCGCCTGAAGATCTGCCATTTACGGTGGACGGAATCGTCCCTGATATGATTATAAACCCCCATGCCATCCCCTCAAGGATGACTGTGGGGCACGTGTTGGAGATGATCGGTGCGAAAGCGGGTGCATTAGAGGGGAGATATATAGATGGAACTGCGTTCTTCGGTGAACCAGAAGAGGAGTTAAGAGCGGCACTTGAGCGTGCTGGGTACTCGCCCACCGGGAGAGAACCGATGTGGGATGGGACAACAGGAGAGAAAATAGAGGCTGATGTGTTTATAGGAGTGGCATATTATCAGAAGTTGTACCATCTCGTATCAGCTAAGATGCATGCACGCGCGAGAGGTCCCGTGCAAATATTAACGAGACAACCTACGGAGGGGAAAGCAAGGGAAGGAGGGCTTCGTTTTGGTGAGATGGAAAGAGATGTCCTCATTGGGTATGGTGCTGCGATATCGCTCAAAGACAGGTTATTGGACGAATCTGATAAGGTCGTTGAGCTGGTATGCGGGAATTGTGGTATGATTGCCTGTCGTGATATAAAGACAGGATCTGTATTTTGTCCAAATTGTGGTGCCGATACCGATATATACCCGGTGGAGATGAGTTATGCATTCAAGCTCCTTCTTGATGAGATGAAAGCGATGTGCATTGCTCCGAGATTAGAATTAGAAGAGGCGGTCTAAAATGAGGGCGAAAAGGATAAAAGGGATAAAATTTGGATTGTTGTCCTCGAAAGAGATAAGAAAGATGAGTGCTTCGAGGATAATAACCCCCGATACCTATGGTGAAGATGGATTTCCGATAGAGCGTGGGTTGGTTAATCAACATATTGGAGTTATTGACCCGGGGCTACGGTGTAAGACCTGCGGTGGTCGGATGGGTGAATGCCCGGGGCATTTCGGGCATATCGATCTCGAGGCACCGGTTATACACATAGGATATGCTAAGTTGATATACCGGATCCTAGCTGCAACATGTAGGAAATGCAGCAGGGTTGTACTGGGAGAAGAAGATCGGAAGAGGTTTTTAGAGGAGATAAAAAGGCAGAAAGAGAGGCAGGCGGATGTAGGCGAAGTGGTGAAGCAGGTATTCAGGGAAGCGGCGAAGAGTAGCGTCTGCATGTATTGCAGTGAACCTCAGAACCCCATAAAATATGATAAACCCACCACGTATATAGAAATAGACGAAGACGGGAAAGAGCGCAGATTAATGCCTACCGATGTAAGAGAGCGACTTGAACGAATACCAGACGAAGATGTACTCCTTTTCGGTATGGACCCAGGGAACGCACGACCTGAGTGGATGGTACTTACTGTACTGCCAGTTCCTCCAGTAACTGCCCGGCCTTCAATTACATTAGAAAGTGGGCAGCGGAGCGAAGATGACCTTACCCATAAATTGGTGGATATAATCCGAATCAATCAAAGATTTATGGAGAATAGAGATGCAGGTGCACCGCAGTTAATAATAGAAGACCTCTGGGAACTTCTTCAGTACCATGTGAACACCTATTTTGATAATGAAATTCCGGGGGTACCTCCAGCGAGACATAGGAGCGGTCGACCCCTTAAGACAATTTCACAGCGATTAAAGGGGAAGGATGGCCGGTTCAGAGGTTCATTATCAGGGAAAAGAGTGAATTTCTCCGCTCGAACGGTTATATCTCCCGATCCAAATATTGATATTGATGAAGTTGGCGTGCCTGAAGAGATTGCGAAGGAGTTGACAATCACGGTTAATGTGACCGAAAGAAACCTTGATGTGATGCGGGGAACCATAAAAAGGGGAAAAAAGCATCCGGGTGTGAATTATGTGAGAAGAGTAGATGGTAGGAAGATAAAAGTAACAGAGAGCAATTACGAGGCATTAGCAGAGGAATTAGACATCGGATGGAAGGTAGAAAGGCATATCCAGGATGGTGACATTGTGCTGTTCAACAGGCAGCCCTCGCTGCATAGATTGAGTATAATGGCGCACTATGTGAGGGTAATGCCCGGTAGGACATTCAGATTGAATCCTGCGGTATGTCCACCCTACAATGCGGATTATGACGGCGACGAGATGAACCTGCATGTATTGCAAACAGAAGAAGCGAGAGCAGAGGCGAAGATACTGATGGAAGTGCAGCGAAACATAATATCACCCCGATTTGGCAGACCTATTATAGGTGGTATCCATGACTACATCACCGGTTTGTTTTTACTCACGAGTGGAGAGAAGAGGTTTGAAAAGGAAAAGGTGCTGGATATCTTGCATAAAATAGATATTGAGGATTTAGGAGAGTATGGAGGAACCTTTGAATCCCCGGTGAGGTCTGAGGTATCAGGTATGGGGTTTGAGGAAGTACGCCTCTCTCCTTATTGGACAGGGAAACAGATATTCAGCATGATATTACCGAAGCAATTGAATTTACAATTCCGGGGAAAGATGTGTGCGAGGTGTATCGAGAGAGGTGAGGAGTGTAAGAAGGAGCAATGCCCACGAGAGGCATATGTCGTAATAAAGGAAGGGAATCTATTATGCGGTGTAATCGATGAGCGGGCGATAGGCTCGTTCAAGGGAATAATAATTGACAAGATTTTCAGACAATACAGGGAGGAGGTTGCAAAGGTGTTTATCAATAATGTTTCCCGGCTTGCCATTAATTATATCAAACGAACAGGATTCAGCTTCGGTATAAGCGATGAGGATATCCCAAGGGAAGGGAAGGAGCAGATAAGAGAAGAGGCGGTGCACGAAGCTGAGAAGAAAGTCGATGAGCTGATACGAGCGTATGAAGGAGGAGAGCTGGAAGCTTTGCCTGGGAGGACCTTGGAGGAGACGCTGGAACTATTGATCATGCAGGAACTTGCTCACGCACGAGATGATTCCGGTATCATTGCAGAGAGGTATCTCAGCATAGAGAACCCAGGTGTACTTATGGCAAAATCGGGGGCGAGGGGATCCATGCTGAATTTAACGCAAATGGCAGCATGTGTCGGTCAACAATCGGTTAGAGGAGAAAGGATAAAGAGGGGATATCAGGGGAGGACGCTGCCACACTTTAAACCGGGCGACCGCAGTGCAGATGCTCATGGCTTCGTAAGGTCTTCTTTCAAGGATGGCTTGTCCCCAACGGAATACTTTTTCCATGCTATTGGGGGTCGGGAAGCATTGGTGGACACGGCGGTTCGTACTTCTCAGAGTGGCTATTTCCAGAGACGACTAATCAATGCTCTACAGGACCTCGAAGTAAAGTATGACGGAACGGTGAGGGAAACAAAAGGGATCGTTGTGCAATTCAAATATGGCGATGACAGTGTAGATCCTTCAAAAGGCGAATATGGGAAAGTTGTGGACATAGATGAAGTGATAAGAGAAGCAATAGGAGCGGAGAGTAGGGGCTAGCAAGGTGATATGGAGCTAAAGATAGTGGCAGGAGAAAAGGAAGAAGTAACAGAAGAACTCAAGAAGGTTGGGCTCGAAGAAGGGATAGCAGAGCGTATAAAAGAAGATTTTTTGCCGGCTGAGCTGACTGTTACGCTCGAAGACCTGTTAGAGGTGCCAATAGAGGGGGCATACGCGGAAGATATAATACTGATGCTCGGCAGGGAAGAGAAAGGAGAAGTAAAGCTAGGGGACATAGAGCTTAAAGTGAATAAAAGTGAGTTATCGGATAGAATAAAGGAGGAATTGAAGAAGAAATTAAAGGCGGTAAGGACAAAGCTAACCAGGGAGAAACTGGATGATATTATGGAGAGGGTTGTGGAGAGATATGAAAAGGCGAAGGTGGAGCCAAGGGAAGCTGTTGGAATAGTTGCCGCACAGTCCATCGGTGAGCCCGGTACACAGATGACGATGCGTACGTTCCATTATGCCGGTGTGGGTGCTATATATATAACGCTTGGGTTACCACGAATAATAGAGATAGTGGATGCGAGAAAGAAACTTTCTACGCCGACAATGAAGATAAAGCTGCTTGAAGAGTATGTGATAGAGCGAAATAAGGCAGAGGAGTTAGCAATGGAGATAGAAGAGACGCACATAAGAGATATCGGCAAAATTGAGGTATCCGCAGCGGATATGTCCGTCTGGCTTTCACTCAATGAGAAGAGATTGGAGGAACGGTACATAAAGAGAGAGGAAGTGGAGGAGAAGATAAGAGGTATAGGCACGGATGTACTCGTCGAAGTGATGGAAGACCGAAAATTGAGAATACAGAGGAAGAAGCAGTCCTATCATGAGTTGCTGAGGCTTGAGGAGAAAGTTTCAAATACGCTCGTGAAGGGAATAGAAGGAATAAGAAGGGTTTTGGTACGGAGGGAGCCCACTGAAGGATATGTGCTCTATACCGAGGGCTCGGAGTTGAAGAAGGTGCTGAGGATTGAGGGTGTCGATTCCACGAGAACCACAACGAACAACATAGCTGAGATAGCGGAGATATTAGGCATAGAAGCAGCCCGTAATGCGATAATCGAGGAGATGATGAGCACATTAGAGGAGCAAGGGTTGGATGTGGATGCTCGCCATATAACCTTAATCGCAGATGCAATGACGATGGATGGGGAGGTGAAGCAGATAGGGCGGCATGGAATAGCTGGGGGGAAAGCATCGGTTCTCTCGAGAGCCGCTTTTGAAGTCACCGTGGACAACCTCCTGGAGGCGGCTATATACGGGGAAAAGGATGAGTTGAGAGGCGTTACAGAGAATGTGATCGTTGGACAACCGATAAAATTAGGAACTGGGGCAGTAGAATTGGTGATGGGGGAGTAAATGCAGGAATCAAACTACAAAACGGCAGGGAGCTAAGACAGGAGGAACAGGGATGGCAAAGGCAAAAAAAGGGTCAGTTGAGCTCTCAGATGTGAATAGAGAATTACAGAAGGTTGTAAGCAGCGGTGAGATACTGATAGGGTCAAAGGAGACGATAAAAGCACTCAGGGGGAGAGGAGCAAAAATTGTCATTCACGCTTCTAATTGTCCAGAAGAGATAAAAAAAGTGTTTAAAGATAAGAAAGAAAACGGCGAGATAACCATTTATGAATATCCGGCTAATAGCCTCGAACTTGGACTTGCGTGTGGAAAACCTTATGCTATCGCTTCTTTGTGTATTACCGAGACCGGGGCTTCAGAAATTTTACGGCTTCTGACCCCAAAAGTTCTCCCGAAAGGGAAAATATTGGGATATCAACATAAACCCTTACAGGGTTTTCGGGGTCAACGGGGCGAAGCCCCGTTAAGAGAAAAGTATAGGTGATCAAAACTGACTATCAAGCTGGATACTGAGGGAATAAGGTGCATAGGAATCTTCGAGAGTTTTACCGGTGCGGGGGTCAAGGATTGCTTGGTAGATAACGAAGCAAATAAGGTAATTATGGTCGTAAAAAAGGGGGACATGGGCTTGGCTATCGGTAAAGGTGGCTCTAACATCAATAAGGTAAAGAAAATGATAAAAAAGGATATAGAGGTCGTGGAACATTCACCCGATCCAAAGGAATTCATAGAGAACTTGTTTCGCCCGGCTAATGTGAAGAGTGTGGAGTTGTTGACTAGCAATGACAAACTTTGTGCGTACGTGAAGGTTCTCGCGAAACATAAAGGCATCGCAATAGGGAAGAATGGAGAGCGAATAAAGAGGGTAAAATTGCTGGTCAAACGAGACCAGGGTATCGATAACGTGATAATAAAATAATGTAAGAGGCCCATTGAAAATTATAAAATGGTGAAAAAAGTTTTTTAATCAAAAATAAACGTTAGCAACGTAAGCCCTTTCAGGGCTTGCTGGTAAGCCCCTCCCGGGCTTGCGGGGGCACGGGCGGAGCCCGTGATGGGCGGAGCCCACGATTGTGGAGTAAAAAGAGATGGGAAGAGGAATATACGCAGCGAGGAAGGTGAAGCAGAGAAGAAAGAAGTTTAGGTGGAAGAGCCCGGATTATGCACGGAGGGCATTGGAATCAGCTAAAAAAGCAGACCCCTTGGAAGGGGCACATATGTCTAGGGCTATTGTCTTAGAGAAGGTAGGGATAGAGGCGAAGCAGCCGAATTCAGCGATAAGAAAATGTGTCCGTGTTCAGTTGATTAAAAATGGTAAACAGGTGACTGCTTTTTGCCCTGGTGATGGTGCAATAAAGTTTATAGACGAGCATGACGAGGTATTGATAGAAGGTATAGGAGGAAGAAAAGGGAGGTCGTATGGGGACCTCTCAGGTGTGAGGTTTAAGGTGGTGGCGGTAAACGATATTTCATTGAATGAATTGGTAAGAGGGAGAAAGGAGAAGGTTTTGAGGTGAGGGTGATGCCACTAGCAATGCATTATGATAAGCTATTTGATAAATGGGATGTCTCAGAAGTGAAGATAGGGGACATGGGCATTGAGAAGCATATCAGTCTCAAGCCAGTGTCCGCGCTGCATAGTGGGGGAAGACAGGCGAAACAGCAGTTTGGGGAATCGGAGATTTGTATTGTAGAGCGACTTATTAACAACTTAATGCGGATAGAGAAGAACACGGGGAAGAAACTGAAGACCTATAAGATCGTTGAAACCGCTTTTGATCTGATATACGAAGCCACGGGTGAAAATCCGCTCCAGGTGCTCGTGGATGCTCTTCAAAACGCAGGACCGAGAGAAGAAACAATCAGGTTGAGATTTGGTGGCATATTAGTTCCCAAAGCCGTAGACGTGTCTTCACAGAGGAGGGTAAATCAAGCACTCCGCTTCATTGCACAGGGTGTACAGAAATGCGCCTTTAAGAGCAAGAAGAGCATAGAGCGGTGTCTTGCTGATGAGCTCATGGCAGCGGCTAAAAACATGAAGTGCTACGCAATAAGCAAGAAGGAGGAGAAGGAGAGGATAGCGAGGGCGGCGAGGTAATGAGGCTTTAGATTGAATGGTTCGTTGTGAACTTTTAGCTTTTTATATAAGAAGAGGATATAGTGGTAATTAAGTGGTGTGGAGGATTAAAGCGTCCTTTCTCACGAAGAAAGCGATTTTTCTTCGCATCACGAAATAAAAAGCGAAAGAAAGTAGAAATGGAGGTTTTGTAAGGTATGCACTATAGTGGAGAAAGAAGGGGATTTAGTTCCCCTGTAAACGTTGGCGAGACCTACGACGTAAAGATAGAGGACGTAGGAAGAGAAGGCGATGGAATAGCTCGAGTAGAGGGATTTGTGGTATTCGTGCCCAACACGAAGAAAGGGGAAAGTGTGAAGATACGAGTAACGAAGGTATCGAGGAGAGTTGCATTTGCAGAAGTAGTTGCGGAATGAGTATTCATTACTGTGGGGCTCTGCCCCATGTAGGGGCTCCGCCCCTACCACCCCAAAAACCCTGTAAGGGCTTATAATATACTACATCTTTAATGCTATAGCTTTCCTATAGCATTACCCTTTTTTATGAGATATGAGTTAGGAGGTATGAGTAATGGCAGAAGAACTATCCGGGAACATAAAAAAGGTATATGATGCGATGGTAAAGATAGGTGCAATGAATGAGAGCAAATCAAAAGGGATAGAGGATATTGTAAGAGAAGCGAAGATTCCGAAGGGTGTGGTAGCGAATAGCTTAACTGAGTTGCAGAAGAAGAGAATAGTGAAGCGGAAGGCGGGAGAAAAGACAGCGAAGTACTATACCCTGTAATTTAATACCTATTACACGGTTATAGATTTTAGAGTAGAGGGAATAGTACTAATCGGTGAAGCGGGGATGCTGATAGTGATAGAAGGGCTAGATGGGGCGGGGTTATCAACACAGGCAACGCTTTTAGCAGAGTACTTGAGGGGCAAAAACAAGAAGGTTCTGTTGACAAAGGAACCAACCTCTTTACCGATTGGCAAGCTGATTAAATCCATTCTTAGTCGTAACCAAGAGGTATCGTTGTTAGCGTTGCAGTTGCTGTTCGCAGCGGATCGGGCAGAGCATTTAGAGAAGGAGATTGAACCTGCATTAAGGACGAATCATATCGTCATCTCAGACCGATATATCCTCTCATCCTTAGCTTTTGGTTCTGTGGATAATGACTTGGAATTTTTAAAGCAGATTAATTCACGATTTAGAAGGCCTGACCTTACGGTTATCATTGATACACCGCCAAAGGTTTGTTTAGAGAGGATCAACAGAGCCAGAGACAACATCGAACTGTTTGAGGAGGGGCAGAGGTTGGAAAAAGTCAGGAAACAGTTTTTAGCGCTTAAAAATTACTTCGACAATACATTCATTGTAGCTGGTGATAGAGCAAAGGACGAAGTTTCGAAGGATATACGAGAAGTGGTAGAGAGTATTATAAAAGGATAAAAGATCATAAGTATATAGTTAAAGAGAAGTAAAATGAAAAGAATTGAAGACCTTGAGAAAAATAAATTAGAAAATCTTGTTGAGAAGGCTTACTGGTCAATTAATGAACCTTTTGAGAGAGCTCTATGGGAGATTGGAAAAACTTGGCTAAATGACCCTGATTTCATTCCAAATAAGGGTCGAAGTGTTGCCATTTTGTGGAAAAACTTGGATGCACAGGCGCTTGCTAAACCTTTTGCGGAAGCATTTCCAAAAAGAAGCATTAAAGTATCTACTGAACGGATTAACGGGAAGCATGTGATTAAAAACTTAGAAACCGTAAAAAGGGAACTGTTAAATATTCAACCTCCACCCGAGGTCGTTTTAATATTAGATGTCGTATCGGGTTCAGGAGGCACAGCACTTACAATAAAAGAAACAGTTGAGGACACGTTGGATAAAAGCCCGATTTTCTATTTCTATTGTGTCTTCGGTAGTATAGGGCTTGGAGAGAAGATGAGAAAAAATTTTAACTATACATCAATTGTTGCATCCATTTATCCTGCGGACAAAAAAGATTTCCGCTCTTTGAA
>JASEFB010000042.1 GCA_030019325.1 archaeon | reverse complement strand
CATCAAGGGTTGGATGGTCTATCTCCAAATGAGTGTGAGAGGAGGATTATGTGTGGGGTATCTGGTTGATTATAACAAATCTTTCCTATTTTTCAGCCGCCTTCTCCCCCTGTCTTCCTCTATCTGCCCCTCAACCGAGAGCAGTGCATCCTTCAACACCTCAATGAAGTCCCATCTTCGCTTCCCCGCCTTCTTTTCCACTTCCTCATCTTCAGTCTTTGCAGTTACTGTCTTGATGAGCCCCGGTTCGCTCTGACCAACATACAATTTATCAGGCGTCTTGACATACGCACTTATCTTATAATACGGGAGACCTCCCCGGTCCCGCTCTTTTTTTATCACAATCTTTATCCAATGCACCCTCTTGGCAAATTTGACAATTTTCCGCACTTCTGTTTCGATAATTCGCTCTGCAAGTTCTTTATATTCCTCGTCGAGAGCTCCCTGGATCTCTACTTCCACCATCGCCTCCTCTTTAAGCCCTCGCAGATACCTCATTATGTCCAGTATGGTTACGATTCCACGCGGAGCCCTATCTTTGGCGATTGGCACACCCCGTATATCGTATTTCTGCAGTAAATGTGCAACCTCCGCGAGGTTTGCATCTGCATCAGCGGTTATCACCGGAGAACTCATAATGACCGTGACCGGTTGTTCCATTCGTGTAACCTTCTCTCCTTTGAGTTCTCCCGAGGTCATCCGCCTTTTCGGCTTGTAAATCTTCTGTAAGATATCGTCGCCGGTAACTATGCCGACTAAATTATCCATTTCATCGACCACAAGAACGCGCCCTATGTTATTTTTCCTCATGAGGCTCCTCGCTTTTCCAATACTATCAGTCTCCCTTATAGAGACTGGATTTCTGATCATTATCTTTCTCACGCTGGTATCCTTTAAGATACGAGATTCAGCCCCCCGTTTCATGATGTCCCACTCGGTGACAATCCCTGCAAGCGCACCATCGTTGTCAACCACGGGAGCCGCTCTCTGACCGCTATCGATCAGCTCGCATATCGCGTCAAGGGTGGGTGTGTCTTTGTGTATGTAGTGCGGTTTAAACATGAATTCATCCACGTGTGAGTCGGGATTGGATGCAATGAGCAGATCTTGTACATTCACAAGATAGATCGTGTCCGTATCACGTACGACTAGGTTGTGAAAATGGTTCTTTTCCATAATGCCAATAGCCGTCGTTATCGATGTATCAGGAGTTATGGTAACTACGTCCTCCGTGCTTATCTCTATTACCGGTTCGTCAAACATCCTTTTTCACCTCTTTTTATCAGCAAATTCGGGCAGACTAGATGAAGTCTCATGACCGAGTATAAGATAAACTTTTTGATTTTATATAGCTATCCTGAAAGGGTATACAGCGATTTTTTATGATATAAAGCGAGCCGTTACGTTTGATAACGTTTTGGCAGCACGCATTCGCATAGTTGGAGCTGGGACATGGGGCTGCGGAGATTTGAACTCCGGTCACCAGCACCCCAAGCTGGGAGGATCGTCCTGGCTACCCTACAGCCCCACCCCCATATATATGGTAACTTTACTTTCTCATTTATACTTATTAAAGGGGATACTTTTTCGGTTCGGTTAAAAATGGGTAGAGATGAGAATTTAAAGGGGTTAGAAGGATCAAGGGAAGTGAAAGGAGTTAGAATAGTGGATCATATGCATGTAGATGAGCTGGTAGAGGAGTTAAGTGGTTGCACCTTTGGTGCTGGTCGATTGGCAAAAGCAGTAGAGATATATGAAGAGATGCTGAAAGAGGAGACGACAAAATTCATGGGCATCGCCGGTGCACTGGTCCCCGCCGGTATGCGAAATATATTAGCGGAGATGATCAGGGAGAGGTACGTGGATGTAGTGGTAACGACAGGCGCAAATCTCGTGCATGATATCATCGAAGCGCTCGGCAACCACCATTATACGATCGGTGATGTGGGTGCGAATGTCGATATACCGGTAGATGATGTCAGGTTAAGGAATCATGGATTGGATAGGATCTATGATATCGTGGTGCATGATGAGGCATTTGCAAGGTTAGAAGATTTTTTACGAGGAGTGTTTGAAGACCTCGATCGCAAGAAGTATAGTATACGAGAACTGCTCACTGTGATTGGAGAGCATCTTTCAGATCGAAATTCACTTTTACGGAGCGCCGTGGACTGCGGAGTCCCTGTATTTTGTCCTTCGATTGCCGATTCCATGATTGGGCTCCATATATGGATGTATAAACAAACGGGTTCTTTAGAGATCGATGCATTCGATGATATGAAAGAATTGATAGATCTCTTCTGCGATGCAAAACGCACGGGTGCCCTCATACTCGGTGGTGGTGTGCCGAAGAACTTTATATTCCAAACTGCGATGGTAGCGCCACGAGAAAAAGGTCGGGAAGGGTTAGATTACGTGATACAAATAACCACCAGTACGCCCGAGGATGGCAGTTTGAGTGGTGCAACCTTGGAGGAAGCACAATCATGGGGGAAAATAAGGGATAAAGCAAAAATAGTTACGCTTTACTGTGATGCTACCATTGCATTGCCGATACTCATGGCTGCAGTACGAGAACGGATAGATCACTTTGCATCCCCCAAATGAGTTCCTGCGAATTTTTGATTGCTGTGGGAGGATTGCTGATTGGAGTTTTTGGGTTCTTCCAAAAAGATTAAATTGACGTCCTATTGCCGACTCTCCCAACCTTCGGTTTGCTCGTCCATATTGGGAGCGTATAACAATGGATAAAAGGCTTCGTTTCACCACGCCCGAATATGTTCAACAAACTTCTTTTACCCGTAGTACGGTAGAGAAAGTACTGGTGGAATAGCATGAATTATTTAGCAAGGAATCTGGATAACCTCATAGTATTGATTATAGCAGGTTTAGCGATTATTTCAGTTGAATTGGATGGGAAACTACGAATTATCTCTGGATTTATTCTTGTTTCACTACTTCCGGGTTATGCATTAGTCAATCTGGTTGCAGACGCGCTCATCTTTAAATGGATTATGAGAAGTGGACTGCTAATCATGACGATAATAAAATTCGCGGAGATAGTTAGTGGAGTATTTTTAAGCTTGACAATCGTTCCGCTAATCGGACTTTTCCTGAGTTTCAGCGGTCTTGGGTTTACCCTCGTAACTATGATATATTCTCTTTCCTTTATTGTGGCTGTATCGACTGTAATGGATATTTTTGTAAGAAGGAAATACAGCAAAATGATTTCAAATAACTTTACGAATAACAATTTAACCTTTAAGGTTTGAAAAAAGGATTCTCTTTATAATCCCCCCAATACAAAGTATGGCTAGTTGAGTTGTGTAAAGTGGGGAAGGGGAGAAATTCAGACCATGGATAAAACAGCCAAAATCGTGATCATCTTCTCTTTATTGGGTGTTTGCATCTTATACGGCATCGCATTATTTGTAAAGCCTCCTTTTGTGCCTTTAGATGTGGTCGCTCTTCACGAAGGTTCGGTCATACGCACAGCGGGTGTTATCACCGATTTCAGCATCACTAAATCCGGGAATGTGCTTATGGTAATCGAAGGGAACCAAACGGAGCTACTACTATTTGTCACTTCGGAGGTTGAGAATGAGGAACTGTTAAATCTGAGCTATGGCGATGAAATAGCGGTTGAAGGCAGGGTGGAGGTATACCGGGGCGAATATGAGCTCGTCGTCTCTGGAAACGCAGTAAAAAAGGTGACGCGGGGAAGTAATATCTCTTTTGTATCGCAGATAGCAGTGCATCCAGAGGAGTATGAAGGAAGAAAGCTGCAGGTAGCAGGTTACGCCGATGACGTTTACAAGCGCGTTTTTTATCTCCGTGATGAAACGGGCGACTATCGCCTGAGAGTGAAGCTAATGGCTACCGATATGCCGATCTCAGAGTTGCAGGAAGGAGATAAGATAATTGCAGAGGGCGTATTTTCTTATGACGCAAAGAACATGAGGTATGAGTTGAATCTGGTTGCTTTGAGGCGCTGTGACTAATCATCTTCTTCCAGTCCCTCGTACTCAAAACCAATCGTGTATACTGCTAACTCAGAGCTATTTAAATAAAAAGCATACTACATATACAGAGCGATGAGCAAGAACACAAAAGGCAAGAAGATCAGGCTTACCAAAGCGAATAAACAGAATAGAAGAGTTCCTGCATGGATAATGGTAAAAACGAGCCGGAGAGTGACAACGCATCCAAAAAGAAGGCACTGGCGGAGGACAAAGCTAAAAGTGTAATGGGGTATCCACCATGGGGGAAGAGAAAGGCACTGGAGTAACCGAACGCATTTATACAATACCACTGAGAGCGGTAAAAAAAGCACCGCGGTGGAAGCGGAGCAACCGTGCAATAGCAGTGGTGAAGGAATATCTCAAGCAGCATACAAAATATGAGGATATTGTATTAGATGCTGCAATAAATGAGAAGATTTGGGAGCGTGGCTCGGAGAAGCCGCCTTCTAAGATACGCGTAAGGGTAACCGAAGAAGAGGATAGAATCAAAGCTGAGCTCGTGGAATAACGTGATGTGATGAAAAGGCGAGAGGAGAAAGAGATAAAAAGGTTATTTGGTGTTGATGGAAGTTCGTATATAGGGGTTTTTGCGGGCTGCACTGAATCTCTGGTTCTTTTGCCTCCGCATGTATCTGATAAATTAGCAGCGGAAATGGAGCGGGCTTTGAAGGTGAACGCGGTAAAAACCTCGATAGCGGAAACCGCATTGGTTGGCTGTTTAGCCGTTGGGAATACAAATGGATTTATCTTCTCTCCTTATACACTGGACAGCGAGATTCGAAGGATAGAGGAATTAGCACGGGCGGAAGGGCTAAGGGGAGCAATGCGCAAACTGCCAGACAGAGACAGGATGACCGCTGCTGGAAATATCATACTTGCCAACGATACGGTTGCTCTGGTCCATCCTCAGTTATCGGAGAAGACGATGGAAGTGATAGCCGAGACCCTGGGGGTGAAGGTCTATAAGGGCACAATCGGGGGCTTAAAAACCGTGGGGATGGCTGCGGTAGCGACGAATAAAGGCATCTTAGCACATAAAAATGCGACTCAGGAGGAATTGGAATTTTTAGAACATATCTTCGAATTGCCCGTGGAGATAGGCAGTGTTAATTTCGGTGTTCCGTTAATCGGTGCTGCTTTGCTCGCTAACACAAAGGGATACGCTGCCGGATACGAGACAACAGGTGCGGAGCTCGGTAGGATCGAAGATGCGCTTGGATTTTAGGGCTCGTTTAGAAATAATTCTTTTCCGTCAACGCTTCTCTTTTTCTTCTTTGATAAAACTTTCTTTTTAAGAAAGTTTTATGCGTCGACCGGGTTTCGAACCCGGGCTGTGGGCTATCTTCTCAAACTTTTTATAAAAGTTTGGTTGGAAGGCCCAAGTCATACCACTAGACCATCGACGCTTTGTATGGTTAGTTATTACAGTAAGGTACTTATATACTTTCGGTGCTTATCTTTACCGGTTCGCTCATCCTCAGGGTCTCGTACGCTCGTAGAGTATCCCTGAAATCTATTATTCTATTAAAAAGGAGCTGTTACGGTTTTGCACTGACGAGAGGATCTTACAACCCACGTGACTCCATATACTGTACCTTTCACTCTAAACGTCGCGTCTTGTCGCTTCTTGTAATAAAATAACCCCACTCTTGGCATCCACTCTCCTCCCGGCATTCTGTAAAATGGCAACAGACCCTTGTTTCACTTCAAGTTCTCCGAGACCTTTCACCTGTTTCCTTGCCAATTCGGTCAACGTCTCGTCAATCATTTGCCCCACCTCCAACAAGCCCACGGTAAGTTCCAACGGCTGCTGAGGGCTCTATTCGCATCTTTTTTAGCACTGCTCTCTCTCATTCGTTGAATTATAACTCTTATTTCCACTATAAAAGCTTTTTTATCAATTATAATTTAATTTCAATTGATAATAGAACTCTAATTACTCCAATATTTGTTTATAATAGTTTTTGATAGCGCTCCCCAATAGTAAAATTTTTCTTTACAATATATGAAACTAAAATTGAAAAATTCAATATCCTAAGTATGCATCAGTGATCATACCCTTCTTTTAGCACAGGGTTTCGTTTTTACCACGAAAAAGTGTAATGAAGAACAGATATCTAAAAGGAATAAGTGCAAATATACTCCTCTTGGGCGTTGTCAGCTTCCTGAACGATTTGAGCAGCGAGATGATTATCCCGATTCTGCCGATGTTCATTACCGCTTTAGGCGGTGCCGGTCTGATTGTGGGGTTAATCGGGGGATTACAAGAGAGCATAGCAAGTATCTTAAAGGTACTTTCTGGATACTGGTCTGACCGAATAGGAAGAAGGAAGATATTTGTCACCAGTGGCTATCTGACTTCTGCCATCTTTAAATTGCTTTTAGCTTTTTCACGGATATGGCAGCACATATTAATCTTCGCCAGTTTTAATCACGTGGGGAAAGGGTTGAGAACTGCACCACGAGATGCTATTATTGCCGATTCTATGCCTGAAGCGAGGGGAAAGGGGTTCGGAATTCACCGCGCACTTGATACCTCAGGTGCAATCTTTGGAGGCATGGCGGCTCTGTTTTTATACTGGTTTCTGGAGTTTGGGTTCACTTCCATCATACTGATAGCTGCGATTATCGCTTTTATCTCGCTCTTACCGCTTTATTTTGTAAAAGAAGGGATTAGAGACCCGCAGAAAATCAGCTTACAGATAAGCTTGAAAAGACTGCCTAAACCACTTCTGTTCTTCATTATAGTCGCTACCCTCTTCGCATTGGCCAACTTCACCTACATGTTTTTCATACTAAAGGCGGAGACTGCTTTTTTGCCACTAATGCCCGTGAAGGAATCAATTGCCCTTGCTATCCTTTTATACGTCCTCTTTAACGTCTTTTATGCGATGCTCGCCATTCCTTTTGGCACCCTATCAGATGGAATAGGAAAGATGAAAGTGCTTACTTTGGGCTATCTCCTCTATTCATTAACCTGTCTCGGATTTGCTTTTTCCGAATCACTCCCCGCCTTTTTAGTTTTATTCCCCCTTCATGGTGTGGTTTATGCGATGGTAGATGGGAATCAGAGGGCTTTTGTTAGTGATTTGTCCGGTGAAGAATTAAGAGCAACCGCGTTGGGCACTTTCCATACCTTGATAGGGGTAATGGCTCTACCATCAAGTTTAGTTGCCGGATTTCTCTGGAATCTAACGCCTAACCACAGTT
The DNA here is from genome assembly GCA_030019325.1 of archaeon. GTDB lineage: Archaea > Halobacteriota > Syntropharchaeia > Alkanophagales > Methanospirareceae > ANME-1-THS. The sequence continues at coordinate 9,345 of JASEFB010000042.1, read as the reverse complement.
TGACCTTTCTCTTTGGCAGTGTGGTCAGCATCGTCGCAGTTATGCCGTTCATTCTTCTCAGAAGTTATTTCAAGGATTGGGAGGATAAGGGTCAAGAGCAATGTGTTCCGCAGTGAAGACAACCAAAAGTGTTTCACGCTCAGAAGCTAGTTTTAATTTTTAGGTATAAGCCGGCAATCAAAAACCGGTTTACGGTGCGAAAAGGGAACTTATTACCTCTACGTCCTTCCCCAGCGCAAATACCGTTACAAGATCGCCTGCTTTGACGAGTGTATCACCTTTGGGCAGAATTATATCACTATTCCGCTCGATCGCCACCACGATCCCTCCTCTTATATCCAATTGTGACAACTCTTTCCCCGTTGCACGTGATTTCTCAGAGACAATAACCTCAAATATCTCTGCTTTACCTCCGCCAACCGTCATAAACTCTTTTATCTTCGGCCTCTTCACCGACAGATAGAGATGCCGTGCAACGGTCATATCGGGTTTCTCAAGCATAGAGATATCCGCTTTCTTGAACATCTCCACGTGTTCTTCCTGGTTCACCACGGCGACGGTATTCTTTGTACCCAACTCTTTTGCCGTTAGTGCCATCATCAAATTATCAGCATCATCGGAAGTAGTGGCGATAAGCGCATCCGCTCTTTGTGCATTCGCTCCCTCCAGGGTTGATTTCTGCGTTGCATCTCCAACAATCGTCAGGACATCGTATTTCGTGGCTATCTCTCTGCATCTTTTCTCATCCTCATCTATGATAACCACGTCATTCTTGTCCTTTGTGGCGATATCTACCAGATTTCTTCCTACACCACCCAACCCCACGATTATCAGGTACACACAGAGCACCTCTCTCTTAATGTTTCGTTTGTATCATTATATCATTTACTATTTTCTCTCTGTAATAATGCTATTTCTATATATCTAAGCCCTTCGTCACGGGCTTTTTTCACCAGTTCTTTCTTTATACCACCGCCCTGTGCGAGCATTGCGTTTCCACCACCGCTACCTCCGTATTTCTTGGAAACATGCTGTAACCACTCAGCAGCATTTATCCTGCTACTCAAATTAGCTGGGACTTCAGAAACAACAGTTGTAGTTGAACCGCTGATGAGCATCGTGAGGTAACCTTCTTCTATGAGTTGTGATGATATGTTCCTCAATTCTTTTTGAGTAGCATCCTGCAACACCGCTGCAATAACTTTTACATCGCTTATTTCTTCTGCTTGCCTCTTCAATCGCTCGAGTTCCAACTCCGCTAGCTCACCGCGCAATCGCTCGATCTCCTTCCTTAATTGTTTCCACTCCTCGAAGAACCGCTCAACCACAGAAGGAAGCTTCTCGGGTGGCACCTTTAATACAGAAGCCGCGTTCCTTATCAGCTCTTCCCGCGCTTGGATCTCCTCGACCGCAGCTTCTCCCGCTGCGTACTCTATTCGCTCGATACCATCCTGTATTCTCTCAGTGCGCAATATTTTTATCGGACCGACCTCACCGGTCCGTGAAAGATGTGTTCCAGCACACGCCTGCACATCTTCATCCGCGCCGGTTCGCACTATTCTTATTTTCTCACCGATAGGTACGCCCCCCTGATAAATACGAAACCCATATCTCTGCTCCGCCTCGTTCCTATCCATAAAACTCGCTCTTATTTCCTTGTTTTCCATCACCATCTTGTTCGCGAGCATCTCTATCTCTCTTCGTTCAGCGTCAGAGATTCTTTTGAAGTGGGTGATATCAATTCTCGCTCTCTTTTCCCCCTTCTGCGCTCCCGCTTGCCATATATGGTCTCCCAGTACTTTCCTCGCTGCGCATATTACAATATGCGTTGCGGAATGGTGCTTTTTGTGGGCGTTTCGCCTCTCTACGTCAATGTGCCCAGATACCGCTGCTCCTTTGCTTATCCTCCCGTTCTCTATTTTATGAAGAATAACGCCATCGACTTCCTGCACATCCACTACCTTCACTCTCAATGCGCTGTTCTCGGCTCTCGGTACTAAGCTCAAGAAGCCGGTATCAGCAGGTTGTCCACCACCTTCAGGGAAAAATAGCGTCTTGTCTAATATAACAAAATCATAAGCCCTTACAGGGCTTGCGGGTAAACCCTTACCGGGTTTTCGGGGTGGTAGGGGCGGAGCCCCACAAACTACATCCAAAACAGTAGCTTCGAAATCTACCGCAGAGGGCTCTTCGTAATACGACTTTATCGTCGCTGGAATGCTCTTCGTTTTTTCTTTCATGGTTTCTACGAAAGGTTCTATCTCCTCCTTTCTTTCCTCGCCGTGTTCACGCGCAACTAACGAATAAAAGTTTTCTGGGATATCCACTTTCACTTCAATGCCTGCTTTCAGGTCGGTAATGCTCGATACTACTTCGTTCACAAATTCCGGGGGTAGCCCATGGGTATCATAATAATAAATTAGTCTGTCAGTGCCGACGGTGAGTGATTTAGGCTTATTTTCTGCCCATTTCTTTATCTCCTGCCTTATAATTCTCTCGCCTTTCAATAGAGTCTCATCATATCTCCCCTTCTCGAGCGCGACTAGTTCAACAATTCTATCCACAGAATGTTCCAAATCGGGAAAAGAATTTCTGAGGATCTTTATCTGCAGGAGTATTAGTTCCTCTAACGGTATTTCTATCCCGAGGGATTTTAACATCCTGAAAGCTCGCCTCAAGACCAATCTTGCCAGATAGCCCTCTTTCGCATTAGAAGGTACAATGCCGTCAGCGAGCATGAAAGCCAGGCATTTGGTGTGGTCTGCAACTGCGTAGATCGTTTCTATCGGCTCCAATATATATTTGAGAAATTCAAGCGAGACACCCAGCCTCGTTGCTATCTCCCCTCTTTTCATGGCTCCAGCCGAACGAGCATGCTCTATGACCATCTCGGGATACTTTTCTAATGGGTGCTCAATCCCCGCTGCATCTACTAATTCCTTTATTACGGAGGGGAACATCGCATCATACACTGTAGGAGTGCCCTTCGAAGCCCAGACAAATCGTTCCAGCCCGTATCCGGTGTCTACGATGTACGTATCCATTTTCCTGTACCGCTGCCCTTTTATGCTCATGTCACCGAGAGGAGAAAGTTCGAGATCCATGAAAACGAGTGTAGCCAGCTCTAACCCGCCTATAATGACTTCGAGACAGGGTCCTGCATTCCCTCCTCCCACCCACGGAGCTTCCTTATACACTACACGCTCCCTATCCACACCAAATTGCATCAGAAATTCGTCACAATACGTCACGGTCTCATTCTTCCAATAGAGTTCCTCCCCTCCTCTCTTATTGAAGGCATGATGCCCCATCATCTCGAAAGCGGTTAAGTGGCGGCCACTCTTTCCTATTGATTCGAGATCTTCAAGTCTTATGCAGGGTTGAGAAATAACGAGCGGGTTTGCAGGCGGCGGGACTTTGCCAGACGTTACAAATGGTTGATAATTTGAAATAGAAGCGATGTTGAGATAGATGTCATCTCGCCACCGTGCTACAACAGGATACCGTTTCATTCTCGTGTGCGAACGCTGCTCAAAGAAAGAGAGGAATAATTCTCTTATCTCATCCGGGCTTCTCTCTTTGAAGATGGGCTTGCCTATAAAGGAATAGATCTCACAGGGAGCATCACCACATGTCCTTCTATCTTTGTCACGAGTCCAGAAGTAGGAGCCACACTTCTCGCATTTCTTCCTTATAAATTCGTTCCCCCTGAAGAATTCTATGTCGTATTCCTCCTCATCCATTTTATTTTATGCACCCACCATATGGAAGAGAGATTAAAAAGTTTTTGTTTTCTTTCTTTCTACCCTTTGCTTCCATTTATTTATGATACCCTCAGGGATTATAAGGATTATAAAGGTGGCATTTTCAAGATATCTGGTGCCCAGAAAAGATGAAGATGGCACAGGAAATAACGATGAAAGAGATCGTAAAGAAACACTCACCGTGGTTTTGATAAAAAACTTTTCTTGCTAAGAAAAATTTATCAGATTAAAGATGCAAGGAATACTTTCGGGTGAAGAGGTCACAGTAGCACGGGTTGAAGCTGAAAGTTTTGAACTCAGAGGATACGGAAGGAAAGAAGGTAAAGGTGCAAAAGAGGAAAGAGAGGGCAAATTAACGCTATCACTGGAAGAGGCTGCTTTTTTACTTGAAGCAGGAAAGATCGTAATAAAAAGGGAAGAAGAGAAAGAGTCAGCGTTAACGCTTGAAGAGCTCTTTAAGCATGCGTTGGGCATCTTTCCGAACTTTGGAGCGAGATACATCACCTACAAGGATTTGAAGGAGCGAGGCTATGCCGTGCATCCTGGTGGAGTTGATTTTTGGCTTTATCCTCGGGGAACAAAGCCTGGGGAGAAGCCTGCACGGTATTTCATCCGTATTTTATCAGAACGTGAATTTTTACCCGTGAAGGACTTGGAGGAGCTCCTCATTTTAGCTCATAACATGAGAAAAGAGCCTATTATTGCAGTTGTGGATGACGAAAGCGACATCACGTACTACAAGGTGAAGGAAGCAAAGTTTGATGCGATTGAAACGCGGGACGAGAAAGAATGGGGGAGAAGAGAAGAGAGGGGGGAGGGTAATCCATTTTTGCTCGGGGATAAGGTAGTCTTACGGAACGCGGCTTTCGCTGAGGCCCTTTACAAAAACCATTTTTATGGCACGTTAACGAATGAGGGGTGGCTATTGCTTTCGTTGGTTGAAGCGGCTTATTTGATAAAGAGAGGGCTGCTGGAGATGAGTTTTGAGCAGTTCATCGAGTATGCTACCTCTATAGAGAGCGATTTCTTGGCTAAATACGCCGTTTACGCGGATTTAATGGAAAAAGGACTGATAGTAAAGACGGGTTTTAAATTCGGCTCTCATTTCAGAGTATATAAGGCAATGAACCTGAAACATTCCTCGGATTTAATTCATGTGCTCCCCGCGGAGCATGTTTTTTCAATGTCTGAATTAGCACGGGCGGTAAGGTTGGCGCATGGCGTGAAGAAGCGGATGATCTTCGTCTATCAATCACTAACGAAGAATTTGAATAAAGCCGTTGCGCGACAACATTTGGGAACGGTTGACCAACCAATTAGATATGTGGATATAGGAAGGATGAAGCTCTAAGGCTCACCTCTGCTAATGTAATTCGCTTTATGGAAAAGTTTTTTATGCCGAGATAGCCATGTCTAATTTTGGTGACACAAATGGTACTAAGTATAGTGGAACGAATAAAGGGGGTTCTTGTTCAGTCCTTCGAAGACCTTCGATGCCTCTAAGGAAGACATGATTGGCGATGCTTTTAAGTACTATGTCGTTATTCTAATGATACCCGCAGTGCTTCTTGCAATCATAGTTGCAGTAGCGTTTTCGCTGTTCGCAGGAATGTTTGGGATGTTTGGTGTACCGGCGATGCCATTCGGAGCAGCGATGGGTCCTTTGCTCGCAGTAGGCGTTTTTATCTTGTTACTCGCTGGCGGGCTAATCGGTGTTTTCATTGACGGACTCTGGCTTCACCTCTGGGTATACCTCGTTGGTGGCAGAAATGGAGTAGTGCAGACTATAAAAGCAGTAATGTACGGAGCGACGCCGAGCCTGCTCATGGGATGGATTCCAATCTTCAACGTGATCGCTCTGATATGGGCGCTTATCGTGGGGATAATCGGTGTGCGGCAACTTCACGAACTCTCTACCGGAAAAGCGATTCTCGCAGTGATCGTTGCACTGATCATACCCGCAATCATTATCGGAACAATGGTTGCTGCGTTTGCTGCAACGATGCCAGGACCGGAATTTGGGGGATATTAAGTATCCTCCTTTTTATTTTTTCGGTAAGTTCACTTTTCCTTTCCTTTCCACAAGCTGGAATTAAAAATCGCCTGGTGAATAGTCAGTTCAAAACTTCGCTACGAGCGCGCTTTTAACCTCTTGAGCCTTTGGCTTCCCGACCAAGAGCTCAACCAGGGTAATTGCAAATTCAAGTGCGGTACCTGGACCTTGACTGGTGACCAGCTTTCCATCCATGACTACTCGCTCATTAATGTGCTTAGCCCCGGTCAAAGCAGTCCCCATTCCCGGATAAATGGTGGCTCTCTTCCCCTTCAAAATGCCCACTTTTGCTAAGACCGAGGGTGCCGCACAGATGGCGGCAACGATCTTCCCAACCTCGAAGGCGGTTTTAACTGCATCTAAGACCCTTTGGTCCTTCCCGAGATTCACGTAACCCGGATTGCCACCTGGCAAGATGACCGAATCAAATTTCTCAATCTCGATTTCTCCGATTGTGGTATCCGGAACCACTTTGATGCCATGCGCACCTTCGATAGCTCCTGCTTGAAGACCCGCAATGGTAACTTCTACTCCAGCCCTCCTCAGTGTATCAACAATACTAATGGCTTCAATCTCTTCAAATCCCGTAGCCAGAAATAATACGGCATTTTTTGCCATATCGCTCATCCATCCCCACCTCATTTACTTTATTTAATTAAAAGAAGGATTTATAAAAGAATCATACTTTTCATTTAATAGCCTATCGTGAACGAACAGGGATGTGATAGGTGAAATAGGATAGGAGAAATGAGAGCGTTATACATAGGAAGGTTTCAGCCCTACCATCTCGGCCATCATGCAGTGATAAAAGAGATGGTTTCCGATGCGGATGAAGTCATTCTATGCATCGGGTCAGCACAAAAAAGCCACGAGTTGGATAACCCATTTACTGCGGGAGAACGCTATCTGATGATTTCAAAATCCTTACGAGATGAGGGCATCTTCAACTTTTATATCATCCCAATCTTGGATGTGAACTGGAATGCGGTCTGGGTATCGCATGTCGAGTCATTGATACCCCCTGTGGATGTTGTATTTGCACATAATCCATTAATAGAGCGTTTATTTAAAGAACGAGGGTACAAAGTGCGTGTTCCTTTCCTCTTCAACAGGAAAGAATATTCAGGTAGTGAGATAAGGAGGCGAATCTTGAACGAAGAACGCTGGGAACATCTGGTGCCTCGAGCAGTTGTAGAGGTCATAAAGGAGATAAACGGGATAAGAAGATTGAAGGACTTGGAGAAAAGCGATACTGAGTAGGCTGACGCAACCCGAAGCGTCATAAGAAGTGGTGAGAGAGGGAGTAAAAAAGTGGACCTTCTTAAATGAAAAAAAGGGGGGGGTTAAATTTTGTAATTTACTCTTTCCCCCTCGTTTAACCTTTGATTTGTGGGGCTCTGCCCCACGACCCCGCAAGCCCTGTAAGGGCTTATTCCGCAGCTTCTTTGATATCCTCTCTTTTCACTGTTTTTCTTCCCGCATGCCGAGCGAGGCTAACGGCTTTTCTGGCTATTTTATCGCCATAATCCTCTAACAGCCTTGCCAATTCCTGGCTTGCATCTTCACTTACTCTCTCTGCTCCTGCTTTCCTAACTATCCTGGTTACAGGTGCTATTGGCAGTTCAGCCATTTTTATCACTATGATTAGATTTTTGAGGGAATATATAAGTTTTTCGGTATTCTTTCTTCTGGAGTCCCCTTAAAGCCAATGAACGAGCGTCTTCTGCCTCTCCTCTTCAAAAGATGCTGGCTCATACCCAAAAAGTTGCAACACTCTATGTGCAACAGGTATTACCTGATGCTGAGTATAATACTCGACATCAACCAGGTATTTAACTCCATCTGCGTATATTTCATTCCCTTCGCTGCTCTCTATAATATCGACGGGAAAAGCGCGGTCACTCGGCTTTCCCGGACCTTTTATCACCACATAGGGGATCTTCGAGCCAACTTCGTATACAATGTGGAAGGGAGAAGCTAATGCTCGTTCAGCCGCAATAACATGCGCTTGCTTTGTTTCATATCCATTTAGCTTTCTGGTGATTGTTTTATGGATTATTAGTTTATCTAAGGGTATTTCCCCCTCTTTTAAGTACTGTACAATGCTTTTAACGTATTCCATAGCCTTTTTCGGGGCTTTTTCCACCAATATGAGCCGTATCACCTCCGTCTGCACTTCTTTCGCTATCTCACACCAGTCCCCACGGCGTACTTCCAAGCCCCGAACCACAATTTCTCCCTTATCAGTAAGCGCGGCATACCGCTTCTTCTTTCCCGTAAAGAAGATGGCTTTGAAGAAATCCTGGATCTCGAGTTCCAGGGGGAGTTCTTTTGAGATTCGCTCTGAAATCTCCTTTGCCTTCTTCAGCGTCTCTTCTCTTCTATCCGTGATCCCGCTATCGGTGAGTTTGGCGAAGATGCTGTCGGTATCGCTGTAAATAACCTTAAATCCAAACTCTTCCACCATTCTTATTGCTTGCTTTATGAAATAACGTCCCCATGCCGTTGTCGCTTCCGCACATTCTCGTTTGTAAAACTTCGCCGCACTCCAGCCGGTGTAGCCATAAAAGCTGTTCGTGAGGATCTTGATACTTTGCTGTTGTATGTCCAACAACCGATATTCATCACTCGTTTTGTCATATCTCTTCATTTCGCTCTTTAGCGCCTTTCTTCTCGCAATCAAATCGCTCAATATACTTTTAAAGAACCCATCCGGCTCCTTTCTGAATGCATGGCCCACTTCAGGTGCTGTATACACCTCATCTTCAGCTTCCTTCTGCTGAGATTCCACAAAAGTATCAGGGGAGATGTTAAAGGAGATCATAATGGTTGGATACATGGATGAGAAGTCGAGGGCGATGACATCCTCATGCAAACCCTTCTCTGGTGGCAGCACGAACCCACCTTCATACGTCTTCTCAGCTCCTCTCTTTGCTGGCACCAGCTCCCCCCTCTTAAATGCCTCTGCAGTTAAGAATGCTTCTACCTGACGACCTCGTCCCATCTTTGCTAACTCGTCTAATGGATAACCAACCATCTTGGAAAGCTCGATTTGCAGCGGTAACACTTTCGTAGCGATGCCCAGCGTACTCACTGCATCTGCCTTTGCGTACTCATAGAGACGCTCTCGTGCGGAAGGAGATGCATCCATCCAGCATTCGGTAATCTCTCGCGGCGATAAATTCACCCGGTCGTTTTTATTCATCACGCCGAGAAATTCCGCCACGTTTTCCAATTTTTTCACCTTCACGCTGTCCAGGTCGCGTTTTGCGAGCTTGAAAAGGTCAACGTTCAGTCTGCCTGCGATATTTACCCCGGGCAGTATCCCCCCTTTTTCAAATTGGACCATGCTGCCATCAGCACCCACACTCAATCGAATTCCCTGTAATTTTGCGCGCTCCTTTATATACTGCCAGTCAAAACCATCAGAATTATATCCCACGATGATGTCCGGCTGGAACTGTTCTCCGCTATGGGGCTCTGCCCCATCACGGGCTCCGCCCGTGCCCCCGCATCGTGGGCTCCGCC
>JASEFB010000041.1 GCA_030019325.1 archaeon | reverse complement strand
AGGGCTTATTGGTATATATTGGATTTTTGGATTTTCTACAGAGCTAAACAAATACCCCTAAGATTCTTCGTTTGAGTTCTCTTGAGTTATGGAGGGCTGAGGTGCTTCCTTCCTTGAAACCTCGACCTTCGCTGTTCGTATCACTTTTGAGCCTAACATATACCCTTTCTGAAGTTCCTCCAAAACGGTATCCTCAGGGAGGTCCTCATCAATAGTCGTCATAGTAACTTCGTGTTTATAAGGATCAAACTTCTCTCCAACGGACTTAATTGGCTTTAATCCTTCTTTCTCAAGCACAGCCATCAGATCTTGATATATTAGCTCAATTCCTTTAACAAAGGATGCTCTCTCATCATCCTGTCTCGCCGACGCAATAGCAGTCTCAAGAGTGTCGATGATTGGCAATAAATTCTTTATTAACTCTTCAGTTGCGCACATCTCATACATTTTCCTCTCACGAGCCGCCATCTTTTTATAGTTCTCAAAGTCCGCCTGGAGGTATTTCAATCGAGATAAATACTCACCTGCTAACGTGGTCTTCTCTTCCAATTCCTTCTTCAATCTCCCTAATTCAGTACTTGTAACCTCTATTTGTACCTCTTTAAGGTACTTTTCTTCGTTCTTTTGTTCTTCTTCTTCTTCTTCTTGCTTCTTAACCTTTGTCAAATTCGGGTCCTCCCGATAAACACGTTTTTAGTATGCCTTCGTTGGTTAAAAATTTTTGTAATTCTGATAATTCTGCGTTCATCCTTTCTATCCTTGGATAGCGGTAAAAAATTCCCGAAAATGCTCGGAGCGAAGATGACTTATATACGTTCTTGGTAATTTCATAATTAGGTGATAAAAATGGGGGTATATGAAGTTCTGTTACCAAAACGAGTGGTTTTTGGTGAGATGGTAGAGGAAAGGATCGGGGCAGAAGCGAAAGGATTGGGTGCAAAAAAAGCGTTCATTGTTACCGACGAAACAATTGTAAAGACAGGCTTGCTCGAGAAGGTGGAAACTCCTTTGAAAGAGGTAGTAGAAGTGGATATTTTTGATAGAGTGGAGTCAGAGCCGACTTTTAAAGCTGCGGAGACAGTCGCTATGGCTGCTAGAGCAGCGAAATATGACCTGGTTGTTGGTGTTGGAGGAGGAAGCGTGTTGGATATGGCAAAGGTTGCCTCTGCGGCAGTTGCGAACCCGGGGCAGGTTGTAAGCGATTTTTTTGGGGCAAACAAGATTGCGAATCCAAGCGTGCCGAAAATGTTAATCCCGACAACTGCTGGGACGGGTGCGGAAGCTACACCATACGCGCTTATCATTGTTGAGGGGAAGAAAAAGGCGATAGCAAGCTCTTATAATCTGGCAGACGTTGTTTTGATTTCCCCGTCGTTCACCACCTCGATGCCGCCAGAGATAACCGCTTCCACGGGCATGGACGCAATGAGTCATGCAATAGAAGCATTGCTCTCGCTTGGCGCGAACCCGCTGACCGATTCTTTCGCATTAGAGGCGATAAAGAAGATTTCGGATAATTTAGAGGAGGCATTTGCGCATGGCGATAATCTCGATGCCCGGTTAAAGATGTCGATAGCCGCGATGCTGGCGGGTATGGCATTTGGAAATGCAGGCGTTATCGCAGGTCATGCCGCAGCGCATAACATTGGAGCGAGATATAAAATCTCACATGCGAAAGCGTCCGCACTTGCTTTGCCTTATGTAATGGAGTATAACGCACCTGCGGCTGAGGAGAAGTTGGCGAAGGTAGCACGAGAACTGGGCGAGGATATATCAGGATTGTCGGATGAAGAAGCAGCTTCTAAAGCTGTTGCACGTGTTAAGAGGTTGCTTGAAGCATTAAAACTGCCAACAAGACTTGCTGATTTAGATGTGCCAGAAAAGGACTTGCCTGATTTGGCTGATGCTATTATGAAGGAGAAAGGATACCTGGCACGTAATCCTCGTAAAATGGAGCATGAAGATGCAGTAAAAATGGTAGAGCGAATGTGGTCGGGGTAAGAATGCGAATAGAAAAGAGCGGGGAAAAAATCATCGTTACGGTAGTAGTAGCAGTGATACTCGTGGGGGTATTTTCCGCGTTATTCTTTTTAACAGGTGAGAGGTGGCATGTTCCGGGAAACAAAATAGCCATAATAGAGGTCAAAGGTGAGATAACAGAGGATTATGAGGGTGGAGCAAATCTGGAGGCAATTAGAAAACTTTTGATCAGGGCTGAGGAGGATGGGGAGATAAAAGCAGTCGTGCTCAGGATAAACAGCGGGGGAGGAACTGCAGGAGCATCATGGGATATGTATCGAGCAGTGAAAAGGGTAGAGAAACCGGTTGTTGCATCCATAGGAGATAAGGGTGCTTCTGGAGCGTATTTGGTTGCGGTTGCGGCGGATGAGATAGTAGCTACGCCTATGTCGATGATTGGAAGTATAGGGGCGGCAGTAGAGTTCCCTTTTGATATACCAGCAAATGCATCTGAGGAAGCTGAGGAGATATCATCCATAACTTCCGGCGAGTTCAAGGATGTGTTTACCGACTACCGGCTCAATGAGAGTGAACGAGGTTATTTGGAAGAGAGGTTAGAAAACGTTCTTGAAGTGTTTTTGAATTGCATTACGGAGAAGAGGGTTATAAGCGAGGAAAATATAACGAGAATAGCGAAAGGAGGATGGTTCACCGGTGAGGAGGGATTACGTATGGGCCTCGTAGATAAAATAGGGAACCTGGACGATGCACTAGAGGAGGCAGCTAAACTTGCAAATATCTCCTTGGAAGATACTAAGATTGTAACTTTAAGAATAGAAGATTCAAAGGTAATAGAATCGTGAAAAAAGAAAAGTTCAGTAGTTAAAGCAGATGTGGAACGAGAAGAAGGAAAGGGATAAAAAAAGGGAAGAATACGAGGAGGGGTTAAAAAAGACACTAATACCTTCTCTATTTGGTATCCTTGCGGGAGTTATATCCGCTCTCGTGGTGAATAATCCTACATCAGAAGATGGGTTGCTTATCGTAATCCTCATGATCATGGTGCAGAAATTTGTCTATCCCTTCGTACATACAAACCTAACCGGGGCGAAGGATTGGATTTACATCTCTTTTATGACCCTTTTCTGCTGGGCTATCACCTACACATTGCTGCTGAATTAACTTCAGAGAGAGAGATGAGTAGCTGCAATAGCGAGGGCATCGGTGACATCGTCGGGCTTTGGTATTTCCTCCAGGTGAAGTAGTTCCTTTACTTTGGTCGCGACTTCACTCTTCGTTGACCTTCCATACCCCGTTATAAAACTTTTCACCTCGGAGGTGTTGTACTCATATGTCGGCAGTCCAGCGATAGCAGCAGCTAAGAGACAAACTCCCCGTGCTTGCCCAACGCTCAATGCTGTTTTCACATTGATGTTGAAAAAAATCTTCTCGATTGCCATAACATCTGGCTTCATATCTGTTATCACGGCAAGCAAATCGTTATATATCTTTTTTAATCGTTCACCCTTTGATTGCTCTAGAGTCGTCTTTATACATCCAAAGCCAATTGATTTTAATATTCCGTTATTGAGTTCAACAACTCCCCATCCGGTTATCGCAGTTCCCGGGTCTATTCCGATCACACGCATAAAATAATATAAAAGAGATGAAGTAAAATAATAAGGGATAAATAAAAAAGAAAGGGGAAAAGCGAGTGGAGAAAGAAAGAAGAATTGTCGTTCCTGGCGATTTCTTGGGTACCTCTGAGGAATTCACCCCTGGAACGGGTGTGTACGACGAAAAAGGGAATATATATGCTTCGCTGACTGGTGGCGTGAGCATAAGTGATAAAAGGGTTATAGAAGTCATTCCAAAAGTGGAGACACCACCAACGCCTGAGGAAGGTGATGTGGTGATAGGCAGGATAGAGGATATAAGGGATACACTTGCCGTCGTGAGTATAGCATGCGTGAAAGGGAAGGAGAAGCGAGAAATTGCTGCATCCACACAGGGAATTATTCATATATCAAACATAAAGAGCGGGTATGTGACTGAAGTGCAACATGAGTTTAGCTACCTTGATGTGGTGAAGGCGAAAGTGATCGACGCAAAGACGTTAAGACTCAGCACAGAGGACAAAGATTTAGGCGTGATAAAAGCGATCTGTGCGAGATGCAAAGGTGATCTGAAAAGAAAGGGCAATGTGCTGGCTTGTGAGCGATGCAAACGGGTGGAAGTGAGAAAAATATCTGAAGATTATGGTAAGGGACTAGTGTAAGCTTTTTTCTGATAAAAAGTCGGTGATATACGCATGCAAGAGGGAAATAAAAAGATAAAGATCCTCGAGAGGAAGGAAAAAGAAGTGAGGGTAGAGATAGAAGGAGAGGACCATACTCTTTTAGTACCGCTCACTTCAAAGCTGCTCGATAATGAAAAGGTGGATATCGCAACCTATAACATTAAATATACACTAAAAAGCAACCCCGTGTTGTACGTGAAGATGAAGGAGGGTGATCCCTTAGAGGCGGTAATAGCTGCTGTCTCCTCCCTTGCATCGGAATTTGAGGAGTTTGAGAGAAAGTACAAAGCGGCAATAGTCTAGTGGCAGGACATGGGCTTCCCAAGCCTGTAACCCGGGTCCGAACCCCGGTTGCCGCATCAAACTTTAGGAAAGTTTGATCAAAATGCTTCGCATCAAACTAAGCCCTTACAGGGCTTGCGGGGTCAACGGGCGGAGCCCCGTTATTTAGAAAAAGTTTGATCAAAAGCGCTTCGCAGAAAAGCTTTTCGGAAAAGAAAAAGCCTTTGCTTTCATAAAAGCTCTTTAAATACTAAATAGGAATTAGGATATGGGATATGGACCAAATAAAGAAATATGAATTCAGGAAGGTACTGGAAGAACTGAGGAAAAAGAGTGGGAGGGGTACAGAGCTTGTGTCAGTTTATATTCCGCCTGATAAACAGCTATCAGATGTTACTTCTCATCTTCGTAGTGAACACGGGCAAGCAATGAACATAAAGAGTAAAACTACCCGTACTAACGTTCAAAGCGCTCTTGAATCCATTTTATCCAAACTGAAGTATGTGAGTGTGGGAGAGAATGGTCTGGTCATATTCTGTGGTGCGATCGATATAGGTGGAGACAGGACGGATATAGAAACCGCTATCGTGGAGCCACCAGCGAAGATATTCTCCTATATCTACCATTGTGATTCGAGCTTCTTCCTTGAGCCGCTGGAAGAGATGATCGAGGAGAAGGAGAAATATGGTCTGATCGTGCTTGACAAAAGAGAAGCAACGATAGGCATCTTGAATGGCAAGATGGTAGAAGCGATGAAACACCTGACCTCTTCAGTTCCGGGAAAGATGAGAAAAGGAGGACAGTCAGCACCACGATTTCAACGATTGCGGGAGATCGCCATCGATGATTTTTATAAGCGGATAGGCAAGCATGCATCACAGATCTTGCTTCAAATCGAGGACCTCAGCGGCATTTTGATAGGTGGTCCAAGTCCAACGAAGGAAGAATTTGTGAAGGGGTCTTACCTGCATTATGAGTTACAAAATAAGATTCTTGGAGAGTTTGATGTTGCATATACCGATGAATCAGGTCTTTATGAGCTCGTTGACGCGGCGGAAGAGGTTTTAGAAGGGCTGGATTTGATGCGGGAGAAGAAGCTCATGGCGAGGTTCATGAAACTGGTGGCAAATAGCGAGACAATGGTAGCATATGGCGAGAAAGAAGTGAGAAGGAAATTGGAAATAGGCGCCGTGGACATGCTTTTGATTTCCGCAGAGCTCGATAGTGAGCTTGTACATGAGTTAGTGGAAAAGGCTGAAGTGATCGGCTCTGACGTGGAGCTCATCTCAGTGGAATTTGAGGAAGGGTCGCAGTTAAAGCGTGCGTTTGGCGGTGTTGCTGCTATATTGAGATATAAGACAAGGTGATATGCTTAATAGGTTTGAAAATCGTGATTCTGAGCATCTAATCCGCGGATTTATAACTCATTAAGATATTGAATATTTACAGACAGGAAGGTAAAAACAGACATGGGCGAGTGTGATATTGATACTATACTATTGGTAGGAACCGGGCACGTTTTGGAGAAGAGCGTGAAGGAAGTAGAAGAGGTGATAGCGAGAGAGAAGCCGGATGTCGTTGCTGTTGAGTTATGTGCAGCGAGATACCAGGCATTGAAAGGAGAAATGAGGGATTTTTCTCCAAAAGAGTTGCTGAGTGCGGGTAATCCTTTTTTGATACTCACTCATTGGCTGCTCGCATACGTGCAGAGGAAAATAGGCAAAGAGGTTGGTATCGAGCCCGGTGCGGATATGATGGCGGCGATAAAGAAAGCAGAGGAGCTGGGTTGTAAGATTGCGCTGATTGACCGACCGATACAAATCACGATGCAGCGATTTTGGAAGAAGATGCGGTTTGTGGAGAAGCTCAAGATGGTTTTTTCGATTATTTTCTCGATTGCCCGACTCGGACGTAATGGAAATGGAGAAGAATCGGAAAGTGAGAAGAAGGAGCTAACGATGGGTGGTACGGGCGTGAATAGTAAGCCCTTACAGGGCTTGCGGGTAAGCCCCTCCGGTAAACCCTTTCAGGGTTTTCGGGGACGTGGGCGGAGCCCACGATGCGGGGGCACGGGCGGAGCCCGTGATGGGGCAGAGCCCCACATGATAGAGCTTGACAGAATAACGGATGACGATGTCGTTACGCAGTTGATAAAAGAATTAAGGGAGTTCTCGCCGGGTGCAGCAACAGCACTTTTAGATGAAAGGGATGCATATATCGCGAGAAATTTACTGGAGCTTCAAGCTCAAACGTTAGAAAAGTTTGACCCGCAAACTTTTAAAGAAAGTTTGACCGAAAACGCTACGCAACAAACTTTTGAAAAAAGTTTGATCAAAAATAAAAGGAAAATAGTTGCGGTCGTTGGTGCGGGACATGTAGCAGGGATAAAAAAATTCCTCAGCCATCCGGAGTTGATACCCCCTAAGGAGGAGTTATGCGCGCTCCCCACGAAGCGGTTCAGTATAACGATAAGGAACTTGCTGGGGATTGGATTGGGCGTGGCTCTCTTACTTATCCTTTTAGCGTTCATGTTTACGGGGATATCATTCCATCTTCTTCTTAGAGCGTTTTTTTGGTGGTTTATAATAAACGGCGTTTTGTCTGCGGCGGGTGTTGTGGTCGCACGAGGCCACCCGCTTTCAGCACTTACCGCTTTTGCCGTGGCATGGCTTACCTCTTTGAACCCCTTTTTAGCGGCGGGCTGGTTTGCAGGGTTGGTAGAAGTACATTTTCGAAGACCAGCGATAGAAGACGCAAAGAGCATGTTGAATGTGGAATCGCTACGAGAATTGATGAGAAACAAGCTGTTTAAAGTCATTCTTGTCGCGGCACTGGCAAATATGGGAAGCATTGCAGGGACGTTTATCGGGCTTTATGTTGTAGGTCAGGTAATAGGCATAAATATACACGATATATGGATTGGGTTGAAAGCGCTTTTTTGAAGTTTTTTATAGTTTGGCAAGGAGCACCTTTTGTAACTATAAGAGTAGACTCATGCCTTCTTCCTACCATCTCTTCTTTTTTACGCAGGCACGAACTTCGTTCCGTAGTAGATTATTCCCTTCTCACCCTCTTCCCCTAATTTCCTGAAGACGGCACGAACACGCATCCCGGTGCTTATCTGTGCAGGCTCGCATATCACCTCAGAGAGCATGCGAGTACCCTCATCGAGCTCGATAATCGCCAAGGTATACGGCGTTTGTCGGTTATTATTCCTCGGAGCCTGATAAACGGTCGTATAGGTAACCACCTCACCAGTTCCTTTGAATTTATAAGGCACAATGGTTCCTTTTCGCCTGCACTTTGGACAGAGGGAACGTGGGGGGAAGAAGAAACTCCCACAATTCGAGCAGCGTGTGCCTTCCAAATTATACCGTGATTCTTGCTCCCGCCAGAATTTTGCCGTCGAGGCCATTTCTTCCTTTTACACCTCCTTAACCCGTAATCACAAGAATCCGAACTCCACCACCGTTGACATATTCATCAACATCTCTTCTAAATGTATCATGCTATTTAAAGAATTGCATAGTTTCAAATCCGCCTCGCTTTCGTAGACAAATAGCCGTGCGAACAATTTCGATTCATCTTCCCCCATTGCGCTCTTCATCTTCCTCCGCAATGCCTCATGTATCCCCACCAGGATTTCTTTCCCTCCTCTGCGCTCTTCCCCTATCAAAAATTCTAATTGCGCTCGCATATCTTTATATCGTCCCTCGAATACTAAATCTACCAACTCTTCTGCTTTCTTTCTTTGAAAAAACGCATGTTGCACCGCTTCTTCTATGCCCCCCTTATCAATCGTTTTTGTCACCGTTGCTGCTGCTTCCAGAATCGTTATAGCAACACCCGCATCCCCCCTCGCATAATCCCTGAGCGTTTTTAAACCCCCTTCGGTGAGTTTCAAACCCTCTTCCTTAGCTATTGACCGTATCAACAGCCCTAGTGCGCCACTTTTTTCCAACGACCTGAAGTGAAAGTTCAGGCATCGTGACCTAATAGCGGGAATGACACCGGCAGGTTTCGTAGTTGAGAAGATGAATCGACAGGTCTGGTTGCTCCGTTCCATAACCCTGCGTAGCGCTTGCTGTGCATCCCGGGAAAGCAAATCAGCGTTACTGAAAAATAGTAGTTTAAACCTGGCATTTATGGGCGACAACGCTGCGTATTCCCGTATCATCTCCTTAAAAACGTCTATCGCTGATTTTTGCTCGTCGTAAAAGAATTTGAACGTTTTATTCTCTTTCAACCATTTTTTACCCTGTTCAATGAAATCTGCTGTTTCTATATGCATGAGGTTCTCCTCGTAGAACTCACCGTAGAACGCTTTCGCTAAGGCATAAACTAAAGAAGTCTTACCTGTCCCTTTTGGACCCCAAAGCAAGAGATTAGGTATTGTCTTGCTGTTGATAAATCCTTGTATCCGTTTCACTACCACCTCCTGCCCTACGATCTCATCCAATCTCTTCGGTCTATATTTCTCGATCCACATCACAACCTTTCTTTATAAAGAAAGCTTGACCAAAGAAAAGTTCACCACAATCTTATCGCATGAATCCACTCATAAAGGACGACACTGGTGGCATCTCGGACTAATATGCGCGTAATTGTTCCTCCGATGTTTCATTCCATATATATATTCCGATAACCAAGGGTAGCCTCTGGCTCCTCTATTATCGCATTTCCCACGCCTCAATTTATCCCATGACTTTTAATCCTTTGTCTTCCTTCGTTCCTCAATTCTCGTAGCCCGGTCTAATGCTATTCCCAGGGCTTTAAAAATTGCCTCTATCTTGTGGTGTTCGTTCTCGCCCTTTGCGTACACGTGAATGGTGAAGTTTGCATGGGTGGCAAAAGAAGTGAAGAAATGTGATAAGTTCTCAGTGCTAAAATCCTCTACCCTTTCTTTACCGAACTCCACCTCGATCACGGTATAGCTCCTTCCTTCTCCTCCTATACCTCCTATGTCCACTGCACATTGTGCAATAGACTCGTCCATGGGTATAATCGCATAACCAAATCTCACGAGCTTTCCTCTTACCTCTGATTCACCACTATCAACAGCTTTTTTAAACGCCTCACCGAGAACAATGCCGATATCTTCCACGACGTGGTGACTCAAGTCTCCTTCTGCTTTCACCACTATATCAAAAAATCCATGGCGTGAAAACGTAGCGAGCATGTGGTCAAAGAATTTTATCGTGGTGGTTATATCATTCGTTCCAACGCCATCGAGGTTCAACTCGACCTCGATATCCGTTTCCTTTGTCCTCCTTTTTACGCGTGCCGTTCTCATTTTTGGTCCTTCCATACTATATTGATTTCAGAAGCATCTTTTATTTAATCCTTTTATTGCCTTCCCGCTCCTTGCAACCCTCTTCCGATTCCATGGATGCCTTTTGTAAAGCCGCACTGCTTGCCACCTCGTATGCTTTTGATAGCAAAGAAGTGAGATTGACTTTACCAACGGAGAAAGGAGCATCTCCAAGCCTTTTAAGAATCGCATTCTCTACCTCTGGACGAGCAGGGTTGACGGAGAATGAATCTAATGCATCACCCACTTGCCAGAAAGAATCCAGGCATTCCTCCAATGGTCTGACTCCCTCTCCGTGGATAGAAACGGCGCCCTCGGCTATCACTTCGCTTTCTTCTTCCACAGTTGTGGCAACAGCACGTTTCTCACGAAGAGCATCAATAATCTCTTCCTTTGTTCGACCACGTAGTTTGAAGATAAGAAATGGGTCTTCATCAAACCGCTCTGCTAAGAGGTAATAAACCGCAGCGATATGTTTGCATGGATTAGCCCAATCGGGACACGAGCAATCAGTTTCGAGTTCTTTCTTGGTTCTCGGAAAAAGAGAGACGCCAGCTTCGCTAAAAGCATCCTCGATGTTGAGCGGCATTTCTCCCGAGAGCAACTTAGCCGCAAATATCGCCTTTGACGCCATTGCATCCGTTACTTTCTCCCAATCGTCTTCAGCAATCGGGTTCAATTGGATTCTTACATCGTAGGGTTTTGATCGTGTGCCCTGAACCTTCGCGATAACAATGCCTTTCTGGACATCAATTGAGATTACCTGCCCTTTGCGAGCATAAGACCGTCCCCGGCTCAGTCTTGCACCCATACCGAAGGATTCGAGCACATCAATCCATCGTTTTGACCACCATGTCTCACCAATTGCGCCTCGTTGGCTCTTTGCCTTTATTCCATCTTTTACTTCTTTCGGCTTTGCGGGTTTGTAATAACCCCAATAGCTCCCCCACCCCATTTTTAATCACCTCTTACAGCATCGCTACTCAATCTGAACACCTCTTTGAGCTGATCTGTTGATAATTCAGTGAGCCACGCTTCGCCGGTGCTGATAATGGATTCTGCGAGTTCCTTCTTCTGCTCTAACATCTGGTCTATTCGTTCTTCAAGCGTGCCAATGCAAACGAACTTATGAACCTGAACATTTTTCTTCTGTCCAATGCGGAAGACGCGGTCGGTTGCCTGATTTTCCACCGCGGGATTCCACCACCGGTCAAAGTGGAAGACATGGTTCGCAGCAGTCAGGTTGAGCCCAAACCCGCCTGCTTTAAGTGAAAGAACGAATAGCGGAGGTCCATAAAGGTCATTCTGGAAGCGCTGAACCATGGCATCACGTTGCTTCTTTGGTGTCCCCCCGTGCAAGAACAGCGTCTCACATCCCAGCTTCTCTTGTAAATAGTGCCGCAACATAACGCCCATTCCCGCGAACTGCGTGAAAATTAGTGCTTTGTCGCCTTCTGCAAGCACTTCTTCAAGCATCTCCTCCAATCTGGTAAGCTTTCCGGAACGACCTAACAAGGGACTGCCGTCCTGGAGGAACAACGCAGGGTGATTACAGATCTGTTTTAGTTTCATCAAAGTAGCCAGCACCAGCCCTTTACGCTCGATTCCTTTTGATACCGTGATTTTATCGAGCATCTCCGCAACCACAGCTTCGTAAAGTGATGCCTGCTCGTGCGTGAGGTTGTAGTAGACCTTCATCTCCATCTTCTCGGGTAAATCCCTTATAATAGTAGGATCGGTTTTCACACGTCGAAGGACAAATGGCTGAATTATGCGCCGGAGTATTTCCGCACGCTCCTTGTTTCGATATCTCTCAATGGACAGAGCGAAGTTCGTGCGGAAATGTTCTGCGGATTTCAAGTATCCGGGATTGAGGAAGTCCATAATGGACCAGAGCTCGGACAGGCGGTTTTCTACTGGCGTCCCGGTGAGTGCGATCCTATGCTCTGCTTTGAATTTCTTTATCGCATGTGTCTGTTTAGCAGCCGGGTTTTTAATATTCTGTGCTTCGTCAAGCACGACACGCCGCCATTGAACCGTGGAAAGTGTCTCTTCATCTCGATGCGCCAGTGCATAAGTGCTGATGACAAGATCGTGCTTTTTCGCTTCCCTAACGAAGTTTTTGCCAGTAAATCTATCTGCGCCGTGATGAACCATGACTTTAAGCGAGGGTGCGAAACGTTCAACCTCCCTTTGCCAGTTGCCAACCACTGACATTGGGCAGATTAGGAGTGTTGGAGCTGGCTTCTTTTCACGTTTACCTTCTCGTTCATGCAAAAGAAGAGCGATTAGCTGGATGGTCTTACCAAGTCCCATGTCGTCCGCTAAACAAGCACCAAACCCGAATTTGGTGAGGTATGCGAGCCAGGAGACGCCTTTTACCTGATAAGGGCGAAGGTTGCCATGGAAGGTTCGAGGCGTCTTGACACCTGTTATTTTAAGCCCTTCAGAAAGACTGCCTAACAGATCTTCGAGCCAGCCTTCTGCTTCCACCTCCACTACGGGAAGCCCCACTTCGGTTTCCACACCCTCGACGCCTGCGCCCAGTCCAAGTTGCATCGCCTCTCCCAATGTCATCTCGCCGCTGCCGTGCTTATGCTTGAAAAATTCGATAGCAGCTTCCACATCCTCGGGTCGCAATTCCACCCACTGCCCCCGTACCTGAACTAAGGGGACCTTCAAACTTGCTAACTGCTCGAATTCAGCCTCGGAAAGCGTCTCGTCTCCAATCGCCACTTCCCAGTCATAAGCGACGATGCCTTTGGCACCAAGAAGCCCTGAAGTTACCACTTTGCCACTTCCATCTGATGCAGGCTTCAGCCGGAGTTTTACGCCAATACGTGCGCCTGGTTTTTCCCACCATGATGGGAGGAGAACGCCGAAGCCACTCTGTTCCAGAAGAGGTGCTGAGTGTCGCAAAAAGGAATAAGCTTGCTCTGTGTTCAGTTCCACTCCTACAGGACGTGCAGTTTGCAAACCCCGCTCTACAAGAGGAATAACTCGGGATGCTTTACCGAGGTCGGCGAGCAATTGTTCTTGTGGGTTTTTAAACCTTCGTTTGAGGAAAGTAAGTGTGGGTGATCTCGTTTTCCATACCTCCTCAGCAGGAACCAGCAGACTTCGGTCATCCTTTGCCTGGAGGAAAAAACGAACCTTCCATTCTTCTCCTTTTTCTTCTTCGCCTGAACCAAATGGCGAATCGAGTCTAAAACAAGTGCGAAACGGTGCATCCGACGCAGCAGGCTGAAGTTGAGCGAGCCATGCCTGCATCTCCTTACAAAAGGCATTTAATTCCTCACGTGACGCTACAAGAGCAGGATTGTCAGATGAAAGAGCTTGAAGCCATTGTTCCGGTACGGGGACAACTTTGGGGCGGCGACCACGACTGGGTGGTAGTAGCGAGATGGAGACTAAACTTTTGCGTATAAATGCATCAATGGTTCGATTGATAAAACTCAAAATCAAGTTTGCTGGTGATAGTAACTGCGATTTATCGCTATCGGGAAATGCTCGGCAGCATGGAGGCATCACCTCTGCCAGTAGATGCACTCGTTCTTCGTCATTCTCGGTAATAACTGCCTCCCAAGCAGCCCGAAAGAATGCGGTTGTGGAACCGTCATGCTTAGCCTCTCGAATTGAAGGTATAAATTGCTGTTTCGCAACGAGTTCAAGTGAGAACTTGGCTACTTCTATCCAGAACCGAAGTGAACTGCCGAAAGCAAAACCACGAGGAGGCTGTTCTGGCAGTCCGAGTAAGAAATCGAATGCTAAATAGGGATCAAAAGTCATGGTCTCAATCTCCCAACCCGCTAACCCGGTTGCTATCTCAGTGCTGTAATCCTCTTCTCGAATCAGCCAGGGTGATGGCAGTGGACCTTTTTGAGTCGAAGGTAAAAGAAGAGTCTTCGTTTCAAACTCTGCATTTTCATAAACCAAATGCTCGAAAATGATTTTAATAACTTCTCTTAACCCATCGCTGGCGAGAGCAAAAGGATGTGCTCTTGATTTGGGCTTCTTAGCTTCGGGCTGCCGACCACGATGTCCTGGGACACTCATTGGCAGGGTAGAAGATTCAGCCCAGAGATAAAGTCTGTCCCTATCCCACGTCGCATGTAAGACCTGCATACGCCCACATCTTCTCCCTTCTTCAAAAAATAGATTGGTATTATATTTAAAATAGGTGGTGCAATTTTAATCGCATGAACGAGGCAGATTTCATACGAAGTGGAAAAGCAAAAGATATCTATCGGAGGCCGGACGGTGATGTCGTTTTCGTGTTTACCGACCGAGTTACCGCGTTTGACGGTATAAAGAAGGCGGAATATAAGAATAAAGGCGAGATTTGTTGCAAGCTATCCTGTTTCTGGTTTGAGAAGTTACAAGCTGAGGGAATAAAGACGCATTTCAAGGGATATGTGGCTCCAAACATGTTAGTTGCAGAAGAGGTGAGTATTTTACCAGTGGAGGTCATAGCTCGGAACTTCCTCTACGGGTCCTTATGGAAGCGATATAAAAAAGCTGAGTTAGATATAAGGAGCAATCTTCTCGGGCAGGAGGAGAGGAGAGAAGGAATGCCGCTAACCACGAGTTTCTTGGAATTTACCACCAAATTTGAGCGTGTTGATAGGCCGATAATGGACGAAGAGATAATAGACCGGGGGTGGATGGATAGAAGTGAACTGGAGCATATAGAAAAGGAGACGAGACGGATAGGAGATATACTAAGGTCTTATTTAATCCAAAGGGGGATAATACTGGCTGATTTCAAGCTGGAGTACGGGAGGAGCAAAGAAGGAGGGGATATAATTCTTGCGGATGAGGTTGGGACGCCAGATGTGTGCAGGTTCTGGGATAAAGAGGCATATGAGAGAAGAGGAGAGATACTTAGTTTGGATAAAGACGTTTTTAGGGAAGGAAAAGGTGATCTTTCAGAGGTTTATCGTGAGGTATGCAGGCGGATAATGGGTTAGACTCTGCCACGATTAATAGGTAATGAATAGAATCTATATACTCTATCATGGGTCGTTTGGGGAGCTCGTCATAGCTCATCTGGCTAAGGGTGGGTTTGCAGATCGGATTGTGTGCATCTACGACCTTAAAGTCGAGTCCGTGTCGCTTGACGAGCCAGAGAAAGATATTCCAAAAGACCTACCACTCTGCGAGTGTGATCTTCTCCTGGTACTTGGGATACTTCCAAAGGCAGGCGATCTTGTCCCGATCATAGCGGAAAAAACGGGAGCAAAGGCTGTTCTCTGGCCCATTGAGGATCCGAACTTGATACCTGAGGGTAAATATTCAATTGAAACCGAACTCGCAAAGAAAAATATCCATATCGAATTTCCGGAACCGCTGTGCTCGCTGGAGACGAGCGAGAATGAAGCGGTAAAGTCCTTTGCCGAATTGTTCGGGAAACCACAACTCGAATTGAGCGTTGATACGAGAAAGAAGGTTATCGAGAAAGTCAGGGTTATCAGAGACACACCCTGCGGTTCAGCATCAAAGGTTGCGGCGAAGCTCGTGGGGATATCGTACAAAGATATGAAGTCACTTGAGGAACAGATCGGGCAGATGCATGATAATGAGTGTGTCGCCTTCATGGGACCAGAAAGACCGATAATGCAAAAGGCGGGTAAATTGCTTGTCGAGGCGTTAAAGGAGGCGTTGACTTAACCACTTTTCTTTTAAAAAGGAAAAACGTTTACAAACCCTTTTGGAGCAAAAAGCTAAAAAATCGAAAAGCTTTTAAAATAATTTGCCATACCCGTATTAAGGACATATACAGAACAGGACCCGTATCTTAAGTACGGGGTATGTGACTTGAAAAAGGACTATCAATATTCAGAATGACCCATGACGGAGATTCCAATTTTGCAGTCCGGCTTTTGGATGACGAAGGAGACAAGGTTGACCTTCTTGTAAATGAAATTGGAGAATTCGATGGATCCAAAGCTGTAGGCATTAAAAAACAAGGAGATTACATATTAGATGTCAGCGCAGATGGCAGATGGACAATAACCATTGAACAACCAAGACCCTTTTCAGCTCCTTCAGTACCAAAAACACTGAAAGGCAAAGGACAA
This sequence comes from archaeon, assembly GCA_030019325.1. Taxonomy (GTDB): domain Archaea; phylum Halobacteriota; class Syntropharchaeia; order Alkanophagales; family Methanospirareceae; genus ANME-1-THS. The sequence continues at coordinate 792 of JASEFB010000041.1, read as the reverse complement.
CAAGCATCAGAAGCGTTCTATCTGGATTGATGCCATGAAAAATATACTTCCCCGAAGGCACGTATTAGTGCTTTGTTGGGTCGGAGGGTAAGCCGTTAAGCCCCATGGTCGTTAGAGGCCCAGAGGTTGATTGGCTACCCTATTTACGACCCGGCATAGTGGGCTACGAGCCCGGATAGGTGGATGTCGAACATCCCGACCCAACAACGAACAAAAGGGGGAGATAAAATTGTATGTAGGTATCGACTTGCATAAAGAAGTGTGTTATGCAACTACCCTTAACAAAGAAGGGGAAATTATCGACAGGAGAGACTTCGAGAATAATAGGGGGGAATGGGAGAAGTTCATCGAGGTAATGCCCAGGGATTCAAAAGTAGCAATAGAGGCTTGCTCCTATTGGTATCCGGTGTGCGACTTTCTTGAGGATCGTGGCATAGAGGTAATACTGTCACACCCGAGCAAGACGAGGATAATAGCAGAAGCAAAGATAAAGACGGACAAGATAGACAGTGAGATCCTTGCAAGGCTACTGAGAGCGGATTTCCTACCGAGGTCATACATCCCGAGCAAAGAGATGAGGGAAAATAGAGAACTGCTGAGGCTGAGAGTGCAGCTCGGAAAGGATAGAACGGTGGTAAAGAACCGGATACATGCGTTGCTGGCAAAAAATGGTGTAAAGCACGAATTCAGTGATCTCTTCGGAATGGAAGGAACGAATTTCTTAAAGGAGATAGATTTACCGAAATCGCAGAGAATTGCACTTGACGTGTTGCTACGGCAGTTAGAATCCGT
>JASEFB010000040.1 GCA_030019325.1 archaeon | reverse complement strand
AAGTAAATTATGAGAACATACAGGAAATGTACCTCCATCCCAGTTGGGAAGTTTTTGCATATTATCCTTATTACTTACATGTGTATATATTTCTATCTTTTTTGAACTTTTGTGCCCCAACAACTTATGGACATTGATTGCGATGTTCAAGGGATGTAGAGAACCCTTCTTTTCTGTACTAGATGAAAAAGAAGTCCTTTAAATCGCTCAAACAGCTATAAACACCCCTTCCTTCTCTGCCTCTGTTATCTCAGCCTCTAGGGTTGGCATCCTACCTTTGATTTCCTCCGGCTTCACACCGATGAGCTTGCCTATTTCTTTACCATGTTCGGGTATAGAAAACCCCGCGGAGAGTACCACCATCTCGAACTCCTCTTCTTTCTCTTTCTCTTCCTCTTCGCCTTCAACTACATACTTCAATCTCACATTCTTTATCCCTTCAACTTCTGTGATCTTAATATCATGGATTGTTACGGATTTGATATCTTCGGTATCTTCGTAGATTCTCTTTGCAAAGATCGAAGTATCTATTCCTTTTTCGCTGGCGCTCTTTGCTTCCTCCAGTAGAAACTTAAAGGCGATGGGTGCGTATTCATCTTCGTCCATCTGTATAAATGCTATCTTCTTCGGGATGTCACCGTCATACGGTCTCAATATAAGCCCACCATACGGCCCTGACTCGCTCAGCATCCGTTCAAACTCCATCTGCGTGACCACATTGTGATACCGGTATTCTCCCCTCGGCACTTTCTCCTCCAGCTCAACTGCAAATATTATCTGGTCAACCTTCAGGTCTATGCTTTCCTCTGCCTGCTCATATTCGATCGCATCCTTGGGACAGATCTCCGCACATATTCCGCAGCCAATGCATTTTCGACAGCTCAAACATCTATTCGCCTCTTCGATTGCCATCGCCTCATCGTAGCCGAGCTCAACCTCATCAAACGTTCTTATCCGCTCCTCTACCGGAAGCTCAGGCATCTTCACCCGTTCTTGCGTCTCAATATCCTTAAACGGGAAATAATTCTTTGAAAGCTTGAGCTTCTCCCGTTCTTCGTATTCCTCTAAGTCTAGTTCTGATGCTACTTTGAAATCTGGTTCCTTTTCACCACTTAAATATTCATGGATAGCCAATGCTGCCCGTTTCCCTGCGGCGATCGCTTCTATCACTGTTGCTGGGCCCGTTGCAACATCACCACCGGCAAATATTCCGTCCACAGTGGTTTTGCAATCTTCCGAGGTGCTAATCACTCTCCCCTTCGGTGTATCCACCCCACAGCCCTCAAGAAACCTCAAGTCCGATGCTTGACCTATGGCGGGTATCACCGTGTCCACGTCCAGGATGAATTCAGAGCCCTCGACGGGAACGGGACTCCTCCTGCCACTCTCGTCAGGGGGTCCCAACTCCATGCGGACACATTCTATTCTCTCTACTCTGTTCGAACCCAGAATCTTCGTTGGATTTGCTAAAAAGATAATTTTTATGCCTTCTGCCTCCAATGCTTCCAATTCCTCCTTCGACGCTGGCATCTCTGCTCGCGACCGGCGATAAACAATAAATACCTCTGACCCTAAGCGCAATGCACAGCGCGCTGCATCTATCGCGACATTACCTCCACCTACAATCGCAACTTTCTTCCCTATTTTCACCTCTTTCCCAAGACCAACATCGCGAAGGAACTCAACACCAGGTAGAACACCCTCTAAATCTTCACCGGGGATCCTCAATTTCATGCTCTCCTGCGCACCCACAGAAATAAACACGGCGTCGTACGTTCTGCGAAGCTCTTCAAACCTATCCTTGTCAATCTCCTCATTTGTTCTGATCTCCACACCCATAGCCTGTATACATTCTATCTCTCGCTCGAGGACCTCTCTCGGTAATCTATATCTGGGAATGCATGCAGCCATCATCCCACCTGCTACTGGAAGCTTCTCAAACACCGTGACATCGTATCCGAGCAGTTTCAAATCGTGCGCAGCAGTCAGCCCAGCGGGGCCAGCACCTATTATTGCTATCTTTTTACCCCTGTAAGAAGGGACAGGTTCGGGCTTTATCGCTTCTCCGTGCTCGTAAACGTAGTCTGCGACAAACCGTTTCAATTTTGCAATTGAGATAGGCTCTTCCAGTAAACTCCTTTTGCATCTCTCCTCACAGGGATGCGCGCAAACTCTGCCTAATACACCGGGAAAAGGGACTTTTTTCCTTATGAGCTCATAAGCTTCCTTGAATTTGCCGTCCGCGATTAATCCCACATAACCCCTGATATCCAGGCTAACCGGGCATGTCGCCTGACAGAATGGTGTCTCTCGCTCTATCGCATAAGAAAGTGCTTCCTCGGGCGCATAAACAGCGTTTCTGGTGATGAGCCATTCGTTGCACCGATCTGGGGGTTTAATTGGGCAGATCTTCCAGCACTCACCGCATAAATCACATTTTGTCTCATCAATTCTAACTGGTTTCCTTCGAATACGTACTGCGAAGCCGTGATTATCCTCTTTCACTCGTTCAATCGTTGAATTTGTGAATACGTGGATCTTCTCATTCTCTTTTAGTTGCTGTAGAAGAGGTGACAAGATATCAGGCGGATGTTTCCCCTCGACTACATGGAGCTTGGCAAAAAGCCCACCGATGTTGGGTGTATTTACAACAAAATAAACCTCTTCATGAGTAACTGCACGGTCTAAAGCTGCCTTTATTCCTGCATTTCCCCCGCCTATTACCAGAACACTCATTTACCACCCGCCTCCCGTATTTGCATAGCTCTTAGGAAATCCCAAATCCCAATACATACCAATACTACCAAACAAATCCCAAATCTCAATACTACCAATTTTTTCGGAAGTTGGTATTTTTGGAATTTTGAAATTATCCCGATAGGCGTTGGGATTTGGAGATTGAGATTTACTTGGGATTTTGTAATATTTGATATTGGGATTTTTCATTCAGTTATTCCTCCTTCACTTAGCTCCCTCGGTAATTGCTCAATATTCGGTGGATTTATAAATTCCAAACTCCAAATCGCAAATAACAAACAATACCAAATATCAAAATCCAAATGTTCAAAACAAACTTTTTCGCTGCTTATTTTGAATTTTGAAATTTCATGGGCTCTGCCCATGTCCCAGAAAACCCTGAAAGGGTTTAATTTGAATTTGTTTGTAATTTGGTGCTTGGGATTTGGGATTTTCCACAATCTATTGAGCATGTTCCTCCCTCGCAATATACGTGGGTGTATTATCCCGTATCTCATGAAGGTCAACCAGTTCATACCTTTTCAAGTCCAGAATGAGCCTCAACACAATATTCGGCTTCAAATTTAGTTCTGACGCTAGCTCCTTCACCGACATCGGCTCCTTTAACTTCAACAGTATCCGCTTCGCTTCGTATTCCTCTCTCACCAGATCATCTAACAACCTATCCATCTCATGCCTCGTAAAGACCTCTCCATACTTGTTGCCCTCCTCAAGCAGTTCTCTCTCCTTCGTTGCCAATATTCTCAGCCGATAATCAGCTGCTGCGAGACATGCTGCCTCCATAGCCTCCTTTTCAAATGTAACCGGACCTAACGCTTTTATCTCGTCCGTAAACTCCTTGATAATTTTTGCAAATCTCTCTCCCTCACTTGCACTTACCCATTCCAATCGCAGCCTTTTGGGATCAACCCCAGCCTCCCTGAGCAGCCTCCTCGCCATCTCTATCTTCTTCTCAGCATAATAATTCCCCCGCAGATAATGGCAATCTCCAGGATGACAACCACCCACAAAGACGCCATCCGCTCCATACAGGAAACTGTCTAAAATGATCACAGGATCAACCCGTCCACTGCACATCACTCGTATTATCCTTATATTGGGTGGATATTGAAACCGAGAGACGCCTGCCAGATCCGCTCCAGCATAACAGCACCAGTTGCACAGAAATCCTACTATTTTCACCTCGGCCATCAGATCAGGATATCACCTCCGTCACCACAGCAGCTCTTTCTTGCGCCATCAACTGCTCATCAGTGAAATGGTACATTTTAATCGCCCTTCTTATACAACTCGAGCCGCAAGTGCCACACCCCTTGCATTTCACACCGGTAACCCGTGCTCTCCTCCCTTCTTCGGTCTCTACCACCTCTATTGCGCCATACGGGCATACCGATTCGCATATTCCGCAGCCGACACACAGCTCCTCGTTCACCGAGGAGATTATAGGTTCCGAATGCACGTATCCTCGTGCAAGCGGAATTGTTGCCCGACTCGCGGCTGCATAGCCCTGTGCGATGCTCTCTCCGATGTCCTTTGGACCATGAGCAGTTCCGCACAGGAATATCCCATCGGTGGCGAAATCAACCGGGCGCAGTTTAATATGTGCTTCAAAGAAGAACTTGTCTTGACCCAGGGGGACCTTGAGCATCTTTGATAGCTGCGTTGCATCAGGATTCTGCACAAGAGGGACTGATAACACCACCAGGTCGGCTTCAAATGGAATGTCCAGTTGCATCCTTTCATGAAACACATCCACAATAAGTTTTCCATCGCTTCTCCTCACCTGCGGTCTTCGTTCCAGCGGGAACCTCAGGAATCTGACCCCTGCCTTCTTCGCATCCCTGTAATATAACTCATATTCCTCCCCGTATGCCTGGAGTTCATTATGAGCTATGAAAACATTGATATCAGGATGAGCTTCTTTTATCAGTTTCGCATTTTTTATCCCATTCATACAGCATATCTTGGAACAATACCCGACTACCTCCCCCCGTGCACCGGCACATTGAATCATCACCACATTCTTAATGCCAGCCCAGTCCAAATCCCCCTTCTTCAGCTTCTCTTCAAGCTGTAACTGGGTAATTACTCGCTCTCCGCCGTATTCATACAACCCCTCGGGTTCAAATTCTTGTGCCCCGGTAGCCACGATGATAACCCCCGCATCAATAGATTTCTCGACCCCATTCTCATCCAAAATTACCTTAAACTTCCCAACATAACCTTCCACAGCTTTAATAGACGTAGAGAGATGTAATGCAATTCTTTTATGCTCTTTTACAGCTTTTATTCGCTGCTCTAAAAACTCTTCCGCAAGCTCATCGGTTGGGTAAAGCCTGTAAAGGTTCCTGAGCATCCCTCCTATTTCCTTTTCCTTTTCGATAAGGTGAACGGAGAATCCATTCCTCGCTAAACTAAGTGCAGCAGTCATACCGCTTATCCCAGCTCCAATCACCACTGCGGAAGGTATAACATCCGAGGTTAATTCCTCAAGTGGTTCCAGCCGAGCAGCCTTTGCAACTCCCATTCGAACAAGGTCTTTTGCCTTCTCAGTTGCACTCTCCGGCTCATGCATGTGAACCCATGAGCATTGGTCTCGGATGTTCACGAACTCAAAAAGATAGGGATTCAGGCCTGCTTCCTTACAGGTCGCTCTAAAGAGCGGTTCATGAGTCCGTGGCGTGCAACTGGCAACGATAACCCGGTTAAGGTTGTGCTCCTTTATTGCAGCTTTTATTGATTCTAATCCCTCTGATGAGCAGGTATATAAATTGCGTTCTGCATGTACGACGTTTGGCAAGGTCGATGCATATTCCACCACCGTTGGTACATCGACAACGCCCCCAATGTTTATTCCGCAATGGCAGATGAATACGCCAATTCTAATCTCTTCGGTCATAATAGGAACTTCCTATTTCTATAGTTCTTGGAAAATCCCAAATTACAATAAGTACCAATACTACCAACCTTTGGGTAAATCCCAAACTCAAATAATTACCAATACTACCAAACTTTTGGGTTTTCGAAATCAGGTTGGGATTTGGAGGTTGGGATTTACTTGGGATTTGGTAGTATTTGTCATTGGGATTTTTCATTCCTATTGCCTCCTAAAACAACTTCCATCGCCCGTGATGCCGCTGCACTCCCATGTGCTATACACTCAGGGATGTCTCTCGGAGCTTGACAATATCCGGCTACAAATATGCCATCCCGTGTCGTTTCGGTAAAATTGTACGGATCTTTCAGTTTGAAGAATTTATACTCATCCAATTCAACCCCCAACACTTCAGCGAGCGCTTCCACACCTTCACTGGGTATGAGCGCAGTGCAAAGAACGACCATGTCCACTTCCAATATCTCAACTTTGTCTGAAGACGGGCTGTAGAATATCTCCAAATTCGTGTCCTCCTTCTCCCTTATCTCGCCTGGTTTCCCTCTGATATATTCCACGCCGTAATCGTCCTTTGCCCTGTTCACGTATTCCTGAAATCCTTTTCCAAAACACCTGAGATCGGTATACAAGATGTAGGTCTCAACCTCAGGATAGTGCTCCTTTGTAAGGATTGCCTCCTTGGTGGCGTGCATGCAGCATACCGAGCAGCAATAAGGTCTGTTATCCCTCGTGTCACGTGCTCCAACACATTGTATCCACGCGATTCTCTTTACCTCTTTACCATCTTTTCTCATCACATGCCCACCAGTGGGGCCAGCAGCACAGATCAACCTCTCAAATTCTAACGCGGTGATCACATTATCATATCGTCCATATCCATACTCTGTTATGCTAGAAGGATCAAGAGCATCAAATCCGGTAGCAACAATTGTTGCACTCACGGTCATCTCCACAATTTCTGGTTTTTGATCGTATTGTATCGCATCCTTTCCGCAAACAACTTTACATAATCCACATCTCATGCATTTCTCCCTATCTAACGCGTAGATGAGTGGAACAGCCTGCAAGAATGGGATATACGCCCCTCCCCTCACTCTGAGGTCCATATCAAATTTGTTCAGAATACCCATTGGGCAAACTCGCGCGCAATCTCCACATCCATTGCATATCTCCTCATCGATGAACCTCGGTCTTCTAAGGATTTTCACTTTAAAAGAACCAACTTCACCTTCAACCGAAATCACCTCACTAAAAGTCAGAACCTCGATGTTCTCATGGCGATAGCAATCCATCATCTTAGGGGCGAGTATGCAGATGGCACAGTCATTGGTTGGGAAGGTTTTGTCCAGCTGTGCCATACGACCACCGATGGAAAGCGTTTTCTCCACTAAACAAACCTTTATACCAGCTTCTGCAAGGTCAAAGGCTGCTTGCATGCCTGCTACTCCTCCACCTATCACAAGGACTGATTTAACTGTCATTTTTATTTGAAAATCCCAACCTCAAATATATACCAATATTACCAAACAAATCCCAAATCCCAGTACTACCAATCTTCTTCATTCTCCTTTTGTTTTATTAATGATTGCACTCTGGATATTTATGATCTCCTGGACTTCCATTATATCTTCCTCAAGAAGTTCAGTTTTTATATATTTCCCAGCGATTAACCGTAGCCAATACTTGGTTTCTTTCGCTTCTTTTCTTGCTATTGCAATCTTATTAATGAAATCACGTTTTGTAACTGCACCATCAGCTTCTTCTACATTAGCACCGATAGAAGTTCCGGATTTTACAAGCTGTGCCCGAAGCACATCACAAACTCTATTTTGAGGGAGTTTTTCTGCTATTTCCAAAATTCTTTGAGCAAAACTGAACACCCTTTCTTGTATATCATATATTTTCTCTTCCCCTTTCTTGGGATTTAGATTTTGGGATTTACTTGGGATTTGGTAGTGTGGGGCTCTGCCCCACGACCCCGAAAACCCTGTAAGGGCTTTTTGATCATTGGGATTTTTCATTCCGTTGTCTCCTCCTCCAACCCCATAGCTCTCGCAACGAAGACCTCAAAAGGAACAATTTCTATGTCGTATTCCCCCTTTCTATTGCTCATGTGGCATTTGAAATGAATCAGGCATTTTGGGCAGGATGTAATCATAATTTTCGCGCCAGTATCAATACATTCCTTCAGTCTTTCTTTTCTTATCTCTTCGCAAAAACTATCGCAATTGGTCCAGCCAGAAGTCCCGCAACATAACGAGTTCTCTCTGGTGCTCGCCATCTCGACAAAATTCTTGGCTATTTCGGCTATAACTCTCCGTGGAGCATCGTATATGCCGAGATGCCTCCCCAGTCTGCATGGATCGTGATAGGTAACTGGCTCATCTATTGTACTGTGGGGCTCCGCCCCATCACGGGCTCCGCCCGTGCCCCTGCAAGCCCCGGAGGGGCTTACCCGCAAGCCCTGTAAGGGCTTAAGCTCAAGTTTGCCCTCTTCTATTCTCTCTGATAATAGTTCAGAGATATGGACGAGTTCGAAATCAACATCAAAGAATTTGGGATAGTCGAGCTTAAACGTCCTGTAACCCTCAGGGCAAGAGAAAATGACTTTTTTGGCACCCCTGTTCTTGATGTTTTGAATATTGATGGATGCCAATCGCTTAAATGTCCCGGTATCTCCACTCCAAAAGAGGTCATGCCCGCAGCATACCTCGTCGTTCATTACAACAGGAGCAATTCCCAGTTTATTAAGAATCTTCACCGTGCTCCTCGCAATCTCAACCGTATGTACTCCGAGGTCTCTGAACACGATATCAAAATAAGGAAGGCAACCCGTGAAATAGAGCGTATCTCCTTTCTCAAGCACCTTCATCTCCTCTGATAGCCAGTAAAGCCTTTTTTGTGGGTTTTCATGGGGGAGTGCAAGGAGCTTCATCACTGAAAAAATTTCTCCATGCGCACATATCCCCCCCTCTCGTTCCTCCAAGGCAACACTTCTAAGCTCCCTGATAAACTCCGGATAGTCCACACCATAGGTGCATACCTCTTTACACCTGTTGCACGTCAAACAAGACCATATTCTCAGATCAGGTTTAACCGGAAGGCCAAGCAATGCTCTTTCCACCACGCGGTCAGGAGAGTAGTCACCAAATCGAGACAGATGGCACGCTGAAGTACACTTCCCACATTCAACGCAATAGTATGCCTTCGTCCGGTTTATGATATCAGCTATCTTTTCCACGTTTTGTTTTTGAATTTTGTTTTTATATATCTTAAATCTCTTATCTCCTTACTTCTTTTTGAAACTTCGCTGAGATAAATTTCTTAGTCGTGTTTCAAGATCAAGTTTTTATATTGTTTTGACAATTCTTATCTTCACCTTAAGAAGATATGAATGAAACGGAGGCGGAAGTAGGGAGGTGGACAAGAATCGATATTGTACCGGTAGTTGTAGTAGATGAAGAAAAGGAAAAAGCGCACAAAACCTGGTACATATCGCTTTATAACAAACTTTTTGGAGGAAAGCATCAATCAAAAATAAAAAATCGGAAAGCTTTTTTATACCTGTGATAAAAGTGTAGTTTAAGTCATAGGCACTCGTGCTTAAGGGCAGGCCCTGTACTTAAGTACGGGGTATGTGACTTAATACATATAGGCGATGAAATATAAGAAATGAGGTGAAAGAAAAATGATTGGAATAGGTGAGCTAATGTTAGTGATTCTAGTGTTGGGGATTCCTATCGTTATAATAATAGTCGTCATTAGTGTTTTGAGTAAATCGACAAAAGTGATGGAAGAAACAGAAGCGATGCAAATTAAGGAGCTCACGAAAGACATGGATAAAAACCAAAAAGTGTCCTACTACGAACAAAAGAAAAAGAGTGCAGGCATAGCCACGTTACTCAGCTTCATCATACCCGGTGCGGGACAGATGTATCTGGGGAGAGTTGGAAAGGGAATATTGATTCTAATATTTTGTTGGCTCATTATTCCTTGGCTTTATGGTATCTACGATGCTTATAAAACTGCAAATGACTATAATGCGCGGCTTTACTCAATAATTTTCAGCGAGCATGGATAAACATCGCAGAGCAAATAAAGAAAACAATTGAGAAGTAGAGCTACCAACTTAAAAAGCTCTACTCTTTCTTTATTTATGCAAAAAACGCAGCCTACGGCTAACGGATGCCTCGGAATTTATTCCGAGTGGCGAGGATGGGGCTTTCTTCTATTTTTTAAATAAATGAATAAGATTTTTATAACTAAACGCTACCTTATTCATGGTGATATAATAAAATGAGTTCCGTAACCGTAAAGTTCCGCGGGATTCTAGAAGAGATACTCGATAAAATGGTAGAGTATGGGATAGCGGAAACAAAAAGCGAAGCGATTCGTGTGGCAATATTGAACTTCGGGATTGAAATGGGGTTACTCGGTGAACAGGGATTAATAAACTCCCTGAGAGAGCAACTGGCTGAGGGCAAAATTTCGCAAGAAAAAGTTGCCGAGGAGATTGAGAGGGTTAAAATTGAGAGTATTCGTTGATAGTTCCGTATTCATTTACGGTCTCGAATTTGAAGAATCCAACTCTGCCATAATTTACAATGAAATTGTTAATGGGACTGTCAAAGCAGTTATCAATGAAAAGGTCATTGAGGAGGTCGTCAGATACTTCAGCAGAAGAAAAGGCAGACATTTTGCATATTTAATTGAGTCTCAACTTAGGAGAATTTGTGAAGTCAAGCAACGAAAGGATTACGCTGACGAAATCGAAAAATGGAGAGGAAAAATTAAAGAAAAGGATTCAGAGCATTTGGCAATAGCTAAAAAGTTTGAATTGAAAATAGTCGCCTATGATGCTGATTTTATGCCTTTTGAAGAATATTACACACCTAAACAATTTGTTGAAGGGTTAGGAAAGAGGCCGTATGATGTTGAGTGGTAAGACATGGGGATGCACCTGAATTCATTCGGGTGTGGTTAGGTTGGGGCTTATATACGACTGACAAATTCGCCTATCTTTTTATCAAATTCCGGGCCTAAAGGAGAAACCCACTCCAGATGGACTCTTCCCGGATCCATTCCGAGGGTTTCTATAAGTTCCTTTGTAACCTTTACACTCTTTTCTGCATGGTGCCTGTCCCCGTCATGCTCGGAGCAGCAGTCGATCACCATGACGCCATCTACGCCAGATTCAAAGTACCGTAAGATAATGGACGGCTCGGCATGTGTTGCGCATACTAATCTGATGGATTTCTTCTCCTGCTTCGATGCATCAACATCCACTGCCAGCGAGAGTGGACATAACTCACATGCTTCCAGGTCTCGGTCAGCGTCAATCGCGGCAAAAACCTGTTCAGTGCTGAAGAACCTATGAAAAAGCGCCTCTGATGGACATACCGCTACGCACGACCCACAACCTTTACATGCTACTTCGTTTATCGCCACGACACCTTTTTCCTCGATAAACCTGATGTTTTTATTCTCGCATGCAAGCTCACACAGCCTGCATCCGCAACATATATCCTCCTTTACTGCTACCGGAAACGCATAAAAATCCCGCAAAGCTTCTTCTTCTACTCTTTTTACCTTTATTCCACCGGGGGTCAAAAATTCTACTTCGGTTATGGTTATCATCATTTCAAAACAGGCGGGAGTTCATCTCCCCACCTTATTTTATCCTTTTTCAGAGAAGTAGTTCTGATTATCTCTTCTCGATCAACATCAGTTGGAACGAAGTCCTCAAGCAAGTTGAAAAGTTCTTCCCCCTTCTTTGACCGTATAATTACGGTAGAGAAACCTTCAGGTGAGCCCAAGGAACCCACCGATATGTCCGCCAACCGTGCGGTGAAATCATCGCAATAGAAACAGTTATTCCTGATCGCATCCTCTAACGCAGCCACTTTACAGGACCGTTCCTCTCCCTTACTCCTGACTCTATATCTCCCTTTACTTATCTGGACTTTTTCCGCTTTCCCAAGCTCTATTCCAAGCAGTTCCCGTGTTTTTTCAGAGAGCAGCTCGTACCCGAAATTCTCGAAACAGAACAACCCGATCGTCACGATATCGATATTCTCAACTTCCTCGAGCAGTGCGAGCTGTAGTTTCCTCGTGGCTCGTATCTCACACGGGGTCCCCACGATTGCTATCCTCCTCTTCCCCTCTTTTATCGCTTCTCCTATCTTCGAGACCATCGGCACTGCTACATATTTCGTGCCAGCCCCTTCCTTTATCTCTTCACCAGATTCCGCAATTATCGGTTCTGCTCTAAAGCCACTCGTTCTCATTGCAACAATGGCACACTCAAAGATCTCATTTTTCAGTCCCGCGAGGAGTAAACACGTTACAATTCCACCATCTTGCCCTTGCACCCCACATGAGCCCGCGGTTAACTTCCGTACAATTCCAAGTTCTCCATCCTGCTCGCCCTCGAGGAAAGCATCTTCCAACTCCTCTTCATCTGTTTCTGTCATCGGGCAGACATCGTAGCAGATGCCATTCTCTCCGCATTGGATTACATCTTCAAACTCTAAAGAGCAATCTTCTACAAGTTCTGGTCTCTCCTTAAGAACGATATGTTCACAGAAAGAAGCACATGCGCCACAATACGTGCAGAAATCCTTATCAATGACCTCTCTTTTTAATGCCTTGAATCCCTCACTTCTTTTAACCAGGGGCACAAATATCTCTGACATCCCTCCTATCAATAGTTCAGCCTCCTTTTCCTACCCTCACCATCATCTCCTTTATTCTTTCGTTGGGCACTCCTTCCCCTTTCAGCTTCGCGATCACCCGCAAATTCCTTATCTCCGCATCTTTCATAACCAAAAACCTTAGTATCGGCCCAAACCCAAATGCTTCCTCCGAGGAGAGTTCCTTCACCTTCCTCAGCACTGCTTCATCGATCCTCAGCTCCATCCTCATCACGTCATCCTCAACTTCAGCTATCAAATACCCATATCGTGTCTCTCTTACCCGCTCTAAAAATTCCCTCACACTTCCTGTTTCCCCATATACCCTCGCGACCTCCGCCCCTATCAAAAATCTCTTTATTTCGTCCTCGGTTACACCACCCTCCTTTCCCCTCAGCATCACCTTAAGATTTAAACCATCAACATAGATATCCAAATACCTTTTGACCATCCACAGCTTTTTATCCCCCCTCCCATCTAATTTCAGAGAAATATCCTCTATCATCCACTTCCCAAGTGCGAGATCAATGCCAGAGAAATCCTTTATTCTATTATATTCTTCTATCGCACCCGCTAACGGTGTTCCTTCAAAGGTTGATGCTATCCTCTCTATGTCCTCCCCCGCTACGCTCGCTATCTTCTCAAACATCTCTCCACCTTCTATTAAGCGATTTCTTACCTTATCTACGGGTAATCCTGCATGCACTCCCGTGAGCACCGTCCTCAAATTCATAACATCCCACTCCCTCACCAGAAAATCAAAAATATCAGTAAATCGTTCTGGAATTAATTTGAAGAGCTCAGAGTATAGATTCTTTCTAAAAAGGAGCAAACCCTTCTCTATCTCCTCATACCCCGTCCCTTTTATATACTCCCCATACTCAGTACCCCCAAGCGAGGATACGAACTCTTCAAGAGACATCAGCGCGAGTTCATCGAGTCTATTATCATCGAGCAATCGCGCCTCCTTTGCCATTATCACGCCCGTGGGGTATAAAAACGGGATACTATCCTGTATTTTATACCAGACAAAGTAGACCATGGCTCCTGAAAGAGCGAATATGGGGAGCAGATAAAGAATATCGGCATCTACCATGGGCTCATCCAGCCTCCTGCTCTAAGCATTGCAGAGAGTCCGCGACTTATATGATCCCCGCGCCGGCCAGTAACAAGATAGCGACAAGTAAAGAAAAGACTGCAAACGTCTCTGACATCACGGTGAGCACCATACCCTGCCCGAATGTTTCTGGTCTCTTCGCTGCTGCGCCCATACAGGCACCCGCAGTAATCCCCTGTGGTATGGCCGTTATACCGCCCAGACCCGTGGCTATACCAGCACCTATGCATATCCAGCCCGTCGTTTCCGTCACTTCCGCCACCCCACCGCCTCCGAGCAATCCAACACCAATCATGATCAGGATGGCACACAGGAATCCATATATGCCCTGCGTTTGGGGAAGTGCCTGGTAAACTAACGTGGGACCAAATTGTTTAGGGTTCTCTGAGACCACACCAGCCCCTAATGAGCCAGCTATTCCTACGCCCATACCCGCACCGATCGCTGCTATCCCCATTGAAAAGCCCGCACCTATAGCCGCAAGACCTACACCACTTACCATTTTCCTTCTCCTATTATCTCATTTTCCTCCTCTATTTAAATATAACACTTATAGTTCTCTCTCTTGAAAAGGCGAAAAGGTATCCCCTCCTGACTCATAAAATTTAGTGAAAAATTCAACGTAATGGAGACGGATGCCGTGAACAAATGACCCCAGTATGTTTATTCCAAAATTGACGGTATGGCCGAACACTAATATGATCACTGCAAGCACAAGAGGAGAGAAGCTTGCTAGAATGTTTACTGTTATGGCTATACCAGATGTACAGAGGCTGAGAGCCATAAGCCGCGCATACGATAAGATATCCCCAATAGCTCCAGATATACCGAAGAAGAACATCATTCCGCGACTCAACAGGAGTAAGACCAAAGAAACGAGGAGAAGAGTGAGACCGATTATCTGTAATAGACCATACGATGCCGTTGCCCCAGGGTTCATATACTTCATAACAAACGGAATTAATCCAAGTTGGGCGAATAAGAACCACATATCCCCTTTCAAGGCCCCTTTTATCCGATCTCGTGCCAAATCGTCTATTATCTTTGTAATAATCCCGATGTCAAGATGGATGACCCCGATAACTAATACCAACATCAGAAAAAGCCCGATATCCTTACCCATCGGATCGAGCATGATCATTGCATTGAGCGATCTCATATTGAGATATTTGATAAAGAAGTCACCAAACCACCCTCCCATCACCGCACCTATGATGGATGTAGCGGCTCCTACCGAAATGAGGATAATCGATACATCCTTAACCATCTCGTTGTACTTCCCCATCCCTCTGAGCAGTAAAATTCCAAAGATCAGGCATATGAGCCCGTATGCAGCATCCGCGAGCATTAATGCGAAGAAGAGGATGAACGTTGGTGTAAGGAGAATAGTAGGATCGATACCATTATATTTTGGTAGTCCATAGAGCCTTGTAAGAACTTCAAAGCTCTTGAAGAATTTGGGATTCCTCAAAAGAACAGGAACATCTCTTTCCTCCGGCTCTGGAGAGACCGCATTAATCACACATTGCTCATTGCATATCCGATTAACTTCGTGTGAAATCTCCTCCTCATGCTCTGCCGGGACCCATCCGCGTAACAAAAATATCCGTTCTGTCTCGCCAAAACTCCGCTGAATCTCTCCTCTTTCCTCTATTATCCTCAATACCGCTCGATAAGCAAGGAGATCATCCTCTCTCTTCTCTGCACTCTCTGCCAAGATCTTCCGAGCAGCCTCCCGTTCGAGCTCCTTCTCCATTATCCTTCTCTCTATCCCCGCCATCTCCTCCATCGGCTTCCGCTCAAATTCCACTTCTATTCGTTCAAATCCGTCCCTTCTCAACCTCGTCAGAATTTCCTCCGCAACCTCATTGAAACAAACGACGACACAGGCATATTCCTCCTCCCCGCTTTTCACACGCTCAAAATAATACAATCCCGAGGACACTTCCTCCAGGTCAGAAATTACCGTTTCGAGCGCTTCCTCCGGGCACATGCCTAAGAAAGCACTGAGGTAATACCCCACCCCCACATACTTCAGGTCTATCTCAAGGTCTCTTATTCTCTCCAAAGACTTTTTTGAGGCTCTTAACTCGTTTAGTTCTTCCTCCAGCTCTCTATAAGCCACCAGTGTCTTCTCAATCTCCCCTTTCACCTCGCGAAGGATATTCTCCGCACTATTTATCACTTCCTCCTTTTTTTTATCCTTCAATCCCCCTATTTCTATCCTCTTTGGAGGCGAAGGATTGAACATTCTTTTAAAGATACCTTCCTGAGGCGTTGGCTTCACCTCATCGTAAACCTCTATGATCTCACTCATCTCCCGTATCAACTTTGATGTATCCCTTACAATCGCGTCAATTGGCATGCTTTTCAAAATACCTTCACCCTCACCAGAACTCTTATATTCCATGATTTGGATGACTCCGAGTTCATGTAATCGTTTGATCACCTCATCCTTGAACTCCTTCATCGCTACAATCTCCATCCTCCTCATAGGAACTGGTCTTAGCATTGCCTATTCCCTGTTTCATAAATCGACTTAAATATTTTTCGTTTTTTCGTCCGGTGATATGCAAAGGAAAGGAAAGAAAAAGTAACGGGAAGATCAAAGGAATATATCTGCGATTCTAATGAGGAGAATAACCAGACCTATAACTAAAGCAAGCATCGCACACAGTGAAGCAATCCAGGCTAAGATGTAAAGTCTCACCCGGTAATCCTCCTTCTCATCGGATATTTTTTTCATCAGAAATACCAGACCACTCTCGCCCCTCCTCTTCATCTCTTACCACCCGGAGCCTCAAACATTCTGATCAAGCTGTAAATAGCTATACCTAACCCGAAAAGTGCACCTATTACAAGGCCAAAAATACTGAGGGTGGTCACTTGGTTAAGCCTCCCCCCAGCCACATAGTAACCTATGAACGCGCATACCGAAATAGAAATTGCAACATCAAAGCCTGCCCCTATAGCTCTCAGCCAATTTATTTCCATCTCATCTCCTCTTTTTACCAGAGCATTGAACGCCTCTTAGGTATTGTAATCTGAAGCCTCCTCGTTTTTAGAAAAGCTTTATCACATTTAAAGAAATGAATTGTACGTAAGTTCTTCTTTTCGTTCCAATTCGTTATACCCTTTGTCTCGCCCACATTGAAAAAGCATATGGATAGCGTGCTTTTCCAATACTGCATGAATTGCAAGTGAAAAAATAACCGTAACTCTTCTTTTTAACCCATAGGTCATCTCTGTGAAATCAAAATTGACGT
>JASEFB010000039.1 GCA_030019325.1 archaeon | reverse complement strand
CGAATTGAGCGCTACTCTCACTTTCGACTTACTTATCAAGGGACGGGTTTATTCTTTATCTTAATTGCATACTTTTATTTTAGTTTAGTATCCCCTTATGAAAAGATTCTGGGAGAAATTACTACGACTAACTGGATAATTCAGCTTCTCTTTGTTTTATTTGGTATAGCCTCTCTCATTTCGGTTGCCAGTGGTATTGTAATGTATGAGAGATTTAAACCGGTTAAGCACGAGTTTTTTCTTATTCTCATAGCATTTTTGGGGTGGGTCGTTCTCTGGATATTAACCTTCTTCAAAGAAGCAATGATGGTTACAATCACAAGATATGGCTATACCTATACAACATTAGATCCCCGCGTCGCTACAATATTGCTTATCGTATATAATTTGATGTTTTTTGCCATAGCTATTGGGAGCATCTTAATAGGATACTACAAATCCACCGTGCCTTTCATCAATATCGGGATGCTCTTTTTTGTGGTAGGGATTTTGCATCTGTATTATACAACGTTGTATAAATTATTACCAAAGTCTCTTGCTTTCATCACCGGGGGACTCATACTCTTAGGGTTGGGCTGGTATTTAGAGAAGAAGAGAAGATCACTTATAAGCGATATAAGAGGCTCATGATGATGGATAAAAAGCAATTTATATTGGTTGTATCGATCCCAGCAATAGTAATTTTAGTGTTTTTGGGCATAAAATTATTTACATATAGTTTTGGGCAAGAGATCTTACTGGAGACTGCTCCAGTTGATCCAAGAGATCTGTTCAGAGGAGATTACGTGGCTTTAAGCTATAAAATCTCAAGAATAGATTTGAGCAGTCTACCTCACGATACCAATTTTTCATCTGGGCAGACGATTTATGCGAGCTTATCCAAAAAAGAAAAATTCTGGACCATTGACTCTGTAAGTCATTCAAAACCCAGTTTGGAGATGAATCAAGTCTGTATGAAGGGAAAGGTGATAAATTCCTTCGAGAATCAATTATTTATTGAATGGGGGATAGAAAGTTATTTTGTTCCTGAAGGGAAGGGGGTGCTAATCGAGAGCCAACGAGATGTAAAAAATACCTCAGTAATTGTTTCCGTGGATTCTACCTGTTGCCCTGTGCTAAAAGAGCTTTTAATAAATGACAAGCCAATAGAGTTTGAATATGAGAGTAACAACTTCGTGTAGCCTCGCCAATCTATAATAATAAGAAGACAAAACATAAACCGGATAACGGTATCCGACTGTTTAATACTGCTTCTTTACGTCCTTCTCCTTCACTTCTGAAACTGCCGCTCCATCCTTGAATAATACCTTGAGCGCATCACCAACCGAAATATCAGTTATACTCCGTACAATCTTCCCTTCCGGCAATTTCGAACAGATACTATACCCCCGCTCAAGGATTGCCAACGGGCTTAACGCGTCCAGTTTGCCCATCAGGGCCTGTAAACTTTTACTCTGCACGGTCACGAGATGCGTGATCTCAGCAACGATACTCCGCTTGAGTTCATCTAACGTCTGCCGATATTGGTTTATCCGCTCGGTGGGCTTTCTAAATAAGATGCTCTTCTCTATAACCTCTAACCGCTTCCGGTAAAATTCAATCGCTTTAAAAAGATTCTGCCGCGTCCGCAACTCCAAAGACCGCAGGTTCTTCTCTATCTCACGGTTGTCCGGCACAACGAGCTCTGCCGCTTCTGAAGGGGTCGCAGCTCGTTTATCAGCCACAAAATCCGCGATGGTAAAGTCCGTCTCATGCCCCACCGCAGAAATCACAGGGATTTCCGATGAGAAGATCTCCCGGGCCACACATTCTTCGTTAAACGCCCACAGTTCTTCCATCGACCCCCCTCCTCGACCCACGATAAGCACATCTATCTTCTCCCGTTCTGCACTATATCGGTTCATTAGCTGAATGGCCCTTACAATTTGCGCAGGGGCTTCTTCACCCTGAACGGCAACAGGAGCTAGCAAGATATGGACGTGCGGGAACCGTTTCTTCGTAATCTTTAACATATCTCTGATAGCCGCACCGGTTGGCGAGGTGATAATGCCTATTCGGGCTGGGAAACTCGGTATCGGCTTCTTATACACCACGTCAAACAGCCCTTCCTCCTTCAACTTCTTCTTTAACTGCTCAAATGCGAGATAGAGCGCACCTATCCCCGCCTCCTGTATCTCCTCCACGTATAACTGGTATCTGCCTCGCTTCTCATACACACTTATATGACCTCTGACGATCACGCTCATCCCATCTTCGGGGATAAACTTCAGATCGAGGTTTCGTTCCCTGAACATCACGCACTGCAACTCCGAAAATTCATCCTTGAGCGTGAAGTATAAATGACCAGATGTAGGCTGGCTGAGATTGGACAGCTCGCCCTTGATATAAATATCCCTCAGCACCTCATCCTCGTCTAATCGCTGCCGAATGTATCTCGTAACCTCTTGGACGGTGTATATGTGCGGTGCTTCTACCCCCTTCTCTTCCTCGATTCCTTCTATCCCTGTTTCTCGTTCGCTCTCAACCTCACCCTTCTCTTCGTCTCCATCCTTCTTCGAGTGCAGGAAATCCAGTAAAGTCATACCTTTCCAGGGCTTATCCATTTCTATCTCCTTCTCATCCTTTCAAATCTTTTTGGAGTCCCTTCCTTTAAAACCTCCTCTTCTAATATGCTGGTTAGTATATCCATCATCTCCTGAGTGCTCGGTATTTTATCTCTTCCTCTTTTGATTCCTCTTTCTGTTTCTGCGAATAGCCTGATTAACGCATTCATCGTTTCCCGGATGCTCGGTATTTCCCCTTTTTCTTTTTTAATTTTAATTCCCCCAGAAACCTCTTCCACCGAAAGCAGGCTGACTAACGGATCCAACATCTCGTTATTCTCAAGAAGCCACAGGTAATCCTCTCTCTGCGACGTATTCTTGAGCACGCTGTATGCCAGATTAACCTGAGGAGTCTTCTCGAGCTGCCTATATTTCTCACGTATAGCTCTTTCAACCTCCTTTTTGTCAGTGCGAAGCGAGCCTGCATCTAATCCGAGTATTGATAGAAATGTCTCCTTATTAGGTGGGAAATACTGCTTCCAGTCCTGGTTGCTGTTAAGTATCTCATCCCGCCGCTGCGTATATCTTTCAATTGCACCTGGTTCATTAAGAGCGGTAAGTATGATCCTCTCAAAAATGCCCCTATCTATACGCTCCCACTTCTTCCTATTCCTATCCCTTGCTTCAAGACGCTCCTTATTTGCGTATTTAGCAATAAAGCCCAGCATGAAGTCGTACTCTTCACGTGATGCAGTATCATTGAGTACGGCGTAGATTTTATTCAATAGCTCTGAGTCTGCCCTGCGATTTCTTCTTATCTCTTCGGTTGTGTAGTCCTTTGCAAGCCCTGCAATCTCGTATAGATCAGGCATCCCGAGCATATAAAGAAGGGTATAATCCTTATACCTGCTCAGTATCTGACCCATTCTAATATACTCCTTCTCGATGCTGATATGTTCACTGTGCTTCTCAACCAATTCATTCTTTTCGGCAGGGGACATGCATTTTGTAACCTGCTCAAATGTAAGAAGCAGTTCGTCATACTCTTTCTGAAGTCTGGGGCTGCTCAATACATCGAATGCCTCCCCGATCACCTCTTTGGGATAGCTTGAGAACTTCAATTTCCTCTCATAAGACCGCTCGATCTGGTCTTTTGTTGCCCCTCTCTCAACACCGAGAACGCAGTAATATGTAGGTATACCGTTCATAAGCTCGTATGTCCATTCTGGATGCAGGTCTTCAAATCGCTCGAATCTACTGATGAATCTGCCGACTCGATGCGCATCCATATAAATACTGGATACCCCCCAGTATGGATCATCATGAATTGGTATCTCCTGCTTTACAACCTGTATCTCTTCAGCTCTTTGTTTTTTCTTTCTCTTACTCATCCTTTCGCCTTATCTCTATCACGCTGCCGCTCCTCAGGCCAAGGTCGGATATTCTCTGGGCATCCTCAGGCTCCATATCTTCATAGAAGACCGTCTCATTCTCCCCTATAACGCCCTTCTCCATCAACTCTCTTTTGAGGTCTGATACTGTCTCCCACGGGTTAAGATAGAGGTCCAAAGTGACCTCAGTCTCCTCATTTATTATGTTTACATGTACGCTCTCAACACCGAGCAGTTTCTTCATCCATTTATTCTTCTCTTTCTTCGAAAGCCTGCTCCTCGCTTCTAATTTCACGGTACGCTGATTGCCCGAGTCTGCATCTTTTGCTGTGACGTTCAGTATACCGAACTCCTTTCCCACTTCAAAGGTAACGTCTATCTTGTTCTGGTGGATAGGCATAGGTTCTATGGATATCCAGAATTCTCCGAGGAACTCGTTCTCCTCAGGATATTCTCCTTCGCCCTGGTATACTGGAATAACGACCTTATCCACGAAACTCCATGCATTCGTGTAATTACGTGTCCGTGCAATTGGGATCTTTGTGTTCCGCTCAATTATCCGTGAGATCGTACCGTCTGCTGTCTCTACACCCAATGAGCTTGAGATCACGTCACTGATCTCTATATTTTTCGCAGTCCTTGATTTTTCTTTTATGAACTCTGTGCTTGCAATAGCGGCACCGAGTGCGACCGCTTCATAGGGATCACCTCTAAGAGGTTCTTTCCCGAAATACTCTGTTACGAATTGACGCACTGCAGGTATGAGAGTTGTACCCCCTACAAGCAATATCTCATCTATCTCGCTCTTCTCAAGCGATGCATCGTTTAATGCCTGTTCAACTGGCTTTTTTGTGCGCTCGATCAGGTCGGATACCATACTGTTAAGTTGTGCACGGGTCAATACCATACTGAACGGCGGTTTGTTTGCAGCCACAAAAGGGATGCTGATCGTCGTGCTCTCCGCTGATGATAGCGCGATCTTTGCTTCCTCTGAGGCTTCACGGAGCGTTGCATGAAGAGCTAAATCCTTTTTCCCGTCAACACCAAGTTGCTCGTATAATCTCTTACTCACATGCTCCTCAATACGCGCATCTATGTCATCACCTCCGAGCCTATGCTCGCCCGCGCTTGCATCCACGTCAAAGAACCCTGAAGTAACGGAGAGGATAGATACATCGAACGTCCCCCCACCAAAGTCATAAACCAGCACCCTTCTATCGCGGTCTTCTCTTATCCCATACGCCAACGCTGCGGCAGTAGGCTCATTTATCATCCTCAAAACATTAAGCCCTGCAATCTCCGCAGCATCCTTGATTGACTGCCTCTGGCCATCGGAATAATTTGCAGGGACTGATACTACGGCATCAACAAACCGTCTTCCAAGCCGTTTTTCTGCATCATCCGCAAGTTTCTTGAATATACATGCTCCTATGTATTCAGACGGGAATTTGTACCGCCCGATCTTCTTCTTGAAGTCTGTCCCCATCTCCCTTTTAATAGAACTCACTGTACTCTCAGGATGCACAATCATATTTCGCTTCGCTACTTCACCTGCTATAACCTCACCCTCACTCTTGAAATAAACTACGGAGGGTGTGACCTTCTCTCCTTCGCTGTTCTCGATCATCACTGGCTCGTCCAGCAGCATGTACGCAATCTTTGAGTTCGTGGTCCCGAAGTCTATACCCAGTATATTTCTATCCGTCATCTACCTATCTCCCTTATATTTTAATAACTGTTATTCTTAAACGCTTCATTCTCCAGCCTAACATTCTCGGATATATCACCGCTTTGCAACGGTGCCTGATCCTTTAACGCTATCTCCTCTTCGAGTTCCATTATTATGTTTCTCAGAGAACTTATATCCTTTGTAAGTTTCTCGATTTTTTCTTCCTGTATGCGCTCAGATTCTTCTACTTCTTGATTTCTTGCTTCCAGTTGCGTTACTATATTCTTCAGAGAGGTTATATCCTGTATAAGTCGTTCGACCTTCTCTTTCTGCATGCGCTCAAACTCATCTATCCGTTGGTTTACCTCTGCAAATCTGAGCTTTGTGGGGCTAATCCATCTGAGGATGCGATCCCGTAAGCCCGGCTTTTTTACCTTGATTACTTCAACGGGACGTTTTGTAATAATCACCTCCGCTGGTCTTACGAGCGCATCTTCAATGCGATATCCTTTCCTTATCACACGAAAAACCGAGTTCTCAGGATATGCAGTGCCGTACTCCAATCCGATAGCGTTATGCAATCTATCATCGAACTTATCGCCTGCTGCCGGCTCTACTGGGGTAAGACCTGAAGCTGAAAGCAATTGACCGTAGATTACATCTATATTCTTCTTGAGATTTTCTGAATAACTTTTTACAATATCACAGGAAAAATTATTGTATGTTGCAGTTATACGGCTCAAAGAATCTGCAACGACCAGAAGCTTCTTTGCAAAGTCTATTTTTAGCTCCTGGCTCTTTATCTCTTCATTTCTTCGACTGGTCTCAATATAGTCCCTGAATTCTTGCCTTAATTTATTGTATCGGGATTTCCACTCCTCAGCTGGAGCGGTGCCTGAGCTATCCACCAGCAATGCCAGCACTACTATTCCAAGAGCGTGCCCCTTATAAGCTTCAGATCTAATCATTCATCTCACCCATATCCACCGGGTCTTTCGGCAAAGACTATAAATAACTTGCTTAGTATAGTATCCTCATAATTATAATTTCTTTTTATTTTCTATCCCACCAACCTCTTCACATATACATCCTCATAAATAGGTCCTTTAGGCGTAAGCGTGCTCCTCTTCAATTTCAGCTCTTCTACATGCATCTTCCCCACATAGACATCCCTCAGTTCCGCTATCATCTTCACGATCCGCCCTATCTCCGTTGACTTTAATGGCCTTTTCACCCTGCAGAGCGTTACATGTGTACTGAAGCGTTTTTCAAGCGTGAATCCTAAATCGTGCATTGCACCTTCTACATCCTCTTGCAGCGCTTTCAACTCCTCCGCACCTTTTCCAATACCCACCCAGATAACCCGTATGGTTCGTACCCTATCCAGTGAAGCCTCTGGAAAGAACCCCACACCGCGCAGTTCTATATCAAACGGCTTTTTATTTATTTCCGCTAATGCGCTCTTAACCCGTTCCACACCATCTTCCGGAACATCCCCGAGGAATTTTACCGTTTGATGCGCCTGGTTCGCATCCACGAATTTTACTGCACCATGCAGTCCTAACCCTTCAAAATCATTATTTATTTCCGCTATCTTTGTTCTCAGTTCCTCAGAGAGGTCAACCGCGATAAATGCCCTCATAGCACTCTTCCTTATTATAATCAATACTTTCTTTCTAAAGAAAGATAAAATTAATTGATTCTCTTCGCTCTCTTTTCTAAGGGTAGAGTTGAAGAACCTTTTTTATCCTCTTGTGATACGGGTTCGCGTTCAAAGAGCCGAATCAATTTTATCATTCTTGAGCCAGAGCGTTGCCTCTTCTCCTCCTCGCGTTCCTGATATGTCCTTATTGCCCTGAGGAGGTCTACTCTTCTGAACTCTGGCCAGAACGGAGCACAGAAATACGCTACACATTCATTCCCTAACGCCTGCCAGGGCACGAAATTGCTCAACCTCATCTCCCCACCGGTTCTTATGATCAAATCCACACTCGTCTTTGCTCCCGAATCCGACGCTTCATCCTCTCCTTCAAGTTCGCTTATGTATAAATGCTTTGAGATCGTCTCTTCATCGACGTCATCCGGATTCAATAAGCCTCTTTTTACCCTGTTCGCTATGATACGCACCCCATCAACGATCTCCATCCTTCCACTATACGCTACTGCAATGAATAATTTGAAGTTGGTATACCGCTCGGTTGCGTGCTCTGCTTTTCGTATCGCTTCTCTCACTGATTCCGGCAGCAGATTGATATTCCCTATCGCTCTCACTCTTACTTTATGCTTATGAACCCTTTCCTCCTCGCTTATCTTCTCAAATTCCACACGCATGAGTTCAAAAAGCTTCTCTTTCTCCTCAGCCGTCCTGCAGAAGTTTTCAATAGAAAAAGCATAGAGCGTGAGCTGCTTCACCCCGATATCGAAGCACCATTCGATCACACGTTCCGTTATCCCCGCGCCATAATTATACCCCTCTTCCGTTGAAATTCCGAGCTTCCTCGCATACCTTCTATTCCCATCCATGATTATCGCTACGTGTTCAGGTAAACGCCGCTCTAATATCTCCTCCTCCAGCAGGTTCTCGTATTTCCCGTAAACCCTGTCTCGCAACCAGTTGCATACTCCAGCAGCTTTACGCACTGCAAAGAGCTTCAGTCCGATGGTTTTTGCACTCATTTCATCACGCTCCCCTTCATCTGTTCACGCTCCTGATCTCCTTCCGAAGTCCATTACCTTTACCTTCAGTTCAAAAAGCTCTACAACCGTTGCACAGCCCGCAACTGGATTTATACCCCTCTTTTTTTGATATGCTGTCTGTGATTGCCAAGTCCCGGAATTTATAAGGAGCACGTTCCGGTATTTAGAAACACCAACGGTATGGGTATGTCCCGAGTGGAGTATCTCAGGAACGGGGTCAATTACACCATAGTCATGTCCATCGTGAACAATAGAAACATTGTTCCCATAGATTGGGGCAAGATGACGTCTTCTCAGCATCTCTACCATCACGTCTTCCGGCTTTGAATAGTTCAACCTCGATACCGAGTTAACAAAATCATCATAAGATTGGCCATGGTATACCAACACCTGCCTGCCACCAATTTGTATATAAGCGGGGTTGCTCACGAAGCAGGTACCTTCAGGGAAGAAGTTCCTGATGTCTCTTGGCAATGGGGGCTGTGGCTCTGCACTTCTCACCGCATCATGGTTTCCCGGCGCTAACACGACCTGTATATGCGAGGGGATAGCGCGAAGATATCCCGCTGCTCTTTTGTATTGCTCTTCAATATCCGTAAGTAATAAATCCTCCTCCTGACCAGGGTATACCCCTATTCCATCAACAATATCACCAGCAACAACCAGATATGCAATCCCACTGCTTTTTGCTGCTTCTTTTAACCACTCTACGAAACTGTCCCAAGTCTCTTCCAGGAAGGTGTTGCTTCCCACATGCAGATCAGAGATAAATACTGCGTATAAGGCCGTTCCCCTTTGCTTCTCCTTTTCGGACAAAGGTAACGGTGATTGCGAGGTTGATGAGGAGATGGGTACATCTGGATAGATTATCCTATCTGCAATGAGATACCCGCCGTGAGATAAAAAACCAGTCACGCCTATTACCTCATCAGGTATTATCTCTTGGTGATGTGGCACGATTACGGATAGCATACCGGTACCGTCCTCCAACTCAACTCTGATATTTCCTTTTGCCGTTTTATGTATAGAAGAGACCATCCCCACCACTGAAATCTCGTCGCTTCCACTCCCATTTTTTATAAACCGTATCTGCCCGCATTTTAGCCTCTTTTTTAGTATGCCGCTTATCCGCTCATATCTGTCAATGAAATGCGGTAAGAAATCTTTGTTGTCTCCACCCCTACCATGCTCAGGGAACGATTTTATTATAGCTGGGGCTTCCGCGTGCATCTGCGGTTTGACTTCACTCTTTTCTCTTTCAGCAGCTCGTGCGCCTTTATTGATAAAATCAGCTAGCTGCTCTGGTGTAATTACAAAAATTGAAGGGTCTATCGATTTAATCACGCTTTCTGCGAGCGCAGCTATGTCGAGCTGTCCTTCGCTTTTACGGTTATCGGAATAGTGTTTGAGGAGCTCAATTGCCTCGGGATGAACCTGGAATCCGAAATCAGCGAACCTCTTTACAAGTTCTCGTTCCTCCGAGCTTTCTCTTCCCTCGCTAACATTTCGCACAATCATTGTTTCTTTGGTAAAGCTTTCTCTTCTAAAGAAAGTTTTTTCACAGCCATTCCTTTATCTTCGCTTCTAAATACACTTTGGGCAGAGCTCCCTGTATGACATCCACAGGGTTGCCACCTTTGAAGATGAAGAGTGTAGGTATAGCCATTATTGCAAATTCCGCGGCTACTCTTGGATTCTCATCCACATTCAGTTTTCCAAACACGACTCTTCCCGCGTATTCTTTCGCCAACTCTTCGATTACCGGTGCAATCATTCTGCAAGGACCACACCACGCAGCCCAGCAATCCACAACGACCAGGGGATATCTTTTTACCGTCTCTATAAAGGTAGCATCGGTTACCGTCACAGGCCGGTCTATTATATCCTCACCCTTTCTTCCCCCCTCTTTCTTCGATGCTGCCTTCTCTTCCATTTCACGCATTTTCCTCTCCCTTATCCGCTCTATCTCCCTTTCTTCATCGTTCATACTCGCGCTATCCTCCTCTTTTTCTTCTCTCATAATAAACTATGCCTCCTTCACTGCATCTATTTGATTTCTTTAAATCTATTACGATTTCTTTAAAATTGGAAATCATTGATAAACTTTGTGTGTAATGTGTACCGTATTGTGGTTGCCTCTAAACGGTCATTGCCATCTTTTGATTTGATGCGTACCGCAGGGACCGTGCAATACGGCTGGTTGTAGCCCTTTGTTTGCCATAGTAATCATCCTTCGCTTTTTAGCTAGCGAGGTCACACTACTCTTCGAAAAGGGCATTTGTATATCTGCTCTTTTTCTATTTAAAGTTATTGAACGAACTTATCTCAAGCAATGTGGAATGAGGATAAGTGATAACAGGTTGCGTGTTATCCTTGAATTTTCATTCTCATCCTGAGTCTGGTTCATGGAGTGGTGTGGCAAAGGCCTTCTCTACCGATGGTCGGTGGATGGCGTTATAAGAACAGAAAGGGATTATACGTCGATCCGGTGTAGCATAGTGGATGCCACATCTCCTCACTCTTTCCAAATCGAAGTTATATGGATCCTGGAAGTGCATCGCACCAATAAAAAGCGTTTTGCGATGAAACTCCGCAAGAGAATCCCGGTTCCCTAATCCCAGTATGTTGACAAGCAACGTTAAAGAGTCAATGCCCTCTGGCGCTTTATCCTTATCGATAAACTTTCGTAACGCTGATATGAGCCCTGCTAATGCTTTTATTTTGCCTATCTTCGATTTGTTCATCTCCTCTGCAGCCTCCTTTGAGAATTCTATGAAACCCTCAACGTCTATAAATTCTGTTATGGGTATGAACCTCCCGCGTTCAACGAAGACATACGTTGCGGCACCACAATGCGGATGAACCGTGAACTCAATCTGAGGCACTCTTTTCCACGCCTCCACGAAATAAGAGACAGGGAGGACAAATGGCACGGGATAAAAACTCTCTTTCGGTATCTCTCCGCCTGTTTGCTCTTCGAGAAGATTTATGAAGTCTGGAATGGTTATTCTCCCCTTCTTCCTCTCTGATTCGTCTACTCTCCCTTCGAACGCAATAGGCTGCGCATTCAGACCTCGTATAATATCCAGGGTTTTAGCCGCAAATCGTACCATCTCCCCTATCTGGTCGTCATTCACACCTTTCATGAGCGTGGGAACGAGCACTACACTTTTTATTCCTCCTCTCCGGCAGTTCTCTATTGCCTTCAACTTCGTTTTTAACGCTGAATAGCCCCTTAATATCTTATAGGGTTCTTCGGTCACTCCGTCAAACTGCAAATAAACCGTATGCAGGCCCGCCTCTTTTAAATCATGACAAAACTCTACGCTCCGTGCCATTGCTATTCCATTCGTCGCCACCTGAAGATGAGGAAAGCCAAGTTTGCGTGCCATTTTTACAATCTCCACGAAATCTTTCCTCAATGTTGGTTCACCTCCTGCAAACTGCACAGCTGGGCAGGGTGGTACCTCACTCCTGAGCAGTTTCATCATTTCCTTCAGATGTTCCATCGTCGGCTCATAGAGATATCCAGAGACAGCAGCATTTGCAAAACAGATTGGACATCGCTGGTTACATCGGTTCGTGAGGTCTATAATTGCGAGCAATGTCGAGCTCTTATGCTCCGGGCAGAGGCCGCAATCAAAAAGGCAGCCTTTATCTCTATCGGTAATTTGAATACCGGCAGCACCTTCATAATGCCACCTCGCAAATTTCTTATAAAGGCCGGCATCCGACCAGATTACATCATCAAATTCGCCATGCTCCTCACACCTCTTTTTCATCAGTATTTTGCCCTCTTCTTCATACAATTCCGCATCTATAACCTCGAGACACTGAGGACACAATGATCTCGTTTTCATTTTCATTTTCATTTTCATTTCGCTCATCCGTGATCACATCTATTTAAAATAAAAGAGGGTAAAATCAATATATAAAATTAACTAAATAATAGATGGATAGGAGAACATGGTTACCGCACTAGAAGTCGTAGAGGGGATAAAAAGTGGAAATATCTCTTGCGAGGAGTTACTCTTACAAATCTATGAGCGAATAGAGAGAAGTGAATTAAATTGTTTTATCACGTTGAACAAAGAGGCCGCGGTTAGGGAAGCGAGAGAAGTGGACAAGAGACGCGAAGAGGAGGAATACAGGCGAAAAAAACTGCTCGGCGTGCCCGTAGCCGTCAAGGATAGTATCTCCACAAGGGGCATTCAAACCACGTGCGCATCAAAAATTCTTACGGGTTACGTTCCTCCCTTTGATGCCACAGTCGTAGCGGCATTGAAGAAAGAAGGAGCTATAATCGTTGGAAAAACGAATATGGATGAGTTCTGTATGGGCTCTTCCACCGAAACCAGTTATTACGGACCAACGAAGAACCCACATGACCTCACCAGGGTGCCAGGAGGTTCTTCAGGCGGTAGTGCCGCAGCAGTATCAGCAGGAGAAACTATTCTGGCTCTTGGGTCTGATACCGGAGGCTCCATCAGATGCCCGGCATCTTTCTGTGGAATTGTCGGACTGAAGCCCACTTATGGCTTCGTTTCACGATACGGGCTTATAGCGTATGCCAATTCATTAGAGCAGATAGGACCGATGGCATCGACGGTAACAGACACTGCATTACTCTTAGAAATAGTATCCGCGAAGGATGAGCAGGACAGTACACAAATAAAGATACAAAATAACGCATCTACAAACTACTGCTTCTCGTGGTTAAACGGAACGAGAAACGAACGTGAAGAGATTAAAGGTATGACCATAGGCGTTCCAAAGGAGTTCATCGAGGGCAGTTCTCCGGAGGTTGAAAGGTCCGTGTGGGATGCAATACATAAATATGAGGATTTAGGTGCAACATACGGGGAGATAAGTATGCGAAACTTGAAATATGCGCTTGCTTCGTATTACATCATTGCGATGTCTGAAGCGTCGTCGAATCTTGCGCGGTTCGATGGGCTGAGATACGGGCTTCGAACTGGAAAGGATGAGGACTGGCATACAACGTTTTCAAGGATACGGAGCGAGGGATTTGGAGAGGAAGTGAAAAGGAGGATTATTCTTGGCACGTACGCACTCTCGGCAGGCTATTACGGTAAATATTATTTAAAAGCATTGAAAGTGCGCACGCTGATAAAGAACGAATTTGAAGAGGCATTGAAGACGTATGATATATTAGCGATGCCAACGATGCCCTTTGTCGCCTTTAAGCTTGGAGAACGGATAAAAGACCCGCTTTCGTTGTATCTCGCGGATGTTAACACGGTTTCTGTCAACCTGGCGGGTGTTCCTTCACTCTCTATTCCGTGTGGGGTTTCGCACGGATTGCCAATCGGCTTGCAGCTCGTAGGTAAGCATTTTGAAGAGGATGAACTATTAAAAGCGGCTTTCGTTTACGAACAAAACATCCCGTGAGAAGAATAATGCACTACATAATCACCGAGAAGGAGACCACAGCAAAACGAATTGCCACGATTCTATCAGCCGACAAAGCAAAGAAGAGGAAGATAGGGGGTATAGATGCCTATGAGTTCGATGGAACGGTAGTTGCAGGACTGAGCGGCCATGTGTTCCGTCTGGACTACCCACCACCGTATAATAATTGGAGCAAGATAAATCCATACACACTGATTGACGCCAGAATAGTAGCCGTTGCATTAAAAAAAACCATTGTTAATGCGCTGAAACAGATAGCAAACGATGCTGAGTCTGTAACCATCGCGACAGACTACGACCGCGAGGGTGAGTTAATAGGTGTTGAAGCGCTCCGCATTATAAAAAAGATAAATCCCGCTCTGCTCGTTGACAGGATGCGATACAGTGCGATAACCGAGCAAGCAATAAAAGAAAGCTTAGCCGCACGAAGTGACGTTGATTATAACCTGGCGGCTTCAGCCGAGGCGAGAGGGATAATTGACTTGATATGGGGAGCAGCACTGACACGGTTCATTTCTCTATCCGCGAATCGGTTAGGTGAGGGGTTCTTTTCTGTTGGACGTGTTCAATCTCCCACACTTGCATTGGTCGTGGCGAGGGAAAAAGAGATTGAAAAATTCGTTCCTCGTAACTACTGGGAACTGCATGCGACATTAAAGACGGAAAAGGGCGAGATTTTCGAGGTTATCCATGAAACGCAAAAATTCTGGGAGAGAGAAGAAGTTGAAGGGATAAAATCGAGGATAGAAGCAGCTGAGGAAGGTTGTGTTCGTGAGGTGGAGACGCGTTTGAGGAATGAAAAACCGCCTGCTCCGTTTGATACCACCGGTTTTATAAGGGCCGCATCGTCAATCGGCTATTCTCCAAAGCGGGCAATGAATATCGCTGAGCACTTATACCTGCAAGGGCTCATCTCTTATCATCGCACGGATAATACCACGTATCCCGATACGCTCGATTTAAAGGTGTTAGTAAAGCTGTTCCTCGAGAACAAAGAGTTTGGTGATCACGCCCGCCTCTTAGTACAGAAGAAGCGATTGAAGCCAACCGCGGGTAAAAAAAGGACCACTGACCATCCACCCATCCATCCAGTCTCAGCGGTATCCAGAGATAAGATGGGCAAGGCGGAGTGGAGTATCTATGAACTCGTGGTAAGGCGGTTTTTAGCTACACTCTCCGATGCCGCACAATGGGAAGATACCGACGTGAAGATAGAGCTCGGTGGAGAGATCTTTGAAGCAAAGGGTAGAGAATTAAAGGAAGAAGGGTTCCTCGCTATTTATCCCTATCAGAAAAAAGAGGAATTGATACTACCAAAGTTAAAAGAGGGCGAGAACGTAAAAATAGAGCAGATAGAGATTGTAGAGAAGGAAACAAAGCCGCCAAACAGGATATCACAAGCGGGCTTAATAAAAAAGATGGAAGATCTGGGGCTCGGCACGAAGAGCACACGACATGAGATTATAGGGAAATTGTACGAACGGGCATACGTGCAGGATAATCCTGTTAAGCCAACTGAAACGGCATTCGCACTTATCGAGTCGTTAGAAAAATATGCGACGATGATAACGAAGCCGGAGATGACCAAAACGCTGGAGCAGGAGATGGACGAGATACGCGAAGGTAAACGAAAGAAAGAGGATGTGGTGGCTGATTCGAGAGCTATGCTGAAAGCGGTGTTTGAGGAGATGACGAAGAACCGGGAGGAGATAGCGAAATCGCTTAAAGAGGCGATAAAAGGGGGTACAATAGTAGGGACATGCCCGGAATGTGGCTCTGAACTTTTCGTGGCGATTTCTCACCGAGGGAAGCGCTTTGTGGGCTGCCGGAATTATCCTACCTGTACGTTCTCGTTGCCACTACCACGAAGTGGAAGAGTGCTCGTGACCACTGATACGTGCGATACCCATCCGTTCTTATTTAAGTTGAAAATAATGAAGAAGGGTATGAAGCGACCGTGGGATTTCGGCTGTCCTTATTGCAATTTCTTGCACTGGGAGGCAAAGAGCGGGGATACTTAGAGCAGGCGTATTCAGACAAAAATAAATAGGGGGTATTTATAAGAGGGTTTTATTATAAGGAGTAGGAACCAAATGAAAAAGATGCTCTTTCAAGAAGAGGTGCAGTACTTCAACCGCAAGTTGTCTGCGGTTATCGATCAGGAATTGGAGGGGTATACCAATGAGATCTTATACGATGCGCTGAGTTATATAAAAGATACTGAAGGAAAGAGACTTCGTCCTATTATATGCCTTCTCTCAGCGGAGGCGGTGGGTGGCTCAAGGGAAAAAGCTTTGTCCACCGCGATAGCGATCGAGCTCCTCCATAACGCCTCGCTGGTTCATGATGATATTATAGATGAGAATTACATACGGAGGAAGAATCCTTCGAATCCTGCGAGATATGGCGAAAAGAAGGCGATAATCATCGGTGATCTCTTATTTGGACTTTCTTGCGAGATGCTTGCGCGGTGTGGCGTTCCGGAAGTTGTGGGCTTAGTCTCGAATGCTGTTGCGGATATCGCTATGGGGCAATATCTGGAGTTCACGTTGAGAACCTTGCAAGATGTGACAGAGCAATCTTACATGGAGGTGGCGGAGCTGAAAACTGCTTCGACCTTTAAGGCGAGCGCAGAAGCAGGTGCGGTACTCGGAGGTGGGAGCGAAGTAGAAATCGAGAAGCTGCGTAATTATGGTAAAAATTTAGGGATTGCATTTCAGATTCAAGATGATATTTTAGATATCTGCGGTGACCCTGCGGAAACCGGAAAGCCAGTTGGATTGGACATCAAGAATGGTGAAAGAACTATTCTTGTCATCCACGCCTTAAATCATTCAAAGAATCCAGAAAAGGAGTATATAAAGGGGATTCTATCGAGGGATAGCGAATTCGGCAGTCTTGACATTGATCGAGTGAGGAGAATTTTGGTAGATGCTGGCTCGATTGATCATGCACTTCAGCTTTCCGAGGGGTTCATAAGGAATGCGGGAACTTGTATTGCCGGACTCGAGGATTCGGAAGCGAAGCAGAAACTCCAATTCATCGCTGACTTTTCGCAGGAACGAATAAAAATTCACATTTCAAATACGTTTTTATCAGCCGATCGTGAGTGATTCGCAGATAAAACGATTATTGTACGTCATCAACACTGCGGAACTCTCGTTATCCCCACCACATCATCAAAGTCTTTATC
>JASEFB010000003.1 GCA_030019325.1 archaeon | reverse complement strand
CCGCTCTTCATCAGTGATTCCGCCAACAGGACTGCCTTCGAGCAGCAGATACACGTTCACGCCCCGATTTAAGGCATCCACAACAACGTCCATGAGGCAGGGATGTTCAAACTGATACAGGTTGAGGTACAACGAGGAGGAGGCATGTTCTATCTCCCGTTGCAGAACGAAGAAACTACAATCAGGCGAGACAAAAGCGGTAACATCGCTGTATAGGGAGAATTTCTCTGGTGCGTGGTAAGAACTCCCAAAGGGAAGAACAAGCCAGTCTTCGCACTGATTCGTGTCTTGAATATCCTTCCGTCTCAAGATCATTCCTTCTCTCGGTTTCTCTAAAGACGCGCCACGCCAACCAGCTCCTTCGTAGGAGGAGTCCCCGTATATCACGACATCCACTTCTCGTCCACTTTTATCTCGCAGTATTACTTCATCACCGGTATTCCGCAACACAAATGCTCTTCCCTCGGTCTGCATTTGAGTAACCTTTGGATCAGAGTCCGAGCCGTATTCAAAATTAGGATAAATGACTTTACTTGTCAGGGTCATCTGCTCTACGAATGCCGAAGCGTTTCTCGTTACGTATATTGTTTGATTTTGATAGACTTCAAAAAATGGGAATATGATTGTTCCTTCATGATCTGTTATGCTCCAGCCTTCGATATCAACAGGATGAACGCAGGGGTTGGTTATTGTAATGTATTCGTCCAGCTCGTTTTTCGTAGCAGTGTCTGGATAGACTTCGGTTATGATCAATGTTGGTGGTGCTGTTTTATCAGAAGAAG
This sequence comes from archaeon, assembly GCA_030019325.1. Taxonomy (GTDB): domain Archaea; phylum Halobacteriota; class Syntropharchaeia; order Alkanophagales; family Methanospirareceae; genus ANME-1-THS. The sequence continues at coordinate 32,563 of JASEFB010000003.1, read as the reverse complement.
TGTAAGCGCAAGATTGGTGTATTGAGATTAAAAGGAACGCAAGTATAAGCATTGGCACTAAGCATTTAAATGCCACTTTTTCTCTCATTTTTCTACTCACTTAAAGTTCGCTGTTTCTTTGCGGTTGTTTCTCGAGTGAAACGCTGAGTAACCTATATTCCGCAGTTTATAAAAACCTATCCACTTATGGAAGCAAGCGGCTCATTACCACTTAAAACGGCTTTAACCTGTTACGGTAGTATTGGTGGAACAACTGCTCAGCCATTTTTATTTGCGGGGGGTACCTCATTCTGAACTCGTGCATCACTTCTTCTCTATCCGCTTTCGTTAGCCCTATTCTTAAAACCTCCAGGACTTTTTCTTTAAGCTTCTCGTTCGTGCATTTCCATTTCGGGACCTCGATAGTCATGCAAAAATCGTGCTCGGTGAATTTACGCCTCAGAATAGGTGCGATAGACCCTATGAGAATCCCCTCGTCCAAGTCAATAAAATGAGGAACTCCTATCTTCTTCACTCGTTCAGGATCAGTTAAGCGTGAATATGACGGTTTTTCATAAGCGTGCAGCTCGAAGTAAAAACTCGGCTTGTATTCTTGGATGAGGAGAAGCAGGTTCATACCTTCTTTGCTCTGGTAATATTCCTCGGCTAAAACGCCGATGTATCTGCTGTATTCGACCAAACAGGGGACAATTATCGCTTCTCCTAGGTATATCTCCTCCTGCGCCAAACGCTCAAGAATAGGTGCTGTGTACAGACCTTCGTTTCCGTGCAGACCACCGACGAAGAGCTTTGTCGGTCCTTCCTCAGCGGACATGTAAGTCGGTACAACTTCACGCCATAATCTTCCCGCTCTTCGAAACCCATTTTTCTTCTTTAGAAAAATGAAATCCGCTGTTAAAATTATCCTGTTTCTTTTGGTAAAGCTTTTCTATAAGCCCTTACAGGGCTTGCGGGGTCGTGGGGCGGAGCCCCACATAAGAAAAGGTTTGTTTACAGTAAATCCAGATGCTTTGTGACCTTATCTATCTCTTCAGCACGTGCTGGGCCTATTCCTAATGCAGTCACCGTCCCCGGTGGTATTTCAGTTAGCCCTGCATCTTCTACAATTGCACAGGGCAATCCCAGCTTTTCAGCTTCATCCTTTACGCCGTATAATTCTTCAAGGCTCTGGACTTTCAGTACCACTTTCTTCTGCCCCTGTGCTTTCCAGTACATTCTGTCACGCACCGGAGCACGTTCGTAACTGAGCAGTGAGGCATGAGCGGCTTGTGCTGCTGCTTTTCCTTTCGACAGTTTCAAATCCTCTCTCAAAACTATGCACTGTTTATATTCCTGTTGTGCGTTGCCGAATATCTTACGCATTTTGCTACTCTTTTAATTCCTTTATCCGTTTACTGACGAATTCAAAAACATAACTTCCTGCAGCCAAATCTTTAGCTTCGCGATAATACTCTAACGCCCGCTCTTTATCTCCTTTTTGAGCAAAAATATCGCCAATGTTCACCTTTGTTTTGGCTGTTTCTATTCGGCTCCCCATCTCTTCGAAAATTTTCAATGCCTTCTCGTAATATTCCAACGCCTTGTTAAGTTCTCCTTTGGCGGAATACACGACACCTATGTTTTCAAAGTTTTTTGCTAAGCTTTCTTTGCTCCCAAACTCATCATGCAGTCCCAATATCCTCCTTAAATATTCTAAAGCTTTGTCAGGTTCTCCTTTGGTGAAGTATAGAGCGCCTATGTTTCCAAGCAGTGTTGCAATTCCCTCTTTTATTCCGGACTCCTCAAAAATTTTCAATGCCTTCTTGTAAGATCCTGATGCCTTATCTAACTCTCCTTTAGTGAAGTAGAGGACTCCCATATTTCCAAGCTGATTTGCCATTCCTTTTTTATTTCCCAACTCCTCATTCAGCTTCAATGCCTTCTCAAAATATTGCAAAGCTTTATCAAGTTCCCCTTTGGTGAAGTATACCGCGCCTATGTTTCCAAAAACAGCAGCTATTCCTTCTTTCATCCCCAACTCATCATTCAGTTCCAATGCCTTTTCGTAATATTCCAATGCCTTATCGAGATCTCCTGAATAATAGAATATCACGCCCAACTCTAACAAAATATCAGCTTTTTCTTCCTTATCCCTGACTCTTTCGAGTAGATATTCATTTATCCGCTTCCTTCTCAGCAAGTCCTCTTTGTCTTGGTAAGAGAAAGGAGTGGCTAATGTCTCAAGCGCCTCAAAAGCCATTCCTCTTTCTGCTTCTTTTAGTTCGTAATAGTTCCCTCTATAGCGCCAGAAATCCGGTGCTTTTCTTATTACTTCTTCAGAAAATGCCTGATTGTAAAACACCAGATTGGGTATCTTCGCATCGTAGAATAACTCTCTAAAATTATTCAAAGTGTTCAGTAAATCTTCGGTAGGCTCTTCGGGCATAATCCAGATTAAAACATCCACACTCTTGAAATCTTGCTCTTTCAAAGTGCGGATGATTTGCTCACCTGTTTCGACAGAAATCACGTTTGTGGAGAATCTCCTTTGTAAAACTTGGATGATTTTCTCCCTATAAGCAGGAGAATTAACCACGCATAGTATCACGTTCCCTTTACCTTGTGAAATCTCAAGTTCTGCTATTATCGTGTCTATTTCCTCTAGATCCTCTAGTCCGCTTGCTTCCATTTCTCCACCAACGGCATCAGTAATGGATTTATATCGCACCACCATCCCTCTTCGTCCTCATATTCAACCGCAGTTAAACTAAAAAGCAAATCACGACTTGTGGAATCGCTCGTATTCTCATCACGAGCTTCTTTTTTCTCATAAATTTCCAAAAGCCGCTTTTTATGCGCTTCGGTGAGTGTTCGATCATACGTTCTCCTCAATTTCTCCAACGCTTTTCCAACTTCTTCTTGTGTTATCTTCGTTCTTTCATTTCTATATGCTTTTATCGTCGCATCCTTCATAACCGAAATGAACTCAGAAATTTTTCCAGTAGATAATATAGCATCCTTCAACGCTTCTTCTTCTATCAAGCCCAAATCCATCCGCTTCCCCACTATTCCTTTGAAGAAGCTGAAATTTTCTTCGTTTATCCTCTTCTCCCCATCTCTCACCGGAAAATGTGGTAGGATAATATCCACATCAAAGGCATGTCGAACATTCTCATAATACGGATTGAACGCCAGAGGTATGGGAAATGTATAAATGACGAAACAATTTGGTTGAATGAGCAAGCCGTAGTTTTTATAGAAGAAGTTTTCCGCCTGTTCTCCTCGAGCAAGCTTATCAAGGTCATCAACAATTACCACAATTCTCTTGGTTGATTTGCTTTCCACTTCCAGAATAAGCCAGTTGAGTTTTTCTATAAGGTCACTTATTTTCGTTTCGAGTTCTTTTCTAACATACTCCCATGTCTTCGCTTCCCTTCCTAATTTCAGGAGTATAAGTTTCGAGAACGATATTCCTGTTTCGCTATATCTCGTGACATCTTCCTCTGAAACTTTTGTAATGTGCATCATGAACTCCCTGAAATCCTCTTCAATATCCGTTTCCAAATCCACCTCCTTCTCAGCGGTTTCATAGATTTTCAAAGCCATGGAAGCAAAGAAATCCCGGAAATCGAAATCGCTAACGTCCAATTCTTCACGGATTGAATAGCTAACGATAATAAAATGCTCCTTATCAATCAATCGCGAAAGCCTGTTCAGTTCCGTGCTCTTGCCACAGCCTCTGAAACCAAGGAAAATGTATTTTTTAGCACTTTCTGCATTCTCTATCCTGTCTTTCAGTTCTTCTATAGGGGATGGTGTGCGCTTTGGTCTCTCAACATAAAAATCCCTAAACTCCTCTTCCGTCTTGAGTGGCTCCACAACGAAGTTGTTGTATGCTCCAATCAGATTTGTTGCCTTTGGCATTTCAATTTGCTCCTCATAATATTTTGGTGACTTTTCAAAAATAATAATCTATTAAAATAAAGGACTAAAAATAAAAGCACCTAACATAATCTTAATAGCGGAGAATCAGAGAGCGCATGAAAATGGAAAAGAAATACAGACCGGGGATAATAGAGAGGAAGTGGCTGGAGAACTGGAATGATTCGCTCTACTATTTCACGGCATCTTCGGATAAGCCGTCGTATATCATTGATACGCCACCACCGTACCCTACGGGTGATTTCCACATTGGCAACGCTTTGAACTGGTGTTACATTGATTTTATCGCTCGTTATAAGCGAATGCGGGGTTATGACGTGATGTTTCCGCAGGGATGGGACTGTCACGGACTGCCGGCCGAGGTGAAAGTAGAAGAGAAGTATGGTATATCAAAGCATCAGATAAGCAGGCAGGAGTTTAGAGCGTTGTGCAAACAACTTATGCGGGAGAACATAGCGCAGATGAAAGGCATGATGAAGAAGCTTGGCATGTCCATAGACTGGAGCACGGAGTTTGTTACGATGGAGGACCGTTACAAACGATATACGCAACTCTCGTTCTTAAAAATGTATCATGATGGGCTAATATATCGAGCGGAACATCCAGTAAACTTGTGTCCCCGCTGCGAGACCGCAATAGCCTTTGCAGAGGTAGAGTATGAGGATAGAGATGCCCATTTGAATTATATACGCTTCAAGAAGGTAGGCGCAGAAAGAGAACCGGAGTATGTAGAGATTGCAACGACGAGGCCAGAGCTGCTGGCGAGCTGTGTTGCGGTAGCCGTGCATCCTGATGACGAACGGTATAAAGATATCGTGGGAAAAGAGCTGATGGTCCCGATATTCGAGCATACCGTGAAGGTATATGACGATGAAGGTGTTGATCCCGAGTTTGGAACCGGTGTGGTAATGATTTGCACGTTTGGTGACCGGCAGGATGTGAGGTGGTGGACAGTGCATAACCTCCCTTTAATTGCTTCATTAGACGAGCGAGGGCGGATGACCGAAGCGGTACGGGGATATGAGGGACTGAGCGTAACAGAATGCAAAGAGAAGATAATTGAAGATTTAGAGGCACAAGGGCTGCTCAAGAAGCGTGAACAGATACAACAAAACGTGGGTGTTTGTTGGCGATGTAAAACCCCCATCGAGATCATTTCTACACGGCAGTGGTTTGTGCGTGTGAAGCATGCTGAGATAATACAAGCCTCGGAGGAAATAACATGGTATCCCGAGCATTTCTCCATCAGACTTAAAAACTGGGTTGAATCTATGGAGTGGGACTGGTGTATATCCCGGCAACGGATTTTCAGCGTGCCTATTCCCGTTTGGTATTGCAAGCGATGCGGTGCCGTTAAAGTGGCCTCTGAAGATGAACTACCCGTGGATCCACTGATGACGAGCCCAAACGAGCTGTGTGATAACTGCGGCAGCACCGAATTTGAAGGAGAGAAGGATGTGTTAGACACCTGGATGGACTCCTCACTCAGTGCTCTTTGGGTTGCAAAATGGAACCTTAATGCAGGAGAACCATCGGGAATCGGATTCCCCGTAGAACTGAGACCGCAGGGGCATGACATTATAAGAACCTGGGCTTTCTACACTATCCTGCGCTCGCTTGTGCTTACCAAATCAATACCCTGGCACACGATCTTAATAAACGGGATGGTATTGGGTGAGGATGGGTATAAGATGAGCAAATCACGAAATAACATCATTTCGCCAGATACGGTGATTCAAGAGCATGGTGCGGATGCATTCAGACAGTGGGCGGCAATTGGAGGTACTGTAGGCTCAGACGTCCAGTTCAGATGGAAGGATATAGTAGCCGCGAGTAAATTTATGCAAAAACTGTGGAGCATTCTCAGATTCTCTATGATCCACCTTTCAGATTACCAATACAAGGAAGGAGCGGCAACTCTACGCGTTGTTGATAAATGGCTGCTCTCCAAACTGAACAAGCTCATCCTGTCGGTGACAGACTCGATGGAAAACTACAAGTTCGACGAGGCGATGAAGGATCTACGAGCTTTTGCATGGAACGTGCTTGCAGATGATTACATTGAACTGGTGAAGTCGAGGTTATATGGTCGGTCGGGAGAGGAGGGAAAAGAATCCGCCAGATATACATTGTATCTAACTATAGAGGCACTTTCTAAGCTGCTTGCACCGTTCATCCCTTTTTATGCCGAGGAGATGTATTCCTACATCGAAAAGGAGAGGAGTGTGCATAGGGCGCCCTGGCCAGAGGTAAAGCCTGATATGATCGATTTAGAAGCGGAAAAGAAAGGTGACTTAATCGCTGATATCGTACGAGCCGTTAGAAGATATAAGTCTGAGCATGGTATTCCCTTAAACGCGCCTTTAGGTAAACTGGAGATATACGCAGATGATTTGGATACCGAGGATATGGAGAATGCAACGGCAACGAAGGTGGAACTCTGCAAAGGTGTGCGTGAGATTAAAAGTGGTGGCAATATTCTTGATGTTCATGGCACGAAAGTGAGGATAATTAAAGGGTAAAAGGTAAGATTAAAATATGGTAAAAGGAAGAACAGCGAAGAAAGAGAAGAAGAAAGAAAAGAAAGGAGGGGGTAGAGGAGAAGAGCGTGGACTTATGTCCTCTGCCGGATTGATGCGATATTACGATGTTGAGGAATCTGCGGTGAAGCTATCGCCGAAGACAGTACTGCTCATAGGTGTGTTTATTGCTGTCGTGATAATCGGGCTTGAGGTATATTTCGGTGTCTGGCCACCGTGAGGTACATAACCAATGCAGCGGCGTGGCGTGAGTAAGCCCTTACAGGGCTTGCGGGGTCGTGGGGCGGAGCCCCACATGGTGGATATAAGCGAAAAAGAAGATGTCGAACGAGTAGCTGCAGCATCTGGCAAAATAAAATTGAAAAATAGCACGGTGGAGAAGATAAAAAGTGGGAGTATCAAGAAGGGCGATGTGCTCGGGTGTGCGGAAATTGCCGCGATATTAGCGGTGAAAAGAACGCCAGAGATAATTCCGCTCTGCCACCAAATAAGTATCGAAAGCGTGAAGGTTGATTTCACGATGGGTGATGCTGATATAAAAGCGACGGTATCGGTGAAATCCGTGGGTAAAACAGGAGTGGAGATGGATGCACTCCATGGGTTATCAGTGGCGTTGCTGACGATCTGGGATATGGTGAAATCGGTGGAGAAGGACGAAACAGGAAATTATCCGCATACCAGGATAGAGGAGATAAAAGTTGATAAGAAGGAGAAGCGCGTAATATCAGATTAGAAGCAAACGCCGTTTAAATCGGACTAGCGCTCTTGCCTTCGGGGAAGTCTGAATTGGTTAGAATTAGAGAACTGCTGGAAAACTTATCGAGGAAGGGATAGCGGCTCACTCAGGTGCATCCTTTTTATTGCTTGCCCGCCGGGTCTTATACCAGCGGTTATGGGGAGTGGGGGTCCGCATTTTAAAACTTTTTATAGTATAAACTCATAATATTAATCGCCCATGCCAAGAGGAGCTTCAAAAATACATTCAACTCCCTTTATAACTCACCCCCCTAAAAAGGTGATGGCATCACCATTACGGCCATCAGGGATATTTAAATCGGCTATTTCGGCATGGGCAATCTTAGGGGTTTAGGCTAAGACATAGCCATCGCGAGTAAATCAATTCAATATTATATGGAGTTTTAACCGCATTAAAAATGGCGAGGAAACTAAATGAAAAGGACAGAGCACTCTTAAAGAAGCTCGCCCCAGAGTTAGAGGAGATTGTATGTGAGCACTCAAAGGTACCTTACAAGTCAATACTACCGCCGCTCTCCAACCATTTCTCAAGGGACGTAAAGGACTTCGAGAGAAGGTTGCGGAATTTGAGGGATGAAGAGCTTGCGTATCTTGCGGATATGGTAATGGAAGGGTGGGAAAGTTTGTCATGCATGCCCCCTGAATATGCAGAGGTTTTCATTTCGCTCGTTGAGGAGAGAATTTCGAAGGGGGTCGCAGAAAAAATAACGATGTTGTATCTCGAAATGGTATGCTTATAGAAGGTTTTATTTGTTAGAAAGCGGGGAAAAAACCGCTAAACCTGAAAATCAAAGCGGCTCTGATCTGAGTGAGGCTTTAGCCTCTCTCTCACCTCAACTCTTATTCCCTACTGCATTTCCTCCCAATACCCTAATATATACCGTAACCGCTTACTCATCATCAAAAATAAACAATTCATCAATCGTTGTATTCAGCACTTTGGCGATCTTATGTGCCAGTATAAGAGACGGATTGTATCTTCCTTTTTCCAGGAACAAAATTGTCTCCCTTCTCACGCCCACCTTTTTTGCGAGCTCCTCCTGGGTTAAATCATATCGAGCCCTGAACTCCTTGATTCTGGTTCTCATTTTGATCACTAATCTAGGCTTTTCCTGGTGTAGTACCTATAGAAAACCAGATGCAAGACAAGTAAGGCACAGGCAGAGCCAGCCAGAGTAATGCCGACCAGACTAAATTCGGCAAAGCCATTTTTGCTTAATGCTATTAAAACAGTGCCAATTAATGCACTTGATAATACAAAAACCCGCAAAACTATATAGGACGCTTTTTCACTTATCTTGTAGACTCTTTCATCCTCCAACACCTCTGTAACCCTGCTTTTGCATACATATAAAAGTGCTGCTCCTACGATAAACGCAGCTACCGGCAATATGGCATTTCCAACAGATATGGACCAACCAATTAGAGCTCCAAGAGCCACTGCTATTATTATCCCACACAATCTGAATTGCTTGCTGTTCATGTCATCGCCTCCTATTCCACGTCTCCTATTCTGTTGAAGTACCAGTAGAAAGCAATCATTGTTATTATCATCACAAATAATACAGTTCCTAGAACCTGAGTTGCAATGAGTTCGAAAATGCCAAGATAATTTATCCAGAAGAGCAGCGCAATAGTCACAAGTGTAATCAGCCATGACCATGAAGCGGCATAGGAGGATAATTTTTTTGTCCTCTCGTCCTTCTGATATCTTTCAGGATATCTGTACCTGAGAAAGCTGATTATTACGACAACTATAATTATGGTGGTCGCTATAGAAACGCTTGTCTCATTTATGCCGTTCCAGAACAGCAAAAACAACATAACCATGATAAGAGCAATCCTTACAGCCGTCCATCTTGATTCTGTCTTCATTCTGAATCTCCTTTCCTGCTGAGGTAAAAGTACAACCCGAGATATACAGCTCCAGACAGGAGAATCACAGCGCCAAGGGCCTGCTCCGCAAATCCAATTTTATCCTTCATCTTTCATCACCCCTATTATCCATTTATCACTTTTTATTATTTATTTCTAGCTTTATGTTAAAAAGAAATAACATATTATAAAAGACTTCCGGTTTTTTCCTTTATATAAAGTTTACGTTTTTTCCGTGCCCAACACGCTATAACAACCATTAACGGTTGGACCCATCAAAAATCTTCTCAGCAGCAGCTAAAGACTCCTTTTTAACCTCTGCAATCCTTTTCTCCATTAATCCCCACGAGCCAAGATACTATTCCGATTCATCAATTTCTCCCTCTTAACTACTAACAAAAACCTAACGCCCTCTTTTTGATTGAGTTCCTTACTGCCCTTACCTCTCTTCAATCTTCGGTTTAGTAGTTTTTATTCGATCTTTGCGTTTTCCCCACTTACCCTCTGTCAAGCACTATTCGGCTTGGATTCCGGTTTTTTATCTTGTGTCTCTGAGCGCGAATGAATGTCATGTAGTGTTCAAAATTGCACACTATATTTAAAGCTTTCAATAGGGGTGCAAAATTAATCTAAGGGTAATTAGAAGAGATAAGATTTGGATTCCAACTCATTATGGTTGTTATAGCCAACACGAGACTAAAGACAAAAGGTATTTAAGGTTATAACCCCCCTCTACTCTATAAGCATGAATAAGAAAATAGGCTTTGCTGCAGGGCTTCTGCTTGCCGTGATCGCCTTAGTGGCTTTAGCTCTGGTTTTCTCTCCCTCGCTCTCAGAGGAGCAAGCATTTAACAGAACAATAGAGGTGAGTGGGAACGGCATTGTTAAAACTACTCCAGATGAGGCACACGTTATGATTGCCGTTGTGAGCGAAGCGTCAACCGCAAAAGATGCAGCCGCGATGAATTCGAGAAATATGACGAACGTTTTCGATGCATTGAAGAAGGCGGGAATCGGTGATGTGAAAACACGGCAGTATTCAATAACTCCGATCTACGAGTGGGTTGAAGAGGTAACGCTGGAAGGGAAGAAGCAAAAGAGTGTTATTGTTGGATACCGTGCAACGAACTTGATCGAGGTGGTCAGCAAGCCAGAAGATGCCGGAAAGGCAATAGATGCAGCGGTAAAGGGAGGGGCGAACAGAATTGATTCGATCACCTTCCAACTTTCTGAGACGCTGAGAGAGACCGCATATAGCGATGCGTTACGGAAAGCGGTTAATAATGCTCAAAGCAAAGCAGATGTTGTGGCTGGGGAGATGGGGATAGTGAGTATATATCCTGTAAAGATTTCAGTTGAAGATTACTACCCATATCCAATCGTTCGCATTGCAGCCCCTATGGAGGCTGCCCCTGTGCCAGCTCCTACACCGATAACCCCTTCAGAGGTTGAGGTTAGCGCGAGCGTGAGAATTGTTTACGCCTTCTAGTAATGGACAATAAAAGCTGAGAATGGATAAACGAAAGTAATTGGTAGACCATGCATAAGAAGCTGCAGGCAATGAAGATGTAGTATTAAAAAGCTTCGATCCGTGCACCTGAGTTGTCAGCCCCAACGAGTGTCACTTCGACTCTTCCCCGGGTCTCAACCTCGATCTTCTCAGCAATGCTCTGCGCAGCCTCTGGACTATCAGTGAAGGCGTAAACGGTTGGCCCCCATGAACTCTGTCCAATACCTAATGCGCCGCTTCTGTTGAGTATTGGTATAAGCCATTGGGATGCGGGATTGAAAATGTGCTCCTGTACCGGTTGATAGATACGTCCAACAGTCACCTGAATCTCTGTGAGCGCTTTACCAAAAGCCTCTGCATTTCTTTCAAGAAGGGCGGGTAAGAGTTTTGCGGCGAGGATGAAATAACCTTTGTGAATTAGTTCAACCGGCGCCTTTTCCGCCCTCAATGCGCGGAAAGCTTCTTCCTCCTTCTCTTTATCAGGACTCTTCGGTGCCACCAAGGGCCGAACCAAGACGAACCTCCAATCCTCAGGAAAATGAGAGCGGAAGATTAAGGGAGGAATCAGCGGCTCATCCCTCAACCATACTCGCTCACCGGGTTTAATAGGAAATCCACCTGCTACGACGAAGCCACCAAATTGGAAGGGGTATATTCCGCCTGTCGAGGTACGTCTGAGAGCGTTCACCAACTCAAGGAGCGGCACGTCCAGGCCATGAGCCTTTGTTACCGCTCTCCCCACTGTGAGGCAGAGTTGAGTCGTTGATCCAAAACCTGAGTGTCGGGGTGGTGTGGTCTTAACGGTAACCTTTGCACCTTTGAGGTTGAACGCTTCCAAGATTCTCTGAGCGTAGATTCTGGCTTCATCCGCCTCAACTCCATCCACTTCGAGCTTTTCAGCTTCATCCGCCTCAATGATGGTTCTGGGCTCCGTTATGGCGAGAACGGGGGCATAGCCAAATCTCCCAAGCGCAAAAGGGTCTAAGTCGCCTAAATGGAGCCGAGCTGGAGCAGAAATCCTAACCCGCATTTTATATCCCTTTGTACACGAGTATTTTATGGAATAATATAAATGTATCACCAATACACGCGAAGAATTGCGATAGCTGGTGATGATAGATGACGCGAGCAGCAGGTATTGATCCTGGGACGAAGAGCATGGATATCTGTGCCATTGAGGACGGCGAGGTATACTATGAAAACCCGCTTGATAACGTTGACTTAGTACAAGAACCGGAAAGGATAACCGATGCGCTCCGCGAAACGTTACCCGTAGACCTCATTTCAGGACCGTCCGGGTATGGCGTTGAGCCCACGCGCATAGAAGAGATCCCGGAAAGCATCTTCGAGGAGTGGTATTACAATTATATTCTGCTGACCACGAAGGCGGAGATCCTGAAAGGGATAGAGGAGGGAGTCTTTGGCGCGATACTGTACAAGAACATGACTGATTTCTCGGTATGGATGAGGCGGGAGAAGTTCCCGGTTATCTTCATACCGGGGGTGATCCAACTGCCGACCGTGCCCTATTACCGGAAGATCAATAAGATGGATATGGGGACTGCAGATAAGTTAGCCGTGACTGTTCTCGGGGTTCATGACCAAGCGAGACGGTTTGGAATCCCGCATTCAGAGGTTTCATTTATTCTCGTTGAAGTTGGGTTTGGCTACAATGCGGTCATGGGCATAGAAAAGGGGCGAGTCGTGGACGGCATAGGGGGATCGATGTTTCCTGGTATCGGTTATCTAACGATCTCGGCATTAGATGGCGAGTTGGTGCAACTCATCGGAGATTGGGAGCGGAAGGACACCTTTGAGGGCGGTGTGATCACTATTACCGGTGAGATGGACCCCGACAAATTTGTGAGAAGAAAAGATGCAAAGTCTGAGATCGCATTTGACGCGATGATGGAGGGTATAGAAAAAGCCGTTGCGTCGATGAAGGTATCGGTTAAAAGACCGAAAGAAATTCTCCTTTCAGGGCGTTGGACGAAGCGGAAGGAGATAAAAGAGGAGCTGATAACGAGACTTTCGAATCACGCTGACGTACGTGCATTGGGCTTTTTAGAAGGTGCCGAAAGGACAAAGGAGACGGCTCAGGGGTATGCGATGGTAGCCGATGGATTGGCCGGAGGTGTATTTAAGGAGTTGATCGAGTGGATGAAGATACGCGAAGCCAAAGGGACTGCTCTGGATTATATCCATCATCCAAAGTTTAAGGGAGTTCCAGAGAGATTCGTGCGGTTTAAATAAAGATTAATAAAAATCCTAGCGCTATTAGTGCCTCTTACCCCTCGCTTTTTACCTTTTTGTTGAACGTTTTAATAAAATTCAAGCGTTACTAGAACCGTGTCTTAATGCACTATCTCAATGCCAAAGTTCTCTTTCTTGACCACCTTCCGTGCATAAATTTGCTCTGATTTGACGCCGGTCACGATGAGCAACGTTCGTATCATGCTCTTCAGCTCCGGGCTTACCTGCACCCCCCAGATAATTCGTGCTTCGGGATTCATCATCTTATATACTTCCTGAAGCGCGCCTTCCGCTTCCTCTACGGTCATGTCCCCTCCACCGATTACGTTTACCAGAGCGGCTTTCCCATCAGTCACATCAACCTCAAGCAACGGAGAGCTTACCGCCTTTCTCACTGATTCGATTGCTTTATTCTCTCCATCAGATTCCCCAAATCCGATCATTGCCATTCCACCATCTTTCATCACCGTCCTCACGTCGGCGAAGTCCAGATTTATAAGACCTGGTTTGGTTATCAGCTCGGTTAGTCCCTTAACTGATAGCATCAGCACCTCATCGGCGACTTCAAATGCTTCGTTTAAAGGCAAATGTGGAACCACATCCAGGAGCTTGTCATTTGGTATCACAATCAACGTGTCAGTATTTTCACGCAGTCGCTCAAGTCCATAAGCCGTATTCTCCAGTCTTATCGCACCTTCGGCACTAAACGGTAGTGTTACGACGCCAATGGTGAGCGCACCTGCTTCTTGCGCTGCCTGTGCAACGACGGGCGCTGCTCCTGTACCCGTGCCACCCCCTAAGCCACAGGTGACAAAGACCATATCTGCGTTCTCAACTATTGCCCTTATATCTGGTTCGTTCTCCCTCGCGGCCTCCTCTCCAAACCGTGGAATACTCCCTGCTCCAAGTCCACGCGTGGTCTTCTTTCCGATCAATAGCTTCCTCTCCACTTTCGAGAACAACAAATGTTGAGCATCAGTGTTCAATGCAAAGAGCTCAGCACCAAAAATACCTTCTTCGGTCATCCTCCGTATCGTGTTGGTCCCGCTCCCCCCGCATCCAACTACCTTTATGACTGTTCGTGCCCGTTCCAAGGACTTCTCTAATTCCTCATCGCGCATTATCTTTACTTCCTCTCCTTCATACACAGATTCATCCCCAATTTCTCGCATCTTTTCTTCCCTTAGGGTAATCAAAGTCTTGGCACTCTTTTTTAAAAAACTTCGTATATTTTAAAGAAAATTACATATATTTGAAAAAAATTTTTATTATAGTATCAAATTTATGATTTAATTTAATAGTATATGCCGATAAGCAACGAAAATGGAATATGTCATATAAATCAGCACTTCGGTGCCAGTCGTGTTAAATTAAGTTGAATTAGCATATATATTATCAAAACGCACCAAAGGATTAACATGCAGGTGTGCTCAAATTGCGTTATGCGGGGGTTGCTGAGTTAGGAAAAGGCGCAGGGCTTAGGACCCTGTCTCGGAGGAGTCCGCGTGTTCAAATCACGCCCCCCGCATAAATTTACCAGTAAAGTTGTAGATGGTAATAGAAGTGATTTCTCGGAGGAAAAAAGAATTGAGGAGTAAGAAGCTTAAATGCAGTGAGTTCATAACACCTCAAGTTTAAGATAGCTATGAAAGGTTGTTGCTATTCCTGTAACCAGTGGAAATTTGCAAAGATAAAACAAGCTGTTTTTGATGTAAAAAAGGAATTCACTGGTGAAGAGATTATTTTCGAATTTGGTGGTAGAGAAATCAGGATACCTTCATGGAAGTATTCCATAACAGAATCCATGAATGAACTCATCAAAGGTATCAAAGATGGGAGTGTCAGGTACTGCAATGAGCGGTTAATAAGACCCTGGGATTTCTGCGATAAAATCGAACCAAAATACGAATCTGCATATCTAAGTTGCTGGACAGGGGAAGGATGCCCATTTAAGGAGAGATGCTATAAGGAGTGTAGTCAATCTTATTTTATATAACAGGGCTCTACAAACCCTGAAAAACACCTCACGTGTCGGTGCATATTCTTCCGTCCCGGGAAAAATAGCTACTTTAGATTCTACAACTGAAGAATATTTTATGAGTTTTGAGCCTTACTTTTTACCTTCGCATCAAAAAATACTGAACCCGAAACCCGAGGCGGCTATGAACGAAGCGTAGAAAAAAGTCAACACTTTTAAAATCCGAAACGGCCATGAAATAAGTGGTGAGAACTGGATTTTGGACGAACTTATTTTGCTCCCTTCACGAATCCCGAACCGTTACCAAAGAAGGGCTTCATCCCAAAACGAGGGGGTGAAATCCCTCAATAGGGTGTCATCTCTCTATTTTTATTTCAAGAAGCTCATCTGGTGTACTGTGCAGGGGAAAGATACCATATTTAAAATCACCTATACCCCTCTATGGGAAAGCCTAAAAGACGAATCTCTCCGCGTCTTGCCAACCAGGTGAACCGTGACTTTGATCACCTCGTTGCCTTGTCCCTAATAGCGGTGGTGAGAAAAGTGGATCCTCCTTGGGAACGGAACTCATTCGGTCGTCCATGCTGGGGTTGCCGTCTGCCTTTTCATGAAGATATTCCTTAGCCGATCATACGATGGCATAGAAGCATACTTCAAAACCAACACCTTCGTAGCGCAACATCTACATCTCGAACAACTGCCAGGGCATAGTGTTATAGCACGAGGAATGCTGAAAATGCCTACATCGTATATTCGACTGATTTCAAGGCTCGTTACCTTTCAAATGAGGCGAAGAGGGGTGGACGTCGCAGTGGATAGCTCTGGATTCAGCCTTAAAACAAGCAGTAAATGGCTTGACATCAGAATAAAACGCAAATCTACGAAAAAAGATTATATCAAACTCCATATCGTCATTGACGTTGATACGGGGATAATTCTGCATTTCACGATAACGGATTGGAAAGGTTCTGATTCCAAAGAATTCAAATGGCTGATCAAAGATTTACCCCGTATCGGCAAGGCTGCTGGAGATAAGGCGTATTCCTCCAGGGCCAACTGCCAGGCGGTGGCAGACAAAAAGGGCAAGCCATTTCTCTGTTTCAAGGCAAATGCTACGGGTAAGGCGAGAGGATATCCGGCGTGGCAAATATCATTCAAGGCATATACTGACAATCCGGATGAATGGATGGACGAGTATCACATAAGAAGCATTGTAGAGGCTGTGTTCTCAAGCCTCAAAAGGTGTTGGGGGCCTAATGTTAGGAGCATAAAAGGTTGGCTAAAGCGGAGAGAACTCGCAATAAAAGTATTGGCGTATAATATCAAAAGAGTGCTCTATATTGAAAGGGCAAAGGATTTGGGAATCCCCTTTTGGGTGAACTGCCAGTAATTCCATACTGGCAGCAGCAAGGAACTCCCAAAATCCTCCATTAGTGTATATGCTCTTTAAATAAGATATAGTTTATCACCGCCGAGGATAAGATGCCTAATGTCCCTCGATCTATATTGACTTTCGGGATGAAGCCCCAAAGAAGGAAACCTTTACATGCATATGTAGCCATATGTTTAAGTTAAAGATGAGGTGAAAAAAATGGATACTGGAAAAGTCTTCTTAGGAGCAGTATTCTTGATTGTAGCGATATATATCTTTGTATATGTGACCGGTCCTGCAGCTAAGTTCTTTGGCGGAGGAATCATGGCCATACTGGGGTTATTAACGCTACTACATGGATTTAAAGAGAAGAAGTAAAACTGGCAGCATCTCAATAAAATCTACCTGAGATGTACCCGAAACCGGGGGTGACCTTGGGCGAGAGCAAGCCAGAAAGACGTCACGATATAGACTGGCTGAGGGTCCTAGCCATCACTGGTGTCTTTTTTTTACATATCTCCCGGTTTTTCGATCCCATGCCGTGGGATGTAAAAAATAAAAATTTTTGCACAAGTTTTAAGTCTGAGCAAGGCCTATGTGCTTTGAGGTGGTGAATAAGAATGGGTGTATACGTAATGTTGGTAACACTTACGGAAAAAGGTAGAAAAGTAATTAGAGACAAGCCAGAGAAGATAAAAGAAGTAAATGAAGAAATGGAGAGGATGGGTGTAAATATAGTAAGCCAGTACGCTGTTTTCGGTCCTTTTGATTTCGTGAACCTATTGAAAGCGGAAAGTGACGAACTCGTTATGAGATTAGCTATTGAAATGACTGCTGAAGGCTTAATGAATGTACAGACACTACCTGCGATTCACATAGATCGGTACTTAGAGAGCTTGAAGAAATAAAAAAAGAGAACGGGAAGAACACGACCCTCTTGCTAACTGTGAGTGAGTAGCACTTGGAGAACGTGATACTGCCAGGATTTTTTCCGACTCCGAAGGAATCATGATCGAAAGCTCCTTTGGATTATTTGTTATCTATCTGATTTCTTCCAATCTCTTTCTTAATGCTTTTGCTGCATCAACAAGTGCAGGGGCGGGTGCTTTAATTATCTTTATTGTATGCATCTCGATCTCTTTCTCCTCTTCATACTCTTCCTTCTTTGCATACAGTACATTAGCCCAGTAAACGACTCCTTCATCTGCGTATCTCTTAGCGAATTCCTCCAAATCTGGAAGCATAGGAGTGTGTTTAAAGATAACACCTTCAGCCCATAGGACTATTACCGGGAAATCAGGTGAGACCTCCTGGATAACTGCTTTATAAAATTCTTCCTCTGATGAATATTTCACTTCTTCTAAGATTACAATCTTCTTTATTCCCTTGAATTCAACCTCGGTCATCTCTACTAAAATTTTATTCTGAAGAATTATAAATCCATCTCCAACATCAACCTTTTCGCCAAAACTGATTTCAGAGGTGAAGGACTCCGCAAGCCCTGTAACGGCTTCTTTCTTTAGAAAGTACTTTCTTAGCACAGGTTCTTTCTTTAGAAAGAAAGTGTATTAACAGGTCAAGTGGAGTGCAGCCACGGCTTTTTTATCTCGTGAAATTTCATTATATACTTTGCACGCCTTATCTGTTGGCTCGATGATTAACGCTATTCCTTGTGACTCGATATATTCCCTCGTTTGGGCTGATACTTTCAGTATCCCGTATTTTCCTGTACCGACAATGAGCACCTCAGGCTTCTCTTTGACAACGGATTCAATATCCTCTTTGTGGAGCGCATGCCCTTCTTTTCTCCACCAGTTAGCCTTAACCCCATCGGGGAATATAATTACATCACCGGTATATGCTTTTCCATCCACAATAATCCTACCGAAGTCATAAGCGTCGATCATTTCCATACCTCCTTATTTTAAGGATTAAGTTCTATTTTAAAAAATTGAGTGTATATAAAATCATTAATGCTTCCAAAAGTATAAATGGGTGAATATAAGATAAAAATAAGGGACACGCTTCAGGAAGGGCGATGTGTAAAGGAACAAGAGAATCACCTGCCCGTATTGCAAATGCAAACAAGAGAAGAATTGGTTGGGTTCTTAATAAGAAACAAAGCGTATCCTTACTGTAGCAAAACAGGGAAAATCTTTTTTAGGAGATTGAAAAAGGCAGAGGACGAGAATACGGATTTTGAGAGAATAATAAAGAATGGTGCTATTGAAAAACTGGGCTTGCAAACAGAAGAAGATTGCAGATTACTTAGGGAAAGGGTTAAAGAAGAGCTAAGCAAGAAGAGGGAATACAAACCGACAATAAAAGATTGGCCTGAGGAAGAAAGGCCGAGAGAGATGTTGATGAAGCATGGTGCAGAGAATCTTTCACCTGCTAAACTTTTAGCGATTATCTTACGAACCGGAGATGGTGTTAAACGGATAAGCGCAGAGGATTTAGCCAGAAATTTGATGGACTGTTTTGGCAATTTCAGGAACTTGGACTCTGCGAGCTTCTCGGAGTTATGCTCGGTTGAAGGGATTGGCATGGCAAAAGCAGCGCAGATAAAAGCAGCTTTGGAGATAGGCAAACGCTTTTTGAGGGAGAAGACCAAAATAGGAAGGAAGATTAAATCGGTTGACGATGTAGTCAATTATTACAAACCTTATCTAAGAGATTTAAAGAAAGAGGTATTCAAAGTCATGCTGTTGGACGGAAGAAATAAAATAATTAACGATATAACAATTTCAGAAGGAAGCTTAACAGCAAGTGTCGTGCATCCACGAGAAGTGATAAAGGAGGCAATAAAGGATTCTGCTGCGGCGGTAATCTTCGTGCATAATCATCCAAGCGGGGAGCCAAAGCCAAGTGAGGAGGATATTGAGATTACCAATCGCTTGGTTCAAGCATGCGATTTAGTAGGGATAAGGGTCTTAGATCATATCATTATAGGTGGCGATGGTTATACGAGTTTTGTAGATGAAGGGTTGATGAAGGAGGGGTGAAATGCCAAGAGAATTCAAAACCACAGAAGATATATTAGCAGCAGGCGAAGAAAAGAAGCTCATAACGATACGAGACGGGAGAATAACTTACGAAGGCACGAAGGAGAAGAAGACATATCAATTTACCGACCCTGAGGAGCCAGTTAGGGCAAGAGTTTATGTCGAGCTCATTGAAAAATACAAATATCCAGCGAGTAGGATAGACACGGAAGTTTATCCACCCAGTAGAGCGCCACCTTATCCTGCTGATGTGGTGGTTTATGAAGATGATGAACATGAGAAGGTCTTCATCGTTGTTGAAACAAAAGCAACCTCTTCGGGGAATGAAATTGAAACAGGTAAAAAGGAGGGTTTAGGGAACGCAAACTTGTTAGGTGCGAAATATTTATTTGTGGTTTGTGGAGAGGAGGAAATGGCTTATGATGTCGAAGAAAACCCCTCTTTACAAACTTTGGAGAGCAAAAGAGTTCCACAAATACCTGTAGCCTATGGAAAATTACCGAAATACAGGTATAAAAAGGGAGGCGGCGTGTTTTTCGACCTCAAAGAGGCGAGCCTTAATGAACTGCACAATAAATTCCAGAGGTGTCATGATGAGATTTGGGAAGGTGGTAAACGAGACCCTGCCGTTTCTTTCGATGAGATGAGTAAGCTAATGTTTGCTAAGATTCATGATGAACGATTTACAAGGGAAGGAGAATTTTATAAGTTTCAAATAGGAACGAATGAAACTGATTTTGAGGTAGCGAGAAGAGTTAAGGAGATATATGGGAGAGCACAAAGAGGAGAGCCCGGCGTTTTCAGAGAATTAATAGAGCTATCTGACGAAAGGATTTACAAGATAGTAGAGATTTTGCAGGATATTTCGCTATCGAAGACGGATTTGGATGCGAAAGGAAGAGCGTTTGAGAAATTCTTGGACCGGTATTTCAGAGGTTCCGCAGGTCAATATTTTACACCGCGTCAGATAGTGGATTTCATGGTAGAAATGTTGGAGCCAGATGCCGAGGATTATATCATGGATCCAGCGTGTGGCTCCGGTGGATTCCTGCTCTACTCTTTGAAGAAAGTTAGGGAGGAGTATGGCAAAGACAGCGAAGCAGCGAGAGATTTTGCAATCCGGCACATCTATGGAATCGAGATTAACGATCGCATAGCGAGAATTGCTATGATGGATATGGTAATTCATCATGATGGGCACACAAATATTACATGTGCCGATGCACTGCAAGCGTATGATACGTTTGGAAGACATGAGATTCAACCAAAGAAATACGATTTAGTGTTCACGAATCCCCCTTTTGGCGCGGTGGCAAAAGACGAGAAGATTTTGAAGATTTATGAACTCGGTTCGAAATACAAGAAGAGGAAAACGCAAAAGACCGAGATTTTGTTCATCGAGCGATGCTTGGATTTTTTGCGCCCCGGGGGGAAGATGGGAATTGTTCTCCCTGATGGGATTTTAACTAACTCCTCACTGCAATATGTTCGTGATTTCATTGATAAAAGAGCGAGAATTTTAGCTGTTATTTCTCTACCGCAACAAACTTTTGTTCCAAGTGGTTCTGGCGTGAAGGCGTCTTTGGTGTTCCTGCAGAAGAAGAGAGAAGGTGAAGAAATGGGCGATTACCCTATTTTTATGGCTATTGCTGAGCATGTAGGATACGATGCAACTGGGCGATCTGACGAGAACGATTTTCCAAAGATTTTGGAAGATTGGGAGGGTTTTAAGGAAGGTGAGAGAAATTTTAGTAATTCTCCAATTGCTTTTGTGGTGAGACAAAGTGAGTTAGAGGACAGGTTTGACCCACGCTACTATAAACCTGTTTATTTATCTATTATAAGTGAAATAGAAAGGAAATGCAAGTTAAAAACATTAAAGGAAATTTCGGCTTCAATTAATAGTGGAGCAACACCTTTAGCAAAAGGAGATGCTTATGTTGGAAAGGACAGGGGTATCCCATTCATAAGAAGTGGAGATCTAACCGATGAAAATATCATAAACTATGATGATGTGCTATTTATTAAAAGAGAAATCCACGATAAAGCATTAAAAAGGTCAAAACTCAGGAAAAATGACTTATTAATTGCAATAGTCGGAGCAACCATAGGAAAAGTTTCTATTTTTAGCGATGAAATAGAAGCCAATATTAATCAGGCAATTGCTTGTGCTAGACTAAAAGAGGAGATAGTTAATCCCTATTATGTACTTCATTTTTTGAGAAGTAAGTTTGGTCAAGTTCAATTAGACCGCCTTAAAAGACCAGTTGCTCGTGCAAACATCAATTTAGAAGAAGTTGGACAAATAAAAATCCCAATAATACAATCTCCAATTCAGGACCGCATTGCGGAAATAATGGAAGAAGCCTATAAGCAGAGAAAAGAGAAGTTAAAAGAGGCTGAAGATTTACTTACGGGGATAAACGATTATGTCTTGGGCAAGCTGGGCATAGAAATTCCAGAAGTAGAGGAGAGGAAGAGCTTTGTTGTTACCTTGAAGGATGTGAAAGAAGGGAAGAGGCACGACCCTTTTTACTATTTGCCAAGATTTAAAGAACTTATTAAACAATTGGAAGGGAGAAGCGACATATTATCGTTAAAAGAAATAACAAGCACAATTATGAGTGGCCAACGACCAAAAGGAGGGGTTAGAAATATTGAAAATGGTGTTCCGAGTTTAGGGGGTGAACATGTCAATGCTGACGGAACAATCAAAACAAAAGATTTAAAGTACGTTCCTTTGGATTTTCATAAAAAATATAGCAAAACGTCTGTAAGACCTCTGGATATCCTTGTGGTAAAAGATGGAGCTACCACGGGAAAAGTAGGTATTATCCTTCCGGACTTTCCGTATGATGAATGTAACATAAATGAGCATATATTCTTAATTCAAGTAAAAGATAACATAGAGCCTTACTATGTTTTCTCATTTTTGCAGGGTGCCGCAGGACAGATGCAAATTCAAAGAAGGATAACAGGTGCGGCACAGACAGGTATAACAAAGGATGTTATTAATTCAATACTAATACCAAAACTCGATTTTGAAATCCAAGAAGAAATAGCAGAAGAGGTCCAACGCAGGCGCAGACTTGCTAAAAGACTGAGAGAAGAGGCTACTGAAATTCTGGAGGAAGCTAAAAAGTGCGTGGAATGGATCATTTTGGGTGGTGAAGCGAAGACCGAGGAAACAATTCGCCTTATCGCTGATAAGTTAAAAGAACGTTATAACCCGGAGAAAATAATTTTATTCGGCTCTTATGCATGGGGCTTGCCCGATGAAGACAGCGACATTGACCTCTTGGTTATTAAGGAGACCAACGAAAAACCTCATGATAGGATAGTAAATGCGGCACGAATTATTTCACCTCTTAGAAGAGGCTATGCTGTTGATATCTTTGTTATTACGTCTCAAGAATTGAAATCCCGGCTTGATAGTGGAGATCAATTCCTTCAGGAAATCATTTCAAGGGGTAAAGTTCTATATGGCTAAGGAATCTCGCTACTGGAAAGATTGGCTTGATAAAGCTGATAAGGATCTGGAAAGGGTCGAAAAACGGCTTGCGAACGGCGATACAGAGGATGCTACATTCCATTTACAACAAGCCATCGAGAAATACCTGAAAGGATATCTATTATCAAAGGGCTGGAAATTTAAGCCCGTTCACGATTTAGAAAGACTTTTGGACGAAGTAGTTCAATTTGATACCAATTTCGAGCAATTCCGTGATATCTGTCAACGAATCAATCCCTATTATATTGAGGAACGCTATCCGTTCTTTTTTCCTCAACCTGATAAAGAAGAGGTTAAGAAATCCTTGATTGCGGCTAAAGAATTGGTTAAAAGAATTCAGAAGGAGATGAAATGAGACTTAGAATATACTTTGAAATAGCGGGAGAATTATAAGATGACAGAAAAAGGACATCGGGACAGCCTCTTTGCTCAGTTAATAAAGATGGCTCGAGAGATACGCAAAGAGACTGAAGAGGAGATACCAGAAAAAGACTATGTCACGTGGGTTGAGCACTATAACAATTGGATAGACTTAATCAGGCCTTTTATGAGTTCATTGTCAGAATTCGAAAAGTATAACGGTCTGTTATTCTTTCGATTCTTTGAACTCACGAAACAACTTTTTTGGCTACATTTCAGTGTTTTGTCTGGTGCTTATCACCAATCCATTCGTGAACTCCGATACATCTTGGAATCTGCTCTTCAAGCTTATTACATCGATAGAGAACATCCAGAGGCAATGATAGGATGTAAATTAGAGATTATAAAAGAAATAGATAAGTTGATAGGAGGAAGATTGATCGATAGAACTGATTTAGAGCATAAAAATGAATTGAAAGTGTTATATTCTGATTTATCTAAATACGTCCATAGCTCATATGAAGAGCTAAGACCAACCATCGAGGAGGGAGAGGTAGATTATCGTGTTACTTTAGCCTTTAACAAAGAACTGTTTTACAAATGCATGGAGTTTACCAATAGAGTAATGGATGCTTTTTTCTTTGTGTTGCTCTCCTCATATCCCGATATTATCACGAAAATAAGAGAGGATCAACTGTTGTTACAATCCTTAAATGAGAATAAATGTGCATTGAGCGTTGAGTTTATAGAAAAAGAGGCAGAACAAGAGTAGAAGAATTAATAGAAGGCTCGAAGATGAACACAGAATACAATCCAAGAGTGAATATCTTTACAAATGAATACGAACTGTTAGATGGAAGTAAACAACGCTTGGTTCAACAGGTAGCGGACGGTTCAATCATAAAACGGTTTGAGAAAACCCCTCTACCAGCTAAACCAACAGATGTTATATGCCCCCATTTTCTCGAATTGAAATGGGCCTATGGCTGTCCTTTTAATTGCGCTTGGTGCTATTTAAAAGGAACGTTTAGATTTCTCGAAACGAAGACTAAACCCGTTTTTAAAGATAGGGAGAAAGTTAAACTACATATAGAGACATTTTTCGCAACATATCCAAAAGAGATTCTCAACACTGGCGAGATTGCTGATTCTCTTATGGATGAAAACGGAAAAGAACCTTTCTCGAAGTTTTTAATCCCTCTGTTTGAGATCCAAGACAGGCACAAAGTTCTGTTTCTGACAAAATCTGACAAAGTAAAACACCTTTTGGAAATAGAGAAACATGACCATGCAATAATAAGTTTCAGTTTGAATACGCCGGAAAACGCTGAAAGATGGGAGATAGGAGCGGCACCAGTTGCAAGGAGGATAGAAGCGGCGAAAGAAGTTAGCGATGCAGGTTATGAAACGAGGGTAAGAATA
Source organism: archaeon (assembly GCA_030019325.1). Lineage (GTDB taxonomy): Archaea > Halobacteriota > Syntropharchaeia > Alkanophagales > Methanospirareceae > ANME-1-THS. Next base: position 8,060 of record JASEFB010000003.1, on the reverse strand, counting down.
GACCCTATGATTCCATTTCCGGAATCACAATGGGAAGATGAGTATAAAGAGCTCGTTGATCAGATTTTCTCAAGATTCACACCTGAACGAATAACAATAGGCTCGTTGCGGGGATTGCAAAGCACTATTAATGGTGCTACCGATACATCCTGGGTGAAATATTTAGAAGAACGATCAAACTGGGGTAAGAAAATAAAAAATAGTCTTAGATATTCTATGTATTATTCTGTGATAAATTATCTCGAAGAGAAATATAATTATGACAATGTTGCATTGTGTAAAGAAACAAAGGAGATGTGGGAAGCGTTAGGGATGGATTATAGAAAGATTAAATGTAATTGTGTGTGATAAAAAATGCCACTGCCTGACGATTCACTGGAAAAGTGGGAGTATAAAGAGCATACGAAAGTAAAGCATGAGATATTAAGCAAATATCTCAGTGGTTGGATCAGAATCCTTGGAAAGAGGCATCTTCGCATCTGCTACTTTGATTGCTTTGCCGGTCGAGGCAAGTATAGTGATGGATCAAAAGGATCGCCTTTAATAGCATTAGAAACTGCAAGTAGAGCGAAAGAAAAATTTTCATATCTTAGAGAAATTACCTGTTTCTTCATTGGAAACAATACAAACAACTTTGAAAGTCTTGAAAATGAGGTTAACGAGGAAATCAAAGCATATCCAAAAAAATATGAGGGGATAAAAGATAATATTGTGCTTATTAATGACGAATTCGGTAATGTGGCATCTGAAATTGTAGAGAAAGTTGGTGACCGCTTAGCGCCCTCTTTCTTTTTTATTGATCCATTTGGTTTAAGTGGTGTTCCATTTGGAGTAATTAAAGACATCCTCATGATTCAGAGAACAGAAGTGTTCATTACTTTTATGATTCGCGAAGTTATCAGATTTTTGAAAAGTTCTAAGCATCGAAGAAGTATAGAAGAGTTATATGGTATGCCAGATGTTCGAGGGATATTAAATATAGAATATCAAGATTTACCAATAGAACAAGCGTTACTGAAATTATATAGAAATCTGCTCCATGAGGCTGCAAATGTAAAATATACATTTCCTTTTAAAGTGAATGCAGATGAAAAATTACAAACTATATATTATCTTATCCATGCCACTAATCATCCAATGGGATGCGAGTTAATGAAAGAGATAATGTATAAAACAGGAACTGAGGGTAGATTTGGATATTTAGGTCCCGCAGAAGGACAAATGAGTCTAACGCGATATGGTGGGTTATCAAAATTTAAAGAATTTTTGTTAGTTCGATTTAATGGCAGAACATTATCTTATCAAAATGTTAGATACAAAACCCTTATGGATACGGATTTTAGCAAAAAGGATTATCGTAAAGCATTATTAGAATTGGAAGAAGAAGGTAAAATTTCGACTAGTGGTAAAGGACCACGTGGTGGGTTACGGGATGAGTCCCAAATTACTTTCCTTTAATACCGTTCAAATTGAAGGGAGCGAAAAAAACGAGAAAGCAATTTGATAAAAGTAATAGGGAAGGATAAAAATGGCATTAATTGAATCGCATCAAAAAATAATCACGAAAATAATTGAGATAATAAAAAACACCGTAAAGGATGATTTCAATTTAGATATTCTTGCGGATGGAACGGTTATTTATGGAAAAGAAGTTCTGGATCGAGGCATATTTAAAAGGTATGACATCCGACCGATACTAAAAGAGGGCGTTAGAATTGGATGGAGAGTTCCAGCGTAAGGAAATGAAAGAAGAAACTAAAGAAACAATGGAAAAAGCAAGAGAAACAATTCCCCTTATCGCTGATAAGTTAAAAGAACGTTATAACCCGGAGAAAATAATTTTGTATGGCTCTTATGCATGGGGCTTGTCCGACAAAGACAGGTGGATTTTACATGCCTTTGAGAGTCCAATCCCTGCAGCTATCACTAAATCCTCTACCACCCACTTATCGAATGATAAAGAAAAGGGAGATGGTAGGCATGAATAAAGAACTTGAGCGAATCATAACAATTCTCCAAAGTTTAGAAGAGCAGATAAAAAAGGACTATAAGGCGGAGATCATGGGCGTATTTGGTTCTTATGTTCGAGGGGAGCAGAAAGTAAGTAGCGATGTGGACATTCTTGTAAACTTTCACGAGGGGGCTACATTGTTTGATTTGGTTGGTCTTGCAGACTTCCTTGAAGAAAAACTCGATGTGAAAGTGGATATCGTTTCCGAGAGGGCAATAAGAGAGGAGCTGAAGGAACAGATACTCAAGGAGGTGGTGATGGTATGAAGAGAGATTACAAACTCTTTTTAAAAGACATAATCCTCGCTATGGAATCTATAGAAAGGTTTGTAGAAGGTATGAGCCTTAAAGAGCTTACGCAAGATGATAGAACTTCAAGTGCTGTGATTAGAAAGTTTGAGATTATAGGGGAAGCGACAAAACACATTCCTGAGGGCTTAAAAGAAAAACACCCTGAAATCACCTGGAAGAGAATGGCGGGCATGAGAGATCGGTTAATCCACGCTTATTTTGGAATAGATTACAAATTGGTATGGGATGCTATAAAACTTGAGATACCTGAGCTGATACCCAAATTACGAGAAATCCTTGCAGAACTTGAAAAAGGAGGGTAAAAATGAAAAACCATAACATACTACAGGCCTTTCAAGCGAGTACAACAAATCTACCTTTACAGGCCTTTCAAGCGAGTGCAACAAATCTACCTTATCCTGACAATTACTTTTATGCGGTCTTCACCGATCCGCCGTATTATGTAAGGATTTGCAAAGGGCTGAAAGAAGTCTTGGGAATGGAGATATGTAAAAATGAACCTAAGAGTACGTAAGATCTATGAAGCGTTATTCGCCCTTGAAGACTTGCGGGAGCTTTACCGGCACGCATTACCCACCGGACTTGATGAACAGGAAGAAGCGCAATTTTTGAACGGCATAGCTCGCGTAGAGGCGCTCATACGCGAATTAAAAGAAGGTAAAGGTAATCCCATACAAGATGTTAGTGCGGGGCTTGAATTAAGGACGAGAGAGGAGGAATTTATAAATATCAATCCTATCCAACCTGGGGGAAGATTAACGCCCGAGGCGAGAAGAGCACTGATTGCATACGGGGATGGCTATTCAGTCTGCGATCAGTGTCTGGAGGGCAGGCTCGACAAGATTAAAAAACCGCCGGTGGATGAATTTCATGCGGAATTAGCCGAGTTTGTGGGCATGGACGAAGCACGGGTTGTGCCTGGTGCGAGACGAGGTTTTCAGGCTGTTACTTCCTCGCTCCTCGAGAAAGGCGATATCGTGATCGTTTCCGATTTGGCACATTATACCGAATTCTTAGCGGTAGAAATCGCAGGCGGCGTGATTAAAGAAGTGCCTTCAGGGCCGAAGCATATAATTACCGGTGATGCAGTTGCGAATACCATAGAACAGGTGAAGGAGGAAACGGGAAAACTGCCAAAACTCGTTATGATCGAGCATTTTGATTACAGTTACGGGAACGAGCATGAGGTAGAGGGCGTGGGAAAGGTTGCGAAAGAGTACGGCATTCCTTTTCTTTACAATGGCGCGTATTCCGTGGGGGTGATGCCGGTGAATGGTAAGAAGATAGGAGCTGATTTCGTTGTAGGTTCGGGACACAAGAGTATGGCTGCAGTTGCACCTTCTGGCGTCCTTGCCACGACGGACGAATGGGCACCCAAAGTGTTCAGAAGTAGTCATATTGTAGGCGATATTTCCGGCAGGAGCTTTGAGAATAAAGAGCCGGTGCTGCTGGGGTGCACGCTGATGGGCGGAACGGTGCTCTCCATGATGGCTTCGTTCCCGAAGGTGAAAGAACGTGTTAAGCGATGGGATGAGGAGGTGAAGAAATCAAATTACTTCATCCGCGAGTTCTTGCGCATCGAAGGGAATAAAATCGCAAGTGAATATCCACGTAAACATACACTTTCAAAGGTTAATACCCGTGAGAGCTTTGACCGTGTTGCGAAGACGCATAAGCGAAGAGGGTTCTTTCTCAGTGATGAATTGAAGAAAAAGAAGATTGTAGGCGAATTTGCAGGTTCAACACGGGTGTGGAAGTTCAATACGTACGGGTTGAGCTGGGCCAGAATAAAGTATCTCAGTGAGGCGTTCATAGAGATAGCGGAAAAATATGGATTGGCGGTACGATAACCTAAAATACGCCTTATCCGAATAATTCCTTTCGTCTTTACAGTTAAAGAGCCAAAAAAGAAAAAAAGAAAAAAGAAATTACGGTGTTTTATCTTCTTTTCCGCACTAAGTAAGCGACTGCTAGCAATCCGGCGAACGCGAATACCGCTTCGAATCCCGGCACTTTTAAGGTCAAACTCGTCTCGTCTGTAGCTGTTTTATCGCCCGCTTTTACGATTACTTTGGCTTTGTAGACCGAAGGCGGGGCATTATCAGGAATGGTAATCGGAATTTCTTGTACAAGTGGTGGTACGTCTGTTACGGGGATTGAAGGATATTCAAAGGTCTTTTCGAAGCCAAATGCATTGATTGTTATATTAATATCCATGGTTCCTTCCCAAGTCTCGGGGATCCATTCGACTTTTATCTTGTAAGTCACGGTATCTCCCGGTTTTGCAGTTACGTTTTCTGGGACAATTTCAACTGAAAGGCTCTCTAAAGGAAGAGCCTTTGCAGCTGGAGCCGGTTTCTCATAGCAATACATGGGCTTCTGATATTGATCATACCCACAGAATATCTTCTCCCCTTTGCACGGAGCAAAGCCGAGTTTATTCGCTTCTTCAACGGTTAAACAGGTGCATTCCTCCGGACATACGGGAGTAGGAATAGGCGTGACGGTGGGTTTCTGATAGCAGTACATGGGGTTCTGATACTGGTCATAGCCACAGATTTTCTTTATGCCTTCACAGAGTGTATAGCCGAGCTTATTTGCTTCTGCTTCAGTCAAACAGGTGCATCCCTCAGGGCACACGGCTGTACAGACAGAAGGTATCAGAAGTATTATCGCACCAATCAATAGCGCGACTATTTGTGTATTTTTACGGTTCATTTCTTTTTATCTCACCTCCTCTTTCTTCTCAGAAATTCAGGCTTTAATTAGAATGTCAGTATACTCTTAAAAGCTTTATTATTCTCATCACATGCGGAAAAATCTGGCATTTGAGTGAAATGAGCGAAAACTGCGAGAAAACGGGATAGATAATATGAATTTTATTCTGGCAAAACAACTAAGATTAATCAATGGAAGACTGTGTGCTCTGCGGTAAGGAAACTGCATCAGCAACGTTGCAAGTCTGTGTTGACTGCATACGGAGTGACAGAGAGGATGCACTGGATTATGCGTTGGCTGCGCATAAACAGATAAGAGCGAAATACGGTTTACCTGTAGAACCGCCAAAGAGTGACGGCGGGATACCATGTAACCTGTGCTCGAATGGGTGTGTTATTGCTGAAGGAGAGAGAAGCTACTGCGGGCTGAAAGAGAACGTCAACGGGCAGTTAAAGTCTTTAATACCCGACGGCCATGCATTACTCTATGCCTATATTGACCCTTTACCAACAAACTGTTGTGCTGCATGGTTCTGTCCAGGCTCTGCGCACTACGCAAAGGTAAACATCGCGGTATTCTTCTATAGCTGCAACTTTGATTGCATCTTCTGTCAAAATGCATCGCATAAGGAGTTCAGGATGATCAAGCCGGTAAGCGTAACAGAATTTGTTTCACGCGTGAAACAGCGCGGAAATGCGTATTGCGTCTGCTACTTTGGTGGAAGTCCAGAACCACAGCTCCCTTTTGCTCTGCGTGCTTCAGAGGCGATTTTAGCAGATAAAAACCTCAGGATATGTTGGGAATGGAACGGCTGTGGCAACAGGAGTCTGGTGAGGCGTGCAGCGGAACTATCGTTCAAAAGCGGTGGAATTGTAAAATTCGACCTCAAGGCATTTGACCCAAACCTGAGTAGAGCACTGAGTGGTGTTCCTAATGAGCGGGCGTACGAAAACTTCGAGCTGATAGCAACTGAATTCTTTGAACAGTCAGCTCCACCTGTTCTCACCGCTACGACGTTGCTCGTGCCATTCTACATAGACGAGCAAGAGGTGGAACACATCGCTTCCTTTATCGCGAACATTAATCCTGATATACCCTATTCACTCCTTGTATTCCATCCCGATTTCTATATGCGCGATATGCCAATCACGCCGAGAGAGCAGGCGTACCAATGCTATGAAGCGGCGAAAAGACACCTGAACAATGTGAACATCGGTAATAAGCACTTGCTTGGACTGATTTGATATAATAACGTAGTTATTGTAAAAAGTTCAGCGGTTATTCTTTCTTCGAGCCATGCCCTCGAAATCTCAGAACCTGTACATTCACCTTTTCAAAATGCTCATCATCGGTTACCACCGGTGCATCAATGAAATATGCGCTTGCCGCGATCAACGCATCAGCTATTGGAATTGCCTGAATTTTGTATTCCCCCGCCTTCATCGCTATATCCTCGTTTATCGGAACTACCTGTAAATTCGAGCGCCTTAGCTGCTCTACCCGTTCCTTCGCAACTCGTTCTCCTACACGCTTCGAATAGAGATAGTAGAGTTCCGTAATCGTAATAGCACTTATAAATCCATCCGCTCTGGTTTCATCGATCTCTTTTAGAATCACCTCGACTTTATCCGCACCGTCTTCATTATTAAAGAATGCGATCAGTGCCTTCGTATCGAGAAGGTAGTTCATCTTTTTATTTCTCATATTCCTAACTTCCCATTTGGGCATAAGGTTAGAAAAGGTAGAGTCCATAGTTATTTTCGACAGGGGGACCAAAATGCCCAACGAAAGGGAGAGTTATGCAGGTATAGTGAAGAGAGGTCTAAAAGAGGAGTGGCTTGGTTATCTGAAGACTGAGTATGAGTTCTCAATGGCGGTTTGCCGGTCTTTAGCAAGTGACATCGAGGTGTTTGTGAATGAAGCGAGAGGAGATTTGATAGAAGGGCAGTTGTTCTACCGGGCAGTTAGATCCAACATCCCACCGGGCGTTAAAACCGATGAAATGAGCTTCAAAACAGTGAAACTAACCATGTTCTCGCAGGATGACGTGGAAGATGCGAAAAAATCACAAAGGGAACTGCTAAAGAACCGGATAGTCCGATTGGCGAACGAAGCTCTTGAACAGGGAACGCTACTGACACAGGCAGACCTCAGCATACTCCTGAACGAGAGTATAAAGACCATCGGAAGATGCATAAAGGAGCTGCTTGAAGAGGACCTTATCGTTCCAACCAGGGGAAACAGAATGGATATCGGTCCGGGGACATCGCATAAAGCTAAAATAGTGGAATTGTACCTGAAAGGGTATGAGTTCACCGATATAAAACGAAATACAAGGCATTCATCGGACTCCATTGCTCGTTATCTCAAGGAGTTCTCAAGAGTTGCTGCGCTTCATAATGAAGGATATAGCATCGACCAGGTCAGGAGGATAACAGAGCATTCTGAGAGATTGGTGAGGGAATATCTGGAACTATATGGAAGGTATAAAGAGGACGAGGACTGCAAGCAGAGGCTAGGGGAGATCCTCAGCAGGTATTCTGGGAAAAAAACTTTGAGCAAGGAAAGAGCCAGAGTAAAGGAGGTAATGTGAAGATGCGTGGCTCAGAATTGAATAAGGAAGAGAGATTCAATATGATAAGACGGAAATTGGAGCAGGGGATGAAAGAAGAGATAAAAGCGCTTATAGAAAGGGATTATTCGATGATATCCGGTGAGAAAGTGAGGGAGATGTTTGCTTCTCATCAATTGTTGCAATTGAAGAAACCCAGACAAAATTCATTTCCGGTTTTGGCGCAGTAACTTAAGAGTAGCAGGTACACATTCAACTCTTTGTCCACCCGTCATTTATCGTCATTTTTAAATAGCCCTTCCTTCCAATGGAGGTGGTATGAACCAGAAAGAGATAATTATAAACGTGTCAAGTGAGTTTTTAGGGTCGAACCCATCATCTCGGATAATCCGATGGGTGATGGTTGTATTCTTGCTATTCTGTGGCGTTTCGCAGAAAACAGTAGCGG
>JASEFB010000038.1 GCA_030019325.1 archaeon | reverse complement strand
TAGATGTAAAGGGCTGTAAGGAAGCGGTGCTGAACTATTGTGGCGCAGATGTTGATGGGAAGAAAGCAGAAAAATTCTGCTCATGCACCTCTTTGGCATGGACGAAACACAGGTCGATATTTATCGTCTTATTCGGACTATCCGCAGTTGTTCCCCTATTCTTCCGCTTTTTCTTCCTTCTTCCGTTATTCCACATCCCATGCCTGTTCAACACGTTTCTCACGGTCTCTATTGCGACAACCCTCTTCCAGCCATTTTCCTTCCATATCCACTGGGCTATCCGCTTCTTTCCCCAATTAGGATGCTCTCTTCTCAACTCGATAATTCTCCTCTCTATCTGCGGATCGATCGTTCGTGGATTATGAACAGCATGGCTCCTCGGCTCACGGAGCCCATCTATGCCGTCTTTCTCGTATCTGGGATTCCAATGATAATATGTCTTGCGTGAGACCTTTGCCCGTCTACACGCCTCAGAGACATTTCCCAGCCGCTCAACCAATTCAAATAGATACTTTCGCTGTTGGAAAGTGGTTTCACGGTAATAAATGGTCATCCTCAAATTCCTCCTTCACATAGAAGTGAGGGGAAGATTTATATAAGGTATGTTTCGCATCAAGATGGTAATAACATTATTTTTTAATTTTTTATTTTTTATTGTAGATACGAAAATGTCAAAAAGAGGATTAATAGCATCTTTGGGTATTATTTTGGTATACATACTTGTGTCCTTAGCTGTCGGACGAGCTATACCAACAACATTAACATCTGCTTTGATTCTACTCGTAGCACTTCTCATCTTTATTACGATCTTTGAAGACAAAATAAAAATAAAATTGAAGCATGGAAAATACTGGTCAGCCCTATTCAGCTTATATATCTTTATTCTTTTTACATTTGCTGTTGTAATGGCATTCAGCTATATTATGGGAGGTATGCAAATCCCTGTTATTAAACGATTTCTAGCATTTCTTGGGATTTTTATACCTACGGTGCTTGTAATAGCTTATCTTGGGAAACTGATGGGGCTTGATAAGTACTTATACATCTATGAGTTCCGTTTTAGGGATTTTTTGAAATTTTTGTTAATTGTTATCGTCGGTGTGATAATATTGGGCGCTGGTATGATATTTCTTGAACAGTTAGGTATCGTATCGTGGAGGTGAAAGCATGAAAAAGCTTGCATATATTTGTTTGGTATGTATTGGTTTGGTACTTGTAGCACTCATCCTCATCAGCTGCACCGACATGTCAGCAGAAGAGATAGTCAAAAAGATGCAGAAGAAATACGATGCTGTGGAAGACTACAAGGGAACAATGGTTGTGAAAACAAACTTTCAAGGAGAAGTAGAAACTTACGAAGTCCATTTCATGATGAAAAAACCATCTAATAAGTATAAAAGCGAGGATGAAAACTTGCTATTTGTTTCTAATGGCAAAACTACTTGGATTTATAATAAAAAGAAAAATGTAGTTACCAAACTAGAAATTGCAGAAGAAAGACGTGAAATGCCTGAATTTGATTATGGAGAGATAATCAAAGACTCGTTTGAGAAAAGCGATATAAAGCTGATTGGAAAAGAGAAAGTATCCGGTAGGGAGTGCTATGTTATAGAAGTTACGCCAGAGAACAATACATTCTACGTTAAGCAAAAGCTCTGGATAGATAAGGAATTCTGGTATCCATTAGAAATAAAAGTAGACTACGGGGAGTTCAACTCAACAATCGAATACAGGAACGTTGAATTCAATACTGGTATAAACGATGAAGAATTCGAGTTTGAGACATTTGGAGGTCAAAAATGGAAATAGATTACGTCATTAAAGAAGAGTTATGGAGGTCGATCGCCGTTTTCTTTTTCGCATTTTTAGGAATTGGATACATAATCATAGAAAGGAACATAGATGTCAATATCTTAGCAATTTTCGTCTTGGCGCTTATTGTCACCGGCATACATTTTTTAATTAAGGTGTGGTATAGAAAGAGGAAGTAATATGCTAAAGGTAGATAAAACGCTGAAAATTGGCCTAATTGCTGTGATAATTTATATCATATACATTTATGCCTCTATCATATATGACATACCGCAAATATTTTGGCTTTTGGTTCTCATCCTTCTTGCTGGAGCATTTACAATGATATTCTTCAAGGATGTTAAGGAAGTTAATTCTTATCCTTTAAGATTGATACCATACTACTTAATTATATCTGTATTCGTTTTTATTCGTTATTTGATGTTGGGTTATCCAGTTAAACCCATTGGAAGGGGGCTAATGACGGTCGGAGCAGCTTTGGTAACATTCATATTTCTACTTAAGGTTGTTAGATTGAATAAGACAAAGCAGTTTAAAACTAAGGCAGTTCATTTTGTTTTTGTTTTTCTGTGCAGCATATTCGTAGGTTTGTTGGTGTATTTCTTAGTGAATACGTATCTCTTCGAGTGTTTTATCGAATTCTCTTTTTTACCTGTTATGCATCACGCGGATGAATATGAACCCGCAGAAAGCTTAGTTGCTGGCTTTTTCAGTCAGCCATCAGGAGCGCTCTTAATTCCTATTTTTGACATTTATTCTGAAGTGCTCTTTGAATTGCTTGATTAGGACTCATTGGTTGAGCTGGAAGCGATTCGTTGATTTGACATCTCGATGCTCATTTATGGATCAACGGGTTATTTAGATAGATTAATTAAAGGTTGATTTACTACTCGTATCCATTCCTCTCTCTCTGCTTCGAGGACATCTTCTAATGATTTTATTTTTTAAGGGTATTCCGGTCACTTTTCTCATTCGGAAAAAAGAAACGGCAAAAATTATTGCTATCAGCTCATGGGCCGTGACAATACGCTTAATAATGAAGAGCTCCTATACACTAACGGATGAGCATGCAATCGGGAAAGAAAAAACCTTTCGAGGAAGTAAATAAGTCTGAAGAACTCGCTTTGGAGTATCATTCTCGCTATAACGGAAAAATAGAGATAGGACTAAAGGTACCAATTCGCAGTTATGATGATTTTGCGATATGGTACACACCGGGTGTGGCAGAGCCGTGTAGAGCGATAAAAACTAGTCGAGAGCGTGTGTATGAGTACACGTGTAAGGGAAATTTTGTGGCAATAATCACAGATGGAACGAGAGTGTTGGGTTTGGGTGATGTAGGGCCAGAGGCGGCACTTCCGGTGATGGAAGGCAAAGCCCTGCTCTTTAAGTACTTGGGTGGTGTGGATGCGTTTCCCATTTGTTTGGCTACGAAGGATGTGGAGGAGATAATAAATATCGTGAAGTGGATTGCCCCGACTTTTGGGGGTATAAATTTAGAGGACATAGCAAGTCCAAAGTGCTACTACCTCCTGGAGCGGCTAAAAGAAGAGTTAAATGTGCCGGTATGGCATGATGACCAGCAAGGCACAGCATTGGTGATACTTGGAGGGTTGATAAATGCCTTGAACGTAGTTGGGAAGAGCTTGCAAGAGGTGACGATATCGCTGATAGGCGCGGGTGCAGCGAATATGAATGTTGCAAAATACGTGCACAAAGCAGGCGTAAAGTGGGAAAATATGGTCATGGTGGACAGCAGAGGGATATTGAATACTGAGAGGGTGGATGTGAAAGAGGATAGAACTAAGTGGGAAATCAGCCAAAAGACGAACAAAGAAGGGAGAGAGGGAGGTATAAAGGAGGCGATGCGTGATACTGACGTGTGCATCGCTCTTTCAACGCCCGGGCCGGGTGTAATAAAAAAGGAATGGGTAGCGGATATGGCTGACGGTGCAATCGTATTCGCATGCGCAAATCCCGTGCCGGAGATATGGCCATGGGAGGCAGAGGAGGGTGGAGCTAAAATAGTTGCTACGGGAAGGTCGGACTTCAAGAATCAAATAAATAATTCTTTAGGGTTTCCAGCAGTTTTCAGGGGCGCTTTGGACGTCCGTGCTACGTGTATAACAGATGAGATGTGTATAGAGGCGGCGTATGCGATAGCGAGCTATACAGAAGAGAAAGGTATAAGTGAGGACTTTATAATTCCGAGGATGGAGGAGAGAGAGATGTACGTGTGCGAAGCAGTAGCGGTGGGTATGAAGGCGGTAGTGCAGGGAGTGGCTAAGATGAAGATGAGCATGGAGGAATTAGAGGAGGCCGTGCGAAAGAGAATATTCAGTAAAATGGCGAAAACTTTTTAAGGCTATAAGCCCAATATATACATGTGGCAACCGGCGTCGGCTTCGATTACGGGGATACCCAAAAGATGAGAAGTTGACTTCTGCTACGGTACAAAGATAGGAATAAATGGAGACACGAAGAGAAGAAAATTTCGTGTCCGACATGGATACTTGAACCTAATCTGACGAACCAGTAAATCTGATTGGTTAAGTCGGGTGTGTGTCAAACCCTGCTAATTTTAACACTGGTTGATCCTGCCAGAGGCTACTGCTATCAGAGTTTGATTAAGCCATGTTAGTCGAGGGTATCTCTTCTTCGGAAGAGGTAACCGGCGGACGGCTCAGTAACACGTAGACAACTTACCCTTGGGACCGGGATAACCCTTGGGAAACTAGGGCTAATACCGGATAGTGCATCGATTGCTGGAATGCATGATGTACGAAAGCTGAGGCGCCCAAGGATAGGTCTGTGGCCGATTAGGTTGTTGTTGATGTAACGGATCAACAAGCCTACGATCGGTACGGGTTGTGAGAGCAATAGCCCGGAGATGGGTTCTGAGAGAAGAACCCAGGTCCTACGGGACGCATCAGGCGCGAAAACTTTACAATGTGCGAAAGCACGATAAGGGAACTCTGAGTGCCTCCTAAGGAGGCTGTTCAGATGTCTAAAAAGCATCTGGAGGAAGGGCTGGGTAAGACCGGTGCCAGCCGCCGCGGTAACACCGGCAGCCCAAGTGGTAGTCATGCTTACTGGGTCTAAAGCGTCCGTAGCCGGCTAGGTAAGTTCCTTGGGAAATTTGATCGCTTAACGATTAAGCTTCCTGGGAATACTACTTGGCTTGGGACCGGGAGAGGTTAGAGGTACCTCAAGGGTAGGGGTGAAATCCGTTAATCCTTGGGGGACCACCAGTAGCGAAGGCGTCTGACCAGACCGGATCCGACGGTGAGGGACGAAGGCTAGGGGAGCGAACCGGATTAGATACCCGGGTAGTCCTAGCTGTAAACGATGCGGGCTAGGTGTTGGCATTACTGCGAGTGATGCCAGTGCCGAAGGGAAGCCGTTAAGCCCGCCATCTGGGGAGTACGGTCGCAAGGCTGAAACTTAAAGGAATTGGCGGGGGAGCACCACAACGGGTGGAGCTTGCGGTTCAATTGGATTCAACGCCGGAAATCTCACCGGAGGGGACAGCGAGATGAAGGTCAGGCTAAAGACCTTACTCGATTAGCTGAGAGGTGGTGCATGGCCGTCGGCAGTTCGTGTCGTGAAACATCCTGTTAAGTCAGGCAACGGGCGAGACCCGTGCTCACAGTTGCCAGCATGTTCTCCGGAACGATGGGCACTCTGCGAGGACCGCCACCGCTAAGGTGGAGGAAGAAGCGGGCCACGGTAGGTCAGTATGCCCCGAATCCTCCGGGCTACACGCGTGCTACAATGGGTAGTACAATGGGTATCGACTCCGAAAGGGGGAGGTAATCTCCTAAAACTACCTTCAGTTGGGATCGAGGGCTGCAACTCGCCCTCGTGAACCTGGAATCCGTAGTAATCGCCCCTCAAAATGGGGCGGTGAATATGTCCCTGCTCCTTGCACACACCGCCCGTCAAGCCAACCGAGTGGGATTTAGGTGAGGGCATTTCTCTTGAGGTGTTCGAACCTAAGTCTCGTGAGGGGGGCTAAGTCGTAACAAGGTAGCCGTAGAGGAATCTGCGGCTGGATCACCTCCTAAATTTACCAACCAATCAGAGCTGAAAGATCGTCGGATTAAGTTTAAGTTTTACATGTGAGCAGGGTAAATATAATAGCTGGGATAACTTCGGGGCTCGTAGATCAGTGGAAGATCGTCGCCTTTGCGAGGCGAAGGCCCTGGGTTCAAATCCCAGCGAGTCCATTTTTGAGGAAGGTAAACAAATGCACCTAACGACCTCGGTTGTTAGGGAAGTTACGGATGGCAGTTGTTTCACACTACTGTCAGATGAAGTTCTCATACGCACTTTGCATCTCTGACATCCAATGAGCTCAGTGATGCTGGTGAACATGCCATTTAGTGGATGGCTCGGCTCAAGCGCCGAAGAAGGGCGTGCCAAGTTGCGAAAAGCCTCGGGTAGGCACAAGGAGCCTTAGAACCGAGGGTGCCCTAATGGGAACTCCTGACTCTTTTTGAGTCGGTCCATAAGGATAGGGGACGCTCTGAATTGAAACATCTTATTAGGAGCAGGAGGAGAAATCAATTGAGATGCCGTGAGTAACGGCGAGTAAAAACGGCACAGTTCAAACCGAATCCCTTCTCGAAAGAGGAGGGGGATGTGGTGTGGTAAGTAAGGGTCATATAAAGCCCGCCCTATCGAAGCCGAAGTCCTCTGGAACGAGGCGCCATAGAGAGTGAGAGCCTTGTAGGCGTAGAATAGAGGGTTTGACTCTTACTTGAGTACCATAGGTTGGATATCCTGTGGGAAGCTGGGGGTTACCAACCTCCAAAACTAAACACGTCTTGAGACCGATAGCGGATTAGTACCGTGAGGGAAAGCTGAAAAGCACCCCAAGTAAGGAGGTGAAAAGAGCCTGAAACTAAATGGTGACAGGGTGATACGGCTTGGAAGTGATGAGACAGTCCGAAGGAAAATCTCGTGAGGGGTGAGTACGAGGAGTGTGGAACGAAGTTGTATCGTACGTTCTGGAGAACGGGCCAGGGAGTATATCTCAGTGGCGAGGCTAACCCGTAAAAGGGGAGCCGAAGGGTAACCAACAGGTTCGCATTCGCAAGAAGATGAACGACGTATGAACTGCGTGGAGTCATTGGGATATGACCCGAAGCCGGGTGATCTAAGCGTGGGCAGGCTGAAGTTCTTCGAAAGGGGAATGGAGGGCCGAACCGGTGATGACATGCAAATCTCTCGGATGACCTGCGTTTAGTGGTAAAAGGCCAATCGAACCCGGCAATAGCTGGTTCCCCTCGAAACATGCCGCAGCATGACCCGATCTGAGATTGATAGCGCAGTAGAGCGACCGATTGGAGGATACGAAGTCGAAAGATTTCGCCCTCCTGTCAAACTCCGAAGGTGCTATCGTCGTAGAAGATCGGAGTCCGGTCTGGGGGGTAAGCTCCCAGTCCGTGAGGGAATGAACCCAGACTGGGGTTAAGGTCCCTGAGTGTCAGCTAAGTGTTAACACTAAAGGGCGTTGCAAACCACAAACAGCTGGGAGGTTAGCTTAGAAGCAGCTATCCTCTAAGGAGTGCGTAACAGCTCACCAGCCGAGGTTTGCAGCATCGAAAATGGATGGGGCTAAAGCTGACCACCGATACCTCAGGGCTCCGGAAGGAGATCCGGTAGAGGGGCGTTCTGCTTGGGCAGAAGTATCCTCGTGAGAGGGTGTGGACCGGGCAGAAACGAGAATCCTGGCGATAGTAGCAGCATAGTCGGGTGTGAATCCCGATCGCCGAAGGGGCCAGGTTTCCTTGGCAATGTTCGTCAGCCAAGGGTTAGCCGGTCCTAAGATGTGTCCCAATTAGAGCATATCGAAAGGGAAGCAGGTTAATATTCCTGCGCCGTCCAGCCTATGTGCTTCGAGCACACCTGACGCTTTTGGGTAGATTAAGCGGTACCGTCGAACCGTCCAAGCACCGAAGCCTATGGAGAGCCGTAATGGCGAGAAGTAGGTGAATGTGTGATGGCGAAAGTTAATCGAGCCCAGGAGCCCGTGAAAAGGGAGGCGGGATGTCCGTACCGAGAACCGAAACAGGTGCCCCTAGCTGAGAAGGCTCAGGCGTGTCGGGGAAATCCAGCTAAGGGAAATCGGCAAATTAGCCCCGTAACTTCGGGATAAGGGGTGCCTGCTTTGCGAAAGGCAGGCCGCAGTGACAAGGGAAGGCTAACTGTCTAATAACAACATAAGTGACCGCAAGTCCGTAAGGATTAGTACGGTCACTGACTCCTGCCCAGTGTAGGTATCTGAAAGCCCTTTACAAGGGGTCGAAGGACCTATAAACGGCGGGGGTAACTCTGACCCTCTTAAGGTAGCGTAGTACCTAGCCGCTTAATTGGCGGCTTGCACGAAAGAAGGAATGAGCCTTCTACTGTCCCTAGCTGGAAACCGGCGAAATCTACATCCTGGTGAAAAGTCCAGGGACCCCCAAGGGGAAGCGAAGACCCCGTGGAGCTTTACAGCAGCTTGCCGTTGAGCCACGACTTCGGATGTATAGCGTAGGTAGGAGGCGAGGAAGTGTTTTCGCAAGGAAACACAGAGCCGCCAATGGAACACTACCCTTCTGGAGTTGTGTCCCTTACTCGCAAGAGAACACCGGCAGGTGGGCTGTTTAGGTGGGGCGCCATGCCCTTGAAAAGATATCGAGGGCGCCCTAAGGTTGACTCAGGTGGGTCAGAAATCCACCGTAGAGTGCAAGAGTAAAAGTCAGCCTGATGTGACTTCGCATAGCAGGAAGTCACGGGACGAAAGTCGGGTCTAACGAACCTTTATGGCCCTTTGGTAGGGCCTAAAGACGTCAGAAAAGCTACCCCGGGGATAACGGAGTTGTCTCCAGCGAGAGTCCATATCGACCTGGAGGTTTGCTACTTCGATGTCGGCTCTCTCCATCCTGGCTGTGCATAAGCAGCCAAGGGTAAGACTGTTCGTCTATTAAAGGAGATCGTGAGCTGGGTTTAGACCGTCGTGAGACAGGTCGGTTGCTATCTATTGGGGGTGTTGGAGGTCTGAGGGGAAGCTGCTTTTAGTACGAGAGGAACAGAGCAGCGGCGCCTCTGGTCTACCGGTTGTCCGATCGGGCATCGCCGGGCAGCTACGCGCTAGTGGATAAGAGCTGAAAGCATCTAAGCTCGAAGCCATCCCCAAAAAGAGACTTCCTAAAGAACACCGTTAGAAGAACGGGTTGATAGGGCTGGGGTGTAAGAATCAAGGTGATAAACCGAGATTTTTAGCCCGCAGCTACTAACGTTCGCACCATACTTTTTTACTGGGCTCAGATGAAATCAGAGTTGCAAAGTGCACTTTTTCTTAAAAAGAAAACCTGCACTAAAAGAATAATCTAATGCTTTTTACGGTAGAAAGTTTTCTTTGATCAAACTTTCTTTTTCAAAAAGAAAGTTTGAGCCAAGGTGGCGGAGAGGCAGACGCGGCTGACTGCAGATCAGCTATACCCCGGTTCAATTCCGGGCCTTGGCTTCCTTGGCATGAGTTGCACGTTAAGTGCCAAACCTCTTGTGAATTATTGTTTAAGACTTGATTTATTAGGACTTGAAGTGGTGTAGAAAACATTATATAGAGTTAGCATAAATGTGAATTTGTTGGTTTTTCCCCTTACATGCGGTGGAAGAAAGATGGCAATCAGAGTTTATACGAGTAAAATGTGCCCAAATTGTAGAAAAGTCAAAGAGTTTTTAGCAGCGGAAGGGGAGGCGTATGAGGAGGTGGATATCACGACGGCGGAAGCGCTTACTGAGTTAAGAACGAATGGGGTTTTCACGCTCTTTACGCCCGTTGTTCAGATTGGTTCGACTTTTCTTACGAATCATGATTTATTTGACGATGAGGTGTTGAGAAAAGAAAGAATTAAAGAAGTGATTAAGCCCTTACAGGGCTTGCGGGGTCGTGGGGCAGAGCCCCACAAGCGAGAGGGATTGGCATGAAAAAAGGCTTTAATGTGAATAATGGCACGGTGCAAACCACGCTGGACGGCATGAAACTGCGATTCCCAAAGGTGCGAACCAGCGACGGGCACATGCTGGAGTGGGACAGAGAAGCAATTGTAAAACAGCTTTTACGTGAAACTAAATTAAGTGAGGAGTTTTA
This sequence comes from archaeon, assembly GCA_030019325.1. Classification (GTDB taxonomy): domain Archaea; phylum Halobacteriota; class Syntropharchaeia; order Alkanophagales; family Methanospirareceae; genus ANME-1-THS. The sequence goes on along the minus strand of JASEFB010000038.1, from coordinate 7,568 downwards.
TGGCTGTTCACCGATAGACAATAACACGGCGCGGGAGATAGCGAAGGAGGCTGAGAAGAGGATAAGAGTAATGGGTATCTCCCAGCTCTCTGGTGCGTTAGTACGGGAAATAGTAAACCAGATTTTATTGGAGGAGTATCGTAAGCAGGAGTGGCGGAATGTGTGTACGAGGGTAGGAACGCCGGTGTACGATGCGCATCTCATTGATATCGGTGAAGGATTTGAGGCGAAGGAGAATGCAAATCTGCAGGAGAATGCAGAAACGTCACATAAGAAGAAAGCGGACAAGATTTGCAAGGAGCAATATTTGTTACTCTTACCACTCCAGCTTGCGGATGCGCACCTCAGTGGTGATTTGCATATCCATGATCTTGAATATTTCGGGACGAGGGGTTTTTGTCAAGACTGGGACCTCCGGTACTTCTTCTATTATGGCTTAATGCCCGATGGTTCGGGGACGAAAGCGTCGGTAGCTGGGCCTGCGAAGAAGCCCGAGGTTGCCATCCTGCATGCAGTGAAGACGTTAGGTAGTGCACAGACCAACTTCGCAGGAGGTCAGGGCTTTTTTAACTTTCTTACCTTCATAGCCCCGTATTTTGAAGGCCTTTCCTACGAGGAGATAGAGCAACTGATGCAGATGTTCGTGTATGAAATGACCCAAATGCAAGTTGCACGTGGTGGTCAATTGGTCTTCTCTTCGGTTCAACTCACGCCAGGTATTCCCAAGGTATGGAAAGATAAACCAGTAGTTTATAAAGGAGAGGTCTGGAATGGCGAACGTGCACCGCTTCGAACATACGGTGAGTTTGAACGAGAAGTGCGTTTGGCGTTCAAGGCGCTTATGAACGTAATGCTTCAGGGTGATCATTGGGGGAAGCCCTTTAACTTCCCGAAGCCTGAGATAGCGATAGAGTCGGATTTCCTTAGAGAGGATGAGGAATTCAATAAGAAAAATCCGGCGTTGCCTACCTATGAAGAACTTTATGATTTAGCGTTTGAACTTACGGCGAAGTATGGCACGCCGTACTTCGATAATAAGATTCCGGAGTACAGAGGCGCTGGGGAAGGAGTTTCGTGTTACCAATGCTGTGCATACAGTTTCAAAACCTCGCCTGATGATAAGGATTTTCAGGATAAGATGTATTTCCAGAATGGCGCGCACTTCTCGATGGGTGGCTGGCAGGTAATAACGATAAACTGTCCGAGGGCGGCTTACCGAGCTGAAGGAGATGATGAGAAGCTTTTTGCGGAACTGAGAAGGATGATGGGCCTCGCAGTAGAGGTCTTAAAGGTGAAGAAGCGATGGATGAGAACGATCGTTGGAAGCGGGCGAATGCCGTTTGCGACACAACGACCTAAAGATCCGCACACGGGCGAAAAAGGCGAAGTAGCAGCGTATCTTGATGAGCTGGTGTATATCATCGGCGTGGTTGGCATAAATGAGCTGGTGCAGTATCATTACGGCAAGCAAATACATGAAGACAAAGGTGCTTTACGGCTTGCAGTACGAGCAATGACGGAGATGGAGCTGTATGCGAAGGAGCTGTCAAAACGGGAAGGTATGACGATAAGTTTTGCACGGACTCCTGCAGAAACGGTCTCGCAGCGATTCGCCGTGGCAGACCTTTTGAATAAGGAATTCAGGGATAAGGCGCTGAAAGTAGTGAAAGGGGATGTTGAACGCGCTCTTTCGCTTATCCAGGAGACGCGTGACCTGCCGATTTACTATACGAATGGCACGCATGTGCCTCCGAATGCTACTATCTCGCTTGCAGAGCGGATAAATATCGAGCACATCTTTTTTCCCATTGTTGACGGTGGAAACATCATGCATATCTTTCTTGGCGAGCGGTATCCTGATCCGCAAGGGGTAAAGAGTCTTGTGCTGAAGATCGCAAAGAACACGCAAACGGGCTATTACGCATTTACCAAGGATATGACGGTCTGTACGGATTGTTCGTACGTCACCATGGGATTGATGGAGGAGTGTGAGAAGTGCGGCTCTAAAAACCTTGATTATATATCACGAATAACCGGCTATCTGCAGGCGGTGAGCGGTTGGAACGAGGGCAAGAAGCAGGAGTTGCTCGATCGGATGCGATATGGTGGGAATGAAGTTAGGTGATAGGGCATATTAAAAAATATTGGCGGGTCTGCAATTTCGGGATATCCATAAAATAAATTAAACAGAGGATGAAGTAGTTGATTATTATGGTGCGAAGCGCGAATGAAACGCATCTACTATCTCCTTTCCTTCCATAAATACCACGGCATGTTCCGAAGCAAACGCCTTAGCCTTAGCCTTGGAGAGCGCACCGCCAGATTCGCTGTCTAACATCTCGCATATTACCATTGCAGGGGATATACCTGCAAGTACCGCTAATGCCACGGAGAGCTCTGTCTGCCCTCTCCTTTCATCGAGCAGCCTATCAGCAGCTCTTAATATTGAGACATGCCCAGGTGTTCGGAATTCGGTATAAAAATCGTAAGAGTTGTCATTCCCGTTTAAGACTCGATCCACTGCTTCTCCTATCTTCTTTATCGTTAATGCCCGGTCTCTATCCGTTATGCCGGTGAATGTAGCACGATGATTCACCCAAAGGGAGAAAGAAGAACGTTTATCGTACGAAAGGTCGCCCTTTTCTTCCACTAATCTTCTGAGAGGAGCATAGGTGTCATTCACGTTTCTCAAGATGTCACTCATGAGTGGAAGCCCAAGTCTCTCTGCTGCAACGGGATGAATAGCAACGCATATAAGTCCGCCAGCCTCATTTCGAAAGTAAGCGACCTTTTTTGGTGTCACAGAAGAAGCCGGTAGTACAAAGTCGGTCTCGCCTTCTCTATCCTCTGCATCGTAGATTAATACAAGTTCTCCCTTTCTTATCGATTCTATACCCCTTTCTACCGACCTAGGAAGGTTAATGGTATTCATAGTTATTCATATCACCACCCGTGTTCGTATCTCATCTCCGTCCTTAAGCTGAAGTTCATGTCTGAGGTAAATCGGTGAAATTATCTCCAGAACATCATCTGGATAATGTGTGCGGTCAGGAATGATAACCGCGCTTTTAATTCCTTCAGCTTCTTTTTTTACTATCTTGCAAAGGAAGCACTTGCCACCGCCAAAGGTTCTCTTTTCCGATTCAAAACCTTCTATTTCTATCCCCTTTCGCACATCCAGCTTCTTCCGTGCTGCTACACTTTGCGAGTCCAGGCTGAGATTTAACGTGCCTGGAAAAGGGATAAAGCCCAATTTAGCCTCGAATTGCCTTTTATACCCCTCCAGTGTCGTATAATATTTCCCTTCTCCCAGACCGGTGATCAAGCGTCCAGCGATTTCAACCTCGATATTCGTTCGGGAGAAAAATATCTTCTGGTATTCATAATATTCCTTCTTTAATTGCTCTATTCCTTTGGTTGTGAGTATTATCCACTGCCCATCCGCTATGATTCTTCTATGCACGAGACCCTCTCTTTCAAGCTCTTGAAGTCGCCTCGCTGCGGTTTGTACGCTTGATTTAATCGCTTCTGCGAAATGACCAGAAGACAACTTAATCGGTTGTGCTATCGCACCTAACAAGGCGAGCTTCCGTAACGAAAATGTGATGTCCCCGCTCATCTTTCCGCCATTCATATCATTTTTGAGATGCATCTCATAAATAGGAGGATGGTAGGTATATAAATAGGTTGGTGGTTATGTCGCACAACCACAGCATAGAGCACCAAATAAGGCATTTGACGTCTATACCTAGGCAGAGCTTCTTTTTAAACTCATACCTGCGAACAACCCAAAAAAGAGACCTGATAAATGCGCTGTGTGTGCAATCATATCGGCGGAGCCAATCATAACGAAATCGTAGATGGCGAAGAGGACAAGTACCATCCATATCTCCATCGGTATTAAAAAGAAGAAGTATATCCTCATCCGTGGCATCAGCACCGCAAGGGTAGCGAATATCCCTGATAATGCCCCACTTGCGCCGAGAGCGGGATTAACAGAGGTAAAACTCCAGCCAATTCCGGCGAAAATTCCCGAGAGGAAAAAGATGAGCAGAAATTTCGAACTCCCTATCTTTCGTTCTAGTACCGGCCCGAAAAAGAGGAAAAAGAGCATATTTAAGAAAAAGTGCTCAAAGCTTCCGTGGAGGAAGATGTGCGTTATTAATGTCCAAGGTCTTTCTTCTACAAGTAGCGGATTCAACCATAATAGTTTTTCATAGGTGTTAGGAATTCCTCTTGTAATCAGACCGCCAGGAATGAGTAATTGCAAAACAAAGGAGATGGAAATGAGAAATAAAAGCAAGAACGAATAGTTACCGGAGAAGATGCCAAAGGGGGTTTTTGTATGAATACTCTTTTTCACACTCCATCCCCTCTGTTCTGGTCTGAGGTCCAAGGGAACAGAAGATGTACCTCGGGCTTCAAGCTCTCGTTTGTATTCTTCAAGTCCTACGCACCAGTGCATTTCAGGCGGGAGATGTGCCTTGCAAAGGGTGTCGCCACAGTACGCACATCTATACAACGCCTGTTTGCTGCAGACGGTGCACCTGCGCTGTTTCATATGTTTGAAAAGAAAGGTTAGACATTTAAAAGTTGGGGAAAAGGAAAGGTTGTGAGTTCAGAACAAAGTAACCGCTGCGGATAACATTACCACTGGTATCCACTCGCCGTCAACGAGCAAATCCAATGATTCCCCTATCTTTTCTAGCTTACAGAAATGTAAGATGTACCAGTATCCATATGCAATGGCGAAGATTAAAACGAGGAGATATTGGTTAAAAAGGCCTGAACGATAAGAAAATGCAAGCCATGGCATGAGTGTTGAGTTTAAGATTAGAAGCAGATTTTTTGTTTTTTGCCTCCCAAAAACTACCGGTATTGTTCTTACACCGCTTATTCTATCCCCTTCGACATCGCGAACGTCGAATAAGATGGTATTTACAAGACATTTTAAGAAGAAAAAGTAAAATATTGCGATAATTGGTATAATTTCTTTTTCTACGAGGCAAAATGCCGGAAGAAGTGCCGTGATTACTGCCCATGTTAGAGCTATAGTTATATTCTTCACGCCGAGTATATCCGTTAATCGAGGGAGATTTTTGGAGAACTTCACGCTGTATAAAGTACCAGAAAATAGGGGAAAGAGAAGGATAGGTAGCGTCAGAACATTCACTAAAAACCCAAGAAACAATGATAGTATGAAAGCTAAAACTAATGAGAATTTGAAAACAGGCGCTATTTTTTTAATAAGTCTCTCTTCTAGGAGCATTTATGGTATCCTCTTTTATGTCGGTTAATTTATTGGAGGTGTTTCCCTTAGGATTTTTTATAATTTTAACCGATCTTGAAACACGACTAAATTTTTTAAACCCCTTCTTTTCCCTTTCATTTTTAACTTCACTGCCCTCTTTAGCGCCCCTCCCCGGCGCCTTCCTTCTTTGCCTTCTTGCCCCTTCATGGGTTCGCACCACGCAAGGGACATATTTTTCATATCCCGCTTCTCTCCCTCCATTCTTTTCACACCTTCTACCTATATCTTAAAAGTAATACTAAAATTTTATTGGTGTTATTTATAGTTAATAAATTGCAATAGTGCCAAAGATAAGCAATACTTCTATTCACAGTAAGTAAACGGCTTAGTGCCACCAGATAATTTTCTGGTCCAACGCGACCGTTAGAGTGATTGGGCGGCCCTTTACGACGGTCATAGTGTGGGATAACGCCCGGATAGCTGAATGATAAGGCGAATATATATAGGGGGTTGGCATTATTGTAAGAAAGGGGTTTTTCATTTCATAGGTGAAGTAAGAAAAAGCCATGAATATCAAGAAAGCGTGTGTTGTGGGTATAGGCGTGATGGGGAATGGATTAGCGCAAGTATGTGCTCAGGCGGGTTACGATACCTCTGTTGTCAGCCGGAGTGAAGAATCGTTAGAGCGGGGCATTGCAAAAATAAAAGGCAACCTGGCGGTCCTCGTGAAGAAAGGGCATATGCAGCAAGAGGAGGCGGATAGAATCGTTGATGCGCTCCGTGCACGGGCGACAACGAGCCTTGAAGAGGGTGCTAACGGGGCTGATTTTGTAATAGAAGCGGTTTATGAGGATTTAGACCTGAAAAAGGAGATATTCAGAGAGTTGGATAGGATTTGTCCTGAGCATACGATTCTCGCAAGTAACACCTCTACCTTTCCTATCGTTGCTTTAGCTACCGTAACAAAAAGACCGGATAAGGTAATTGGAACCCATTTCATGAACCCCCCGCCATTCATACAGGGTGTGGAGATAATAAAATCATTATTTACCTCTGAAGACACGGTAAATCGAACGAAGGAGTTCGTAAAGTCGTTGGGCAAGGAGCCGATTGAGGTCAAGGATTCACCAGGGTTCGTGGTAAGTCGTATGATCTGCCTTGTTATGAACGAAGCGGTGAGGATGCATGAAGAGAGTGTCGCATCGGTTGAGGATATCGATAAGATAGCGCGATTATGTTTTAACTGGCCCATCGGACCTTTTCAGCTTCTGGACTTGATCGGGATCGACATTGTGGCCGCGGTGCTCAATGCGATGTACGATGAGACCGGGTGGGAGCGCTTCAAACCATCGCTTCTTATGGTGCAGATGGTACGAGCGGGCTGGACCGGCCGAAAAGCAGGAAAAGGGTTCTATGACTATACGTAAGTAGGACGTGCGCGTTGAGCTCTTAGATGGTGCTCAAGCTAATAATGACCGAAGGGAAAAAATACCTCTTGTATGAGAAGAAGGAAAACGTTGCGACGATAACGCTTAACAGACCGAAATCGTTGAATGCGTTGAACACAGCTTTGTTGACTGAGTTAAAAGATACATTAGAGGATGCAGAAGCTGATGCTGAAGTGCGTGTAATTGTCATAACCGGAGCAGGAGAGAAAGCGTTCTGCGCCGGTGCTGATGTAGCAGAGATACGTGATAAGAATCCTGAAGAAGCGTGTGCGTGGTCACAGTGGGTTCAGGGGATACTCACCTTCATCGAACAAATGAGGAAGTCGGTAATAGCAAAGATACACGGGTTCTGTTTAGGTGGTGGGTTAGAACTTGCATTGGCATGTGATTTCAGGATTGCGTCAGAGAAGGCGATATTCGGCATGCCGGAAGTAAATTTGGCGATTATTCCGGGTGGCGGCGGCACACAACGATTACCGAGATTAATCGGGAAGACAAAAGCGCTGGAATTGCTGATGGCCGGTGAGCAGATAGATGCTGCAGAAGCGTTTCGATTAACGCTTGTGAATAATGTTGTCCCTGCGGCTGAACTTGATAATGAGGTTGATGAGCTTATCAAAAAGCTGCTCTCAAAAAGTCCTGTTACGCTTGCTATACTCAAGGATGCAGTGAATAAAGGTATAGAAATGGACCTGGAGCGTGCCTTACAACATGAAGCGGAATGCTTCGAATCCGTGCTGAAGACTGAGGATGCACGAGAAGGGTTAAAAGCGTTTTTGGAGAAACGGAAGCCGGAGTTTAAAGGGAAGTGAATGACTATCACAATTTAGGCTAGGGGGAGAACCTTTGCGGTTTTATATGAGATGTGG
>JASEFB010000037.1 GCA_030019325.1 archaeon | reverse complement strand
CCTTCGAGGTCAAAGCATATTGTTTTTTCCTTCATCTTCGTGGCACCATCTCAACCATTCTAATTGCTACCTTTGTAAATTTGAAGCAGCTATTATTTATAGGGTACCCTAATATTATAGTAGTATGCTCAGCAGGAAAGCGGAAGATTATCTCGAAGCAATTCTGGAAATCACGGAACAGAAGGGATACACGAGGATAAGGGATATAGCATCTGTTTTAGCTATCAAACCCCCGAGCGCTGTGGAAATGGTAAAGAGACTGAATGACATGGGTCTCGTGGAATATCGAAAATACGATGGCGTGCGATTAACACCAAAAGGGAGAGAAATAGCAGGTGTGGTAAAAGAACGACATGATACCATCAGATCGTTCTTAGAAATAATAAAAGTGTCTAAGAAGATAGCGAATAAAGATGCATGCATCATTGAGCACGAATTGGAGCCTGAGACAATAGAGCAGCTAAAAAGATTTGTGCGGTTTGTGAAGACCGCACCGGATTATCCACAATGGCTGGAGCACTTCGAAACGTTCTGTAAGACCGGGGTACATCCCTGCGAAGTGGAGAAGCGAGAAGCAAAAGGTCATCGGTTCTTTTGCTAAAAACGCGGTAAGTTCGGAAAAATATGTGAAGTTTTAAATAAATACTAATCTTATTTAGAACTAATTATGATTAGTAAATTTATTGATAGGGAAGAGGAGATTTCGCTATTAGAAGAGGAGTGGGAGAAAGAAAAAGGGAGACTAATTGTCCTCTACGGAAGGCGAAGAATAGGTAAGACAAGACTTCTGATGGAATTTTCGAAGACAAAGAATAGAAATGGGATCCTCTACATTGCAGAAGAATCTTCTTCCCTGATTCAGATAAATGGTGTGAAGGAGAAAATTGCAGAATTTCTAAACGATCCCTTGCTCAGGACGCTTGAGATAAAAGAATGGGAACTGCTTTTCGGATATTTAGCGAAGAATATGCCAGAAGACAGATTTTATATCATATTAGATGAATTTTCATATCTCATCAGAAGTGACGCCAGAGTACTCGGAGTTTTGCAAAAGTTGTGGGATACAAAGTTCTCTTCCTCATCTGCTTTTATTGTTCTCTCAGGCTCTTTACTTGGACTGATGAGTGAAAAAGTGCTTTCATACGCATCACCACTTTATGGAAGAAGAACACGAGATATTTTGCTGGAGGGACTGTCGTTTAAGTCTGCGAGGGAGTTTGTCAGAATGCCTCTCGAGGAAGCACTTCAGCTCTATTTGATAATAGGCGGTGTGCCGGAGTATCTGCTGAAAGCTTCTGAATACCACAACCTCGATGAATTTCTGGAAAAGGAATTCCTCAGCAAGAATGGATACTTCTACCGTGAGCCTTATTTCATCATCTCGCAGGAGTTCAAAGAACTCAAGACCTACTTCTCCATTCTCAATGCCATCGCTTATGGTCATACAAAACCGACGGGGATAGCAAATTTTACGGGCATTGAAACAAGGGGTATCTATCCGTATCTTGAGAATCTGCTCAGATTGGGCTTTATAGAGCGGGAGGTCTCCATGTTTGGCAGTCCAAAAAAGGGGATATATCTAATAAAGGACAGCATCTTTGATTTCTGGTTCAATTTCGTCTTCAAACATAGGGAAGAGATAGAAGCAGGGGGTTATAGATTGAGCGAGGGAGAAAAAACCATCTACCTGGGGAAAAAATTTCAGAGTTTTGTCAGAGATGAGTTTCTTCGTTCTTTGCTTCCGTTCAGATTTGAAAAGATTGGCAGGTGGTGGCATAAAGGTGAGGAGATAGATATAGTGGCGGTAAACGAGAGAGAAAAACAAATAGCCTTCTTCGAGGTTAAATGGGGCAGATTGAGCTATCAAGAGGCAGAAAGAATATTAAATGCGCTCAGGGATAAAGCAGAACTTGTTAATTGGCATGTCAAAGGTGAAGAAAGGAGAGAGTATTATGGCACAGTAGCCGCGAGTATTGAAGGTAAAGAAGAACTTCGCAGGCAGGGATTTCTGGTCTATGGTATAGACGAGTTGTTATAAAGGATAAAGCTGTTCGTTTTTTTCTTTAAACCCGAACTTATTTAGGTTCTTTTCGCAGAACCGAACCTTTTTAGGGGATATTATTTATGTGCCTAATTCTTATCATCCCATAGTTAGGGCAGCCTAAAAAGAAGGAAGGGGATTATGATGGACGAGATTGAAAGGGTGATGAAGGATCTGGTGCGACTACTTGAGGACATCTTAGAGGAAGCCGAAAGCGTGGATGAGATAGAAGAAAGGGTTGAAGCGATAAAACGTGACTTGAGCTCGTGGTTTCTTGGTGGCTATCCGCTTTACCAGGCTTCATAGCCGTGACACAAGCGGAGGTAGTAAAGAATGGCAGAGGAAAAAGGAAGGAGAAATGGAAACGGAAGGAGAAGGATATGGGAGTTTCAGCCCTTTACAATTTGTCATATCTTAGGGTTGAGCCTCGACGAAAGGGAGCTGAGGAAAATATTTAAGGATTTGAAACTCAACCATGAAAACCAGTTTTCAGCAGCGTTTGAAATGCATCAGCATCTTGCTCAGATGTGCCGGACGCAGAATCAGCATGCTAAGCGAGTGGAAAAGATATTGGAAGAACAATTTGCACCGTATAAGAAAGAAGTTGAGCGTTTGGGGTTAGACCCGCAAAAAATAGGTGAGATTATTGAAAGTGGAGAAAACACCTTTAAAGACGTCCCTCTTTCTGCTCTTATCTGGTTTGCGGCACGTAATGGAAGTGGAAGCCAAAATAATGGATTGAATGAAGATAAAAGCAAAGAAATCGAGACGAGGATTTTCGCTGCCATTCATATGAAGGAGCATCAGGCGTTGCGGTTTTACGATGAACTATCCCGTAAGTTGCCGGGAGATAAAGTGGAGGATATAACGAAGGAGCTAAGAACAGCTTTAGAATCGAGTGAAAAGCTTCAACGCAGGTGTGCAAGGTTGGAGCAGAAGAAAGAGGAACTAATTTCAGAGCGTGAAGCGATTAAAGAGGATAAAGTCAGGCTTGTTCATGAGCTGGAAGAGCAAAAGCGATTAAATGAGCGATTGAGGAGAAAAGTAGAGGAAGTGGGTGGAGAAGCAGCGTTTGAACAAATTGACTCTATGAAAAAGGAACTGGCGATTTTAAGAGAAGAAATAAAGAGGTGGAATAGAGAAAATGCAGAGTTTATCAAGAGATCAGCATCAGCATCCGATTTCAAATCCAACATGAAAGAAAGGATGGAGATGGAGATAGCGAGGGAGGACACGCTCGCAGCTTCTGCTTGCAATTGTAATGCCAGTAGAAATCACACCGAAATGGAAATGGAGATAGAGGCAGGGCTTAAAGGGCTGAGAGTGGCTTATGTTGGAGGAGTGGAGTCGCTTGAGTCGTGCTACAAGGAAATGGTGGAATCTTTTGGCTGCATTTTATGTTATCACTGCGGGCACTGTGAAAGGGGTAAAAGGGAGATAGAGAGTCTTGTGGAAAGAAATGACGTGATATTTTGCCCGATAGACATAAACAGTCATAACGCTTGCCGGATGGTAAAAGAGGCATGCAAGATGCGGAATAAACCCTGCTGTTTCCTTCGCAGTTCTGGTTTGAGCGCGCTTAAGAAAATGCTGGAGAATTTCGCTGCGGTGGGTTCTGGGTAGAGTGGATAGTCTTTCTCTTAACCACAGGTTATTAATAAATTATTCAAATATTATTAATTTTAAGATTTAGGAGGTGAGATGGGAAAATGGATACAAGAAGAAGGATAGTAATTGGGGTGTTGATAGCTGCCGTCTGCGTGATCACTATGAGTGCAGCGTATATTCGCATTGCCCCTGAAGGAGGAAGAGTAGCGGGCGAAGAAGTGATAGGGGTGGTTGTAACCATACTTCCCCAAGCGGATTTTGTGGAAAATGTAGGTGGAGATAAAGTGCGGGTGACCGTTATGGTGCCGCCGGGGGCAAGCCCCCACACCTATGAGCCGACACCAGGTCAGTTAAGGGAGGTCAGCAAGGCGAAGGTATACTTCAAAGTAGGTTCTGGAGTGGAGTTCGAGCAAGTATGGATGGACAAAATCATGGGTGTCAATCCCAATATGCTGATCGTTGATTGCGCTAAAGGTATCACGATGATGGGAAACGATCCACATATCTGGAATTCCCCAGTCAATGCCAGAGTTATTGTGGAGAATATCTGCGATGGACTCACCGAGTTGGACCCCGGGTGCGAGGCGTATTATACGGCAAACAGAGATAAATATCTACAAGAACTCGATGATGTTGACGCATATATCCATGAGAGACTTGACCGTTTTACTAAAAACCGCATCTTTATGACCTACCACCCCGCATTTGGATATTTCGCCGAGGAATATAATCTAACGCAAATAGCGATTGAGCATAAGGGAAAAGCACCAACACCTAAAGTCATCCAGGATTGCGTGGATAAAGCGAGACAATACAACCTGTCATATATCTATGTAGCGCCGCAATTTGCAACGAAAGATGCCGAAGCCATTGCGCAAGAGATTGGAGGGCAGATTGTTTTTATAGATCCTCTCCCTCGAGACTATATTGCCAATATGCGAAGTATCGCGGCTTCACTCTCTCTTGAGATGGAATAATAATGCAGTACAGAAGGACAGTTGTAAAATTGGAAGACGTATGGGTGCATTTTGACGGTGTGACGGCGTTGGAAGAGATTAACCTCTCCATAAATCAGCGTGATTTCTTAGGGATAATAGGACCAAATGGAGGCGGGAAGACCACTCTCCTCAAAGTTATTCTTGGCTTACTAAAGCCGAGCCGGGGGAAGGTTAGGGTTTTCGGAGACACACCAGAGAGAGGCAGAAAATTTGTTGGCTATGTTCCACAGTACAGCCTCTTTGACCGAGATTTTCCAGTAAGCGTCTGGGATGTAGTGCTGATGGGGCGCTTAGGGCGCATGAAAGGGTTCAAAAGATATAGCGAAGAGGATGAGAAGCTTGCTTATGAAGCCCTGAGGACAGTGGAAATGCTCGATTTCTCTGCTTCTCAAATAGGAAAACTCTCCGGTGGGCAACAACAGCGGGTTTTTATCGCTCGTGCACTGGTAACCGAGCCGAGACTACTTCTCTTAGACGAACCGATGGCAAGTGTTGATTCACCTATGCAGACCGAGCTTTATGGACTCTTTGAGAAACTGAGGCATCGAATGGCGATTGTTTTAGTATCGCATGACATCAGTGCTGTTTCCATTTACGTGGATAAAATTGCATGTCTTAACCGCAGGCTTTTTTATCATAACACAAAAGAGATAACTGCAGAAGACCTGGAAGCGACATACCAGTGCCCGGTAGAAATAATAGCTCATGGCGTTCCTCACAGGGTGTTGAAAGTGCACAAATAAAAATGATAGAGATTTTGCAGTATGAATTCATGAGGAACGCCCTTATTGCAGCGTTGTTAGCCAGCATCGCATGCGGGATTGTAGGCGTCTATGTGGTCGTGAAGCGGATAGTGTTCATCAGCGGAGGAATAGCCCATGCTGCCTTTGGCGGTATTGGATTGGGCTATTTCCTGGGTGTGGACCCGGTCTTGGGCGTTATTCCTTTTAGCATCGTATCTGCGCTAAGCATGGGCGTTATAGGGAGGAGAACAAAAATACCAGAAGATACCGCAATCGGAATCTTATGGGTGATGGGGATGGCTTTAGGTATTATTTTCGTTGCATTGAGTCCGGGTTATGCTCCAGACCTGTTTGGCTATTTATTTGGAAGTATTTTAACAGTGCATACTTCAGACATAATTCTAATGCTGAGCTTGAATGCCGCTATAATTGCAGTGGTATTTTTATTTCAGCGAGAATTTCAGGCGATCTCCTTCGATGAGGAGTATGCAAAGGCGATGGGGCTTCCCACCGAGCGATTATATCTTCTCCTTTTGTGTCTTATTGCATTAACTGTGGTGGTGTTGATAAGGGTGGTGGGTGTTATTCTGGTCATTGCGCTGTTAACCATACCGGCAGTGATGAGCAGGCAATTTACACATCGTTTGAGTGGTATGATGCTCCTTTCTATCTCTCTTTGTGCTATTTTAACCCTCTGTGGGCTATGGCTCTCTTGTGCTTTCAATTTACCTCCGGGTGCAACAATTGTTCTGGTCTTAGGAGTAGCTTTTCTTCTAAGTTATTATTTTTGTTGTGGCGCTTCCTTTTAAGATACCGCTCGCACTGCTTTACCCTATCGTAGCCCAGCATCGTGCCAAGAATAAAGTCCTCCTCATCTGTTAAATCTGATAACGATATAAAATTCATCTGTTTGATGACATCAATGCAGATAGAATTGCCGAAGAAGACATTTATTTTCGTTCCGTTGACTTCCTGAACATGGTAATCAATCGTTTCCCTTTTCAGTCTTTTTTCAATCGCATCTCTATCCGACGCTTTCGTCGTATGAAGGACGAGAGTTCTCAATCCTTTCTTATATTCCTGAATATGATGGATAAACACTTCCATAGCTCTTCTATCGTATACTCACGCTCACTTTGCCACGGGAAAAAATAAAAAAGTTAGGTGCATAAATAACGATTCCTAACAAGATTAGGACGCATAGGGGTAACCGAATTTAATTAGTGTTTTTAGGAAAAAATCGAAATTATCAGCTTTTTATCAAAATCCTAACTTTATTCGGCTTTTTATTCAAAACCAAGCTTTATTAGGGGATGTTATTTGTACCCCTAACAACTTCTTTCAAATTATGTCATGCGATTGCGAATGCGATGGGCGATGTAAAGAATGCCGATGCAAGAACAGGTCCTCCGAAGACGAGGTGGACGAAGGTCGGAATGTAAGCGGAGACTCTTCTTAGAACTCGCAAGAGAGTATGTCGAACAGAATAAGCATCGACCTCAATAGGGAAATTGCAATCATGCTGTCTTAACATTTATAGTAATGCTGAGTTTGACGCTTATGGCGCCGGTGATTAAAGAGTTTATCATTGACTGTTTCGATGCCAGCAATACCAAAGCGAGTATGTTTTTTACGCTTGAAATGCTTGCCTACGTGATTTTTGCCGTGGTTTGGGGCTCACTCTCGGATAAGTGCGGGAAAAGGAAACCCTTCATTGTTTTCGGATTCGGTGGCTCTGCTGTACTGTGTGGTGCATATCACAAATTCAATACGGAAGGATAGATATTGAAGAGCCGAGGAGAAGGTGGAGTTTTGACCCTCTTGATGCATTTGCCAAAACCATAGAAAAATGTGCAAATATGGAGGGAGATGATAACCATGAAGAGGGGGCTTCTAAAATAGCAAAGGAAATTATGCTTTGTAAAATAAGAAATAGGTAAAAAATGTAACACAAATCATCGGTTTTTTGTCAGGGACCTAACTTATTTAGGCTTTTTATTCAAAACCAAGCTTTATTAGGGGATATTATTTGTGTGCCTAACAATTAATGAGCTAAACGGAGGTAAAAAATGGCAGATATAAAAGAACTCAGAAAGCATGTGAGTGAAGACGTGAAGCATGTTCACGACGACATCGAACATGTGCAAAGGGATATAGAGGAGATAGGTGCGCACACGAAGAATCTTGACGAACACATGCATGACCTGATGGAACATCTGGAAGCAATGCAAAAAGAGAGCGAGTAGAGATGTTTTTGCACCTATTTATTCTTTTTAGATGCATGAGGTTTATTTCAAGTCCTCCTGCATCTCTTTTTATATTTTTTACATGACAATAATAGGAGACACCCCCGATGATACTTATTCTTCTTCTCTCGTCCTTTGTTCTTGAATTTGTTTTTCAACTTAAACAAATCCGCTTTGTATTCTTCTCTTTTTGGTTTTTCATCGCTTCCTAACCTCTTTAGGTTAGCTGGAATTTTCGAGTTTATTTAGGTTCATTTTCTCTTTCCTAAAAGTGTTAGGGGTTAGTTTTAATAACCGAGCTTTATTAGGGTGGAATTTTTGTATTCCTAACAATTAATGAGATAAACGGAGGTAAAAAATGGCGAGGGTGGAGGAAATTATAAAAATGGAGACGGAAGAAAGAGTCATAGTGGAATTAGCAGGAAAATTCTACCAGGAAATTGTTGAGCGTTCTAAAAAGGGTGAGCGCAAACGAGAAATAATTGAGGATATTCTGCGAGATGGAGGTCTTTCAGAGGGGCATATACCGATCATATTAGCTCTTGCTTCTGCTATCTCGAGTGATGCATTTGAAAGGGATGATGAAGTATGTTTGGTTTGTGGGGAAAATATCGAAGTAATAGAGGCGAAAAGGAAAAATGAATAAAATAAAGGGAACAATTGCTGTTGTAGCGATAACCGGGATCTTATTAGGAGCTCTTACGCTCTCTACGGGAATTGGAAGTGTGGATACAGGAATGGCACCCAATGAGAACTTCGAACAAATAGGCATTCTGGTAGTGGCACACGGGAGTCCTGAGGAACGCTGGTGCAAACCTGTTCGAGAAGCGGTGGAGAACGTCAGTTTGCCATATCCAGTAGAATTGGGCTTCTTAGAATTTGTTCCGAACGAAACGATCACTACTGCTGTCGAAAGATTCAATGAAAGGGGCATCACAAAAATAATCGCTGTGCCTTTGTTCATATCCTCATACAGCGATCACATTCCAAAGATCGAATATGTGCTCGGACTGAGGGATAATCCTCCAGAAGGAGCGGAGAATCTTACACAAGTAGATACCAATGCGACGATCGTGTTCACGAAGGCGATAGATGATCATGTGTTGGTTGCCTATACCTTAGCAGATAGAGTTGCTGAGCTCAGTAAAGACCCAGACAATGAAACTGTTGTGATCGTTGGAGAGGGAACGGATAATGAGACAGATTTCATGGGGTGGAATAATAGCTTAGCCACAAACATCCCGGATAATATTCGGATGATACTGAAGTATTACATGGAGCCAACCATCAGGATCAGAGAGGTGAAATATGCCTTTATTCGCGTGAATGAGACACTCCATTCCGACCTTACACTCAGGGCGGTTGTTGAGAATGCATCTATTGAAAATGACGTCATCGTTGTTCCCTTAATGATCAGTGAAGACTTTTTCACAGAGAAATATATTCCTCAGCTACTTGAGAACTTGAGCTACGCATACAATGGAAAAACACTAGCTCCACATCCAAATGTGGCAAGATGGATAGAGACAAGCGTTAGATGTGCAATCGGAGATGAGAAATATGGCTTACTGGTCATAGACCATGGATCAAAAGGGCTTGAACGGGTGAATGTGGTAAGAGAGTTGATGAAGGAGGTGAAGTTAGATGTCCCCGTTGCGTTGGCATTCGCCGAACACCCGCCAGAAAATGAGAGCATCAATGCAGGCGTGGATAAATTGTTACAGCAGGGCGTAAACCACGTTATCGTTGTCACCCTATTCACAGAGCCTACTCCAGACCACGATGAAGCGGTTGAGGAAGTATATGAAGCTTTAAAAACATCAGAACAAACTAAAATATTACAAAATGTGACGAAACATATGGGTATTCGAATTACGGTAGCAGGTCCAATAGACGATAATCCACTGATTGCCGGGTTAATCTTGGATAGGGCGCGCGAAGTGAGTGAAGAAGAAGATGAAGAGATATTGGTAATTAGTCGTTGGGGCAGTCTGACATACTTCGAACATGGTGAGATATATGCCCGATCTTTAGCAGAACAGGTAAAAGCGATATCAAACTTCAAGGATGTGAGATATGGTTTTATGCAATACCAGGGTAGCCCGAATATAAGACAGGTTGTGGAGGAAGCGGCACATGATGGACCGGTAATTGTGGTCACGACCAATAGCTTGGGTTCTTCTTACGTGGATGAACTCATTGCTAAGAAACTTAAAGGCTTGAACTACCGTTATAATGGGAAAGGATTTTACGGATATCCAGAAGAATTAAGTCCACACCCAAACATTGCAAGATGGATCGAATTGACAGCAACTAAGCAGATGAGAAAAGACACGCCAAATCAGGGCGTGTTCGCCACAGGCTTCGAAGCGGTCTTCGCCATTGCGAGCCTATTAGCAATCGCGTACCTGGTGCTGAGGGTGAGAAGGTAATGAGTGGGTACCTGTCCAGAACAAACAGAGACAAAGTTGTGGATTGTAAAAGATAAATGAAGGGATTGTCCCTGTTTTTATTAGATTTATTCATCGCTTCCTAACTCTTTTAGGTTCAACTCGAATTTTCGAATTTATTTAGGTTCATTTTCTCTTTCCTAAAAGTGTTAGGGCTTGGTTTTAATAACCGAACATTTTTAGGGTATGATTTTTGTATTCCTAACTTTATAATGGAAATAGAGGATAAAAGAAATGAAACTGTTAAGCGAAGTCGAGCCAGAGGTAAAAGTAGCGGTAAAGAGAATAGACGGCGGCTTGGAAGTCAAAGGGCATCTGGAGGAGTTAGGCATTGCTGAAGGAACTGAGCTTACAGTGGTAGCCACTGAACCCGTGCACGTGCACGCAGGACCTATTTCACTGAAAGCAGCAGGAAGAGAAGCAGTCATAGCTCGTGGATGGGCAGATAAGGTGTATGTGGATAAAGAAGGCGAAACGCTTCCACTTCTAAGACTTGAGACAGGAGAAAAGGGAACAGTAAAGACCATTGAAGGTGGAAAAGTTTTTGAGGGTTATCTTTCTGGACTGGGCATAGAAAAAGGAAGCGAAGTTGAGTTCTTACGCCACCTTCCTGATGACACATTGGTGTTCAAAATAGACGACAAGGAGATAAGTATGGGCGAAGGTCAAGCATCGAAGGCGCTGGTAGAAAAGGAAGGAAAATCCATCCAGATTAATTATCTTGAGGAAGGCGAGAAGGCAAAGATAAGCAAGATAATCGGTGGAACCTCGCTCAGGGAGAAATTTGAACAGCTCAGAATAGTGGAAGGTAAAGAGATAACATTGGTCAGGAAGGAGATGCCTGCACCTGTTCCAAAAAGGGGAACTTATGTGCTTGCGAAAATGGATGAACTATTGGTAACTATTGGACGCGGGCTCGCAGAAAAGATTTGGGTGGAATAAAAAGAGAATAAAATGGGCGATGAGTGCGTGAGCAACCAGATGGCAGAGGAGAAGCGGTCTTTTCTAAATGATAATTACGGTGATACAATGCCGCTAAGCCAGTTGAAACCCGGTGAACTGGGAAGAATCATGGCTGTTGAAGGGGGTCATGGCATTCGCCAGAAGCTGTTGCTCCGTGGTTTATTTGAAGGCAGCGTGGTTCGTATGATTTCCTGCTACGGACCCGTTACTGTGGAGGTAGATAGAAACACGGTCTCCATAGGTCGCGGGATGGCGCAAAAAGTTATAGTAAGGAGGATGTGAAAGTAATGGAAAAGAAGCTGAGTGAAATGGATTTTGATGAAGAAGGAACGGTGAAAGAAATAGCGGAGGATTTGAGGGCGAAAATAGCAGGCATGGGTATAAGAGTGGGTAAAAATATAAGAATGGCGACGAAGCAGCCCATAAAAGGACCTGTGGTGGTAGAAGTGGACAAATCGTTTACTTCTTTGGGATTGGGCATAGCGGAAAAAATAGTTGTGGAGGTGGAATAGAAATGAAAATCTTATTGATGGGGCATCCCAATGTGGGAAAAAGCGTCTTCTTCAACCGGCTGACGGGGGCAAAAGTGTTTGAGTCGAATTATCCTGGGACGACAGTGGATTTCATGAAAGGCTGGATGCGTTTAGAAAGGGAAGATGTCGAGCTGATAGACGTGCCAGGAGCATTTTCATTAGAGCCAAAGGATAGAGCAGAAGAAGTAGCAGTGAAAATGCTTGAAGAGAACCGAGATTCTGTGGTTGTATGCGTGCTCGACGCATCGAAAGTAGAGCGAGGTCTTTACTTAGCTTTGGAAATTATCGAACGCGGTTATCCGGTTGTAGTAGCGCTAAACATGTGGGACGTTGCCGAGGACAAGAATATAAGAATAGATGTGGAGAAACTGGAGCGAATTCTCGGTGTGCCGGTAGTGCCAACTATCGCGATAAGTGGAGAAGGGTTCAAGGAACTCGTTTCAAAGATAAAGGATGCAGCACCGGTGAAAATAGAAAAAATTATCGAAAGTGTAGGTGCTGTAAGTGCAGCTGCGAGTACAGGTGAAGCGCAAGCTCAAGGAGGTGGTGAAAGTGCCGCTGTCAGTTGATGAGAGATGGGATTTGATAGAGAAGATATCAAAGCAAACGGTGGAATTTGGTGCATATAAACATACATTGAAGGATGCAATTGCGGAACTCACGGTTAAGCCGCTGACGGGGATACCGGTTGCAATTGCGGTTATATACGGCTTCTGGTCTTTTTTCTGCGATTTCGCAGGCACCCTGTTTACAGACGGCTTCATGGTTAAGATTTTCGATGAGCACTGGCTGCCGTGGCTGCAGTCGTTTTTTCTCGGCGGGTTAGGAAACCCGTTCTATGCACTCATGGTAGATGCTGGACATATAGAGGACGGAGTGCTTGTAGCCTCGGACAATTGCTTTGAGGCTTTTGGTGTGCTTACCAGCGGGCTGTTCATTGTTTTTGGCGTAGTCCTGTGGGCAGTACTGGCGTTTTATCTGATCTTTGCAATACTGGAGGATATAGGCTATTTGCCGAGACTGGCTGTTCTCGTTGATACAGTGCTGCACAAAATAGGTCTGCACGGCTATGCGATTGTGCCCACTTTCCTTTCCTTAGGCTGCAATGTTCCGGGAGTAACGGCTACGAGACCACTGGAAACAAGGAAACAAAGATTCATGATGATGACACTGTTAGCGATATTTGTTCCATGTGGTGCGCAAATAGGAATTATGCAAGAGTTAGTGCCAGAGCTGATGGGCTGGATTTTCCTGACTTTAGCCATCGGATATCTGGGTTTTGGATTCATCCTTAACAAAATCGTGCTCGGGAAGT
The DNA here is from genome assembly GCA_030019325.1 of archaeon. Taxonomy (GTDB): domain Archaea; phylum Halobacteriota; class Syntropharchaeia; order Alkanophagales; family Methanospirareceae; genus ANME-1-THS. The sequence goes on along the minus strand of JASEFB010000037.1, from coordinate 4,911 downwards.
CGCCAGAACTCATAATGGACGTGCCGCCGTATCAAATGCCAACGCTGAGAAATATCGGAAGAAAGCTGTGGATAAGGACGTCACGTTTTCTCCTCGTTGCGGTTCCTTTCGTTCTGTTAGGTAGTATAATTGTTGGTCTTATGTACCTGACTGGAGCGATGGATTGGCTGGCGGCTGTATTTGGTCCGTTGCTAATGGTATGGTTTGGAGTGCCATCAGAAACAGTAGCGCCGCTAATAGCAGGCTTTCTGAGGAAAGATTTAGCTGTTGGCGTGCTCGGCGGTCTTATGGCGCAGGGGATAATGACCACTTTTCAGGTGTTCACGTCCGTGGTTCTGCTGTGCATCTATTTCCCGTGCTTAGCGACGTTCGCACTGATGCTGAAGGAAGAGAACTGGAAAGAAATTCTTGGCAGCTTTGCTTCGCTCGTAGCGATGGTCTTTGTTTACGGTGGCTTGATACATCTGATAGGAATCATGCTGGGGGTGGCGTAGATGAACGAGAATGAGAAGAAATTTGGACAGATATATTTCGCAGTTTTAGGTGCAGTAGCATTGGCGTTCGGAGCTGCAGAACTGATTGCAAGCGCGGGTGAGGGATTTACGTGGGGGATTTTAGATTCTTCAGGAGCCTCAGACCCCATGTTCCTGCCGTGGAAAGCGATAATTCTTCTCTCTGCGAGTCTGTTTTATTTAAGTAGCGTGAAGAACTTCGCAGAGGTACATCAAATAGCAAAGGCAGTGATGGCGAGCATAATGATATGGATAGTGGCAGGAATGGCGATATGGGCGAGAATAGCGAGTTCTATTCCGGGAGAAGAGACGTGGTTTAACAGCTTGGAAGGATTTTTAGCAAGTTATGCACCACCGTATTGCCCGGAGGTGTTTTTGCTGCCGTTCTCGCTGGTAATCGTGTATTATATCTTGAAGGAGGGGGAGACGTGAAAATGAAAAATGCAAAGTGCAAAAATCAAACAAAAGCAGTAGCAATCGTGCTAATGTCTTTGCTGGCACTATCCACGGCGGTTATTTCCGTTAATGCGCACATGCCTGGAGCAAAGGCACCGCCAGCATTCGAGTTATCGCCCATTGTGGTTTTGGATGATGGAACAGAAGTAGAGATAACAGGGACGGGACCTGGGATGGAAGTGGAGACAAAAGGCGAGTATAAAATAATTCTGCTCAATGGGACTGAAGTGACAAACATGAGCAATAAGAACTTGAAGATAATATCAAAGGACAATACCTTGGATAATTTCAGGTTCGATGTCTGTCGAAACTCAACTGGAGAGTGTTTCGAGGTCGTGCTCAAGGAGGGAGTGTTCCCGGAAGATTTCTTTGAACTTCGTAAGAAGGTGATGTTTGACCCAGAGAACGCAACGAGTGAAGAAAGAGCGCTGTTCAAGTCAGAGTGGGAAGATACGAGGGACAAGTTTTTGACCTTGCCGGACTGGGAGCTTTTTGAGGGTGTGGAAGAACCAGAGGAGGAGGAAGAGCCTGCCGTTGTGGGAGGAGCAATATTCTTTTCGATACTGGTGATTGGGCTGATTTTGTTTCTGGTTCTGGTGTACAGTGGGAAAAAGGCACGTTGAAATGTGCAATTGAGGGAGGGGGATATATAACACCCTCTTTCTCCATTTTTTGTTTTTTATCGAGAAATAGAATAGTTTTGATTGGCAATGCAAAGAAATAACACCGCCTCAAGGAAAGATAGAGCCTATTACAATAGAGGAAAGAGGGACTACGCAAAAAATAATAGTGGACGAGATAGCAGAATTGCACGCAGAACAGCATAAGAAGAACTGATAGCTGGAAAACCGTGTATATGCGTGTCGTGTTCTTTCAGTGCTGCACAATTGGCACTTTCGAACCTGCGGCAAGGGGAAATACCAAAGAGGGAGGATATTGAGATAATCAGCACGCTTCCTACCGAGGGTTCGCACCAAATGTTCAAATATATCGTGGGGTCAAATGGTGGTGAATTCAAAAGATGATCTTTTTACAAGTAAAATGATAAGAAAGGGCTAAATTGACCACAACAGAGGAAATTCTACGCAAGATAGAGAAAGGAGGCACCTTAGATAAGCTTGCTACGGAGTTGGGTATGAGGAAATCTGTACTAACGGCGAGGATAGAGTTCATGGTTCGTGCAGGTTATCTCAGAGAAATCAGTTCGAGAGAAGGTCTGGGATGCGTAGGGTCTCCAATGTGTGAAAGATGCAGTGTGCCAGTGCCAGGTGGGAGGGAGTGGATAAAGATGTATGTATTGACAGAAAAGGGTAGAGAATGTATCAAGAGTGCTGAAAACTTCCGTAAATCTTCTAATTTGCGATTCACACAATCTTCCCGCAAAGGATAAATCTTTTGATGCAACGATTTGCAAGTTTGCATTATGGCCATTAAAAGACGTTGAAAGAGGGATTAAGGAAATGATACGCGTTACTAAACCAAATGGAAAGATTGTTATTGTGGAAGTGGATAGAACGGATAATTCTAGGCGTAAATCAGGAGTGCATTGGAAGATAAAATATCCTGTCTGTAAGATGTTAAATTTCTTAACAAGAGAAAGAAGTAGGAAACTACCAACATATAAAAGGATGGAAGAGGGGGAAGTAAATATGAATATGCAGTTGATGCAGGTTTTATTTGGCGCATTGATTCTTTCTGGACTTCATGTACCGATACCAAACCACTGGATTCCCATGGTCAGTCAGTAAAGCTGAGAATTGGACATGTGGAGAGACCTTAGGAGCTACTGCTTTAGTTGGTATTCCACACCCACTCAGCACTATCTTTGAAGATATAAAAGAAGAACTGGGGAGGATGGGTAAGTTAGGGGTTAAAATGCTGGAATGATGCTCAACCACAACTATTGATGCAATGCAAGACGCAAAAAAAACAGAATAAAAGGAAAAAGAGATGTATACATACAGTGGAATAACAAATGAGAGATATGAGTCCAGACGAAGGAGTGGTCCCCCTCACTACGCTGTTACCCGGTGAACGGGCGAAAATTGTTGCGTTAGGAGCTGGCAGCGGGAGGCAGCGCCATTTCAGGACGATGGGACTCAAGGAAGGAAAAATCGTCGAGATAATAGCGGCACAACCTGCGAGGGGGCCGCTCGTCATAGACGTCGAAGGAACGCTGATAGCAATTGGGAGGGGGATGGCACGGCAGATCTTAATCCAAAAGATATGAAGAAGATAACGCTGATGGGCTGCCCAAACGTTGGTAAGAGTGTTGTTTTCTCACGTCTGACCGGTGTGAATGTGATCTCGTCGAATTATCCCGGAACGACTGTTGATTTTATAAAGGGCACCACCTTCATTGGAGGAGAAAAGTTCGAGCTCATTGATGTACCGGGTGCGTATTCCCTCGAGCCTACTTCAAAAGCCGAGGCAGTGGCTCAGACCATGCTTCACGAGGGGGATATCGTCATACCTGTCGTCGATGCAACGCATTTAGAAAGGAATCTTTACCTGACCTTAGAAATTCTGGAAACGAAGAAGCCCGCGGTCTTAGCGTTGAACATGTGGGACGAGACCAGGCATCTTGGCATTGATATAGACGTGGCGAAATTGGAGAAGGTGCTCGGAGTATCGGTTGTTCCAACCTGTGCAATATGTGGAACGGGGATAAAGGAACTGGCATCTGCAGTCGGTGACGCTCAGCCATCAAAAACTCTCAAGCAAATGTCTGAAGAGGAACGATGGTTGAAAGTTGGTGAAATTATTCGGGACGTCCAAGTAGTGCATCACCGTCATCACACCATGTGGGAACGTTTCGCGGATACTACCGTGAGACCAACAACGGGCATACCCCTTGCGATACTCGTGATACTCCTCATGTTCCTCTTCATAATCGAGGTAGGGAATGTGCTAATTGACTATCTGATGAATCCAATCTTCTATACGTACTATGGACCGTGGATCGTAGGCGGTGTAAATTCATTTGTGCCGAGCGGGCTATTACATGATCTATTAGTGGGTACATCCACTATTGAATCCCTTGATTTCGAGCAGTCCTTGGGTCTCCTGACGACGGGATTATATGTCCCTTTTGGTATGGTTTTGCCATTTGTCATCACCTTTTATTTCATGCTCAGCATACTCGAAGACACGGGCTATTTGCCACGACTCGCGGTTCTCGTCGATACCGGTTTGCACAAACTCGGATTGCATGGATCAGCGATCGTGCCAACGATATTGGGCTGTGGGTGCAATGTACCCGGTGCGTTAGCGACGCGTATACTGGAAACAGAAAAGCAGCGGTTCATCGCGATGACACTCATGGCTATCGCGATTCCGTGCATGGCTCAATCAGCAATGATATTTGCAATTCTGGGTAGATATGGCATGAAATGGATACTTATCGTCTATTTTACCCTTTTAGTGCTCTATATCTTCTTAGGCTTGGTGTTGAAAAGGATCGTCAGGGGAGAGAGTCCGGAATTATTATTGGAAGTCCCTCCGTATCGAAAACCTGATCCCAGAACGTTACTCAAGAAAACGTGGTCCAAGGCGTATGGCTTTCTCGCTGAGGCGGTTCCCTTCGTTATATTAGGCATCTTCATCGTGAACCTGTTCTTTATATCGGGCATAATCGACATACTCTCCCGAATATTCTCTCCTCTTCTCACGACGTTGCTCGGTTTACCAGAAGGAGCGATTGTCGCGTTGATCTTGGGATTCATGAGGAAGGATATAGCGATTGGCATGTTATTGCCTTTGGGTATGACTCCGCAGCAATTGACGATTGCTTGCATAATGCTGACCACGTATTTTCCGTGCATTGCGACGTTTTTTGTTTTGTTCCGAGAGTTAGGCAGCCTGGCTATGCTCAAAGCAGTTGGCTTGATGGTTGTCGTTTCATTGACGGTTGGCATAATCATGAGAGTGATCTTGATTGGAA
>JASEFB010000036.1 GCA_030019325.1 archaeon | reverse complement strand
CTTCGGGGTTTCCGATACCTTCCCCGCATTATAACAACTATGATATGAGTTGACCTTTCCTGATAATTTTGTGCAGTTGCTCTTTTTCTTCGTTGAGTAACAACTATGATATGAGTTGGCACCGGGGAGTTTGACATGAAATGCTGCATGTTCTGCTCGTTGAGTAACAACTATGATATGAGTTGACTCCACTCTCTTTTCAGTATTTGGAGCCATACATCAGAGTTGAGTAACAGCTATGATACGAGTTGACGCCTTTAAAGAAGGATATTCTATGGCTAAGATGAGCTTGGCTGAGTAAAACAACAATGATATGAGTTGACCGTGTGTACTGTGCCCCCTCCGGTATCTTTATTATGTGAAGCGACTGTTTTGGTAAGTAGCAACGATGATAAGAGTTGACTAATAATTCATCTGGTATCTGATACTCACGTCCTATATCCAACATGTTTTTTCCTCATTTACTATCTTACCATTGTTTTTATATTTTTCGGATAGGCACTAAGCTGATGGCTGAAGAGATCAGCGAACAGCTCGCTTGTGCGCTCATAGGGAAGGAGCTGATACTGACTCAAGTAGACGGCAATAGCTTTTATACGGGGTCCATATTGCACAGGCTGCTGGACCTCTTCAGGAAAAGGAGCCTTGTTGAGATAGCCACAATGAGGACAGATCTTGCTCTCTGCTCGATGCTCAGTTACTTCCACTTTAATTGGCGGCAGATCAAATACCTGGCGTCTCTCATAACCGGTGGCTGGTGTTTCTTCCAAAGAACTGCCGCATTTATTACATCTGGATGCCCGATGGATGATTATATGGTCTGGGTTATCCACCATCCTTAGAGTATGGCCAGGATGCCCTTTCTGCCCACCTACGGGTTGGTCACTTCTCTGGCGTCGGCTTTTAGGCTTTAAAAAACCGTCGGTTGAGGGTGGTTTGTTGCTGTTGCGGCTATTTTTGTTGAGTTTCTCTTCTAAAGCTTTCACTTGCTCTTTTAGTTCAATAATAGCCTCAATTAAGGCATTGATGAGCTTGATTACCACTTCCGGGCCAGCCTCATAAACTGCCATGATATCCTCGCGCTTTATCACTGCTGGCTGGTTCAGGATAAAATCAATCATTTCTTCCTGTGATACCGGCTGAGTTCGATTCATGGTATAATTATGTAATCTCCATATGAAATATAGCTATATAAATCTATCGATTATGTATGCGGGGCTGATAAGCAAAAGATTTATAGGCACAGCACATATCTCGAAACTAAACATGTACATTAGAGCATATCTTTAAGCCCATCTCAGGGCATCATGCAAGCAGGCTGAATAGTTACGATTTATACAAGAAGGAATATGGTAAAGTATTTAGCAATTCTAAGAATCCTGCAACTTCGATATCAAAAACGCTGAATAAAATACCTGCTATTGAGGTTGTCGGCAAGGGCAGGGGACGGAAATACAGGATAGAGGGTTACAAGGCAGATATAAAGGTGATAAGGGGTAGGGAGAAGGAAGAAATGTTCATCTGGCTGACGAATGTCTTCGATGCGTCACCAGAACAGATCATTGAGGATTACGGGAACAGGTGGCTAATAGAGACTTTGTTCGAGGAAGCGAAGGGGGAATGGTACATAAACAAGTTGCCGAGCAGGGATTTGGAGCCGATAAAGGTGCATTTTTACTTCAATTTCATCGCTTATGACCTCGTTAGCATATTCAAACGCACTTTGACGGAGAAATACAGGAACGCCGGCATTGAAGTGCTGAGGCGGGATATACTCCACAAAATTGCAGTTATTTCTTTCACTGGCAAATCCATCAAGTTTGAATTCAATCGGAAATACGAAATCAGGTACAATGAGCAATTGGCGAGCGTAAATGAGTTTATAACTCGAACAAGAGATAAAATCGAGCTCGTGAAGTTTGATGCTTTAGCGTAAGCTTCCCACACGGAATCCCGAATAGTGAAATCTTAGTTGTCTGGGCTCGAAATATCTGGTTTATAAGTCTTCTCCATGTATTCATGTAATTGTGATTTGTGCATGAGCTCGGTGTAATAGCATGGTTGAGAAGTATTTTGTCGATTGTTATGATAAATTGATGGTTATTGATCCGCACCAATCTCAGGAAACTACATCGGTTTTTAGAATGTAGAATATCAAATTTACAGGATCTGCTTTTTCAAAGCTTCCGTTAGTATAACTCGTATATGGCCAGAGTAAGGGAGAATTACTCCCTATTTCGATTAATTTTACTTTGATCTCCTCACCCTCGTGCAATTTCTCCAACTCTTCAGCTCGAAGAGCGAAGTAACTGTCTATTATCTTCTGTGCAACCTCTGGCTCTAAGTTCTTGCGAAGAAACTTAACATGTTCCATGTTGTCCCTTTTAAGTTCATCTAAACTTTGTTTTTCGATTCGCACTACCTTCTCTATAACTCTACTTGGCATTATTTTTTCTTTATCTTGAGAAACTATGCCATTTGCTGTTATATCTGTATCTTTAGTATTGGCTCCAATCACTGCGATACTAACACCTAACACCAGTAGCGCTATTATGCCAATCGCCAATATCTTCCTCATCTTTCCACATCACCTCCTAAATTTTTTGTGTATTTATAAAGCGCCCCTCCTCGGCGCTAACTGATATTATCGCTCCAATCCCTGAAAAAACTATCGGAAACGTTCGGTTTTTACCGAACGAAATAGAAATGGTTATATATTGCTTTTTAACCGCTTTTTCCTTACTTTTCTTTTTCGATGTGTATGAAGTTGAAATGTCAAGTACAAAAACAAGACGCCACATGCGACCATGATTAAACCGAGAGTAAGATGCTCAGGTTCATGGATTATCACAGGTTCTGGCAGCGGCATCAGGGGTCTGAAGACGGTACCGATGACAAACCTGTATATCTCGATTGCACCACCAACAAAAGCTAATACCGTGGAGGAGAGAAGAGCCATTATTTTTATTTTTTCGTGTGGATGAAGAATTGCGATTCCTTTTTCTGTAAGCTCATAGTAAACCCATTTGTTATTGTCATTGTCATCATTCTTCTTCACAAAATCTGCATCCACCAATTTTTCTAAATGTTCATAAACAGTGGACTTGGATAGGTTTAATATCTTAGATAATTCCGAAACGGTCATGCGTCTCGAATCAAGCTTTTTAAGGATATTGATTCTTGTTTCCGATGCCAAGACATCAAATGCTTTCTTATCCAGCGTTATTTCATTTGCCAATAGAATCATCGAATATGTCTATTATTTTTTCTGTTATTTTATTATATCTTTGTACATCCTCATTTTCACCTCAAAAAATAAAAAGGGGAATTCAAGGCACTGCCGGGACGAGTGCCTCAAACTCTGTCATATCTTCTCCAAAGAGAAGCTCTCCTTTGAATACATACACCGGCTCTACAAAGTTCTGTTCTTTATCTGCGGCTTCCATGTAGTATGCTAATGAAATCTCCTTTACTATCGCTTTATCAAATCCGATTGGCCCTGCAAATCTGCACTTCCCTGTTTTTAGCTCTTCAAATGCCTCTTCCGGCGTTTTTATTTTGCATTCGCTATGTTGTTCAAGGGCTCTCCATGCCTTGTAGAAACCTGTGACCTCTCCTCCATTTCCTATATACACTTTCAACTTAGATCCAAGACCGATTACTGGTATATTGTCTATTTTTCTGCCAAAAATCACCTGTAAGTCTGTCTTGATTACGTTAGACACCTCTTTTGTAGACGTGTTTATTTCACCCCGTTCATCTGCCACAACATTACTCACCACAGCATCGCCTGGAAAAAGCCCCCTGCTCGACAAGAAAGTTTCAGCTATCTCCATAGCCTCGGCATCCGAGGGTAAATTCGGTTCTTTCTCTACCGATCTAAATAGTTTTGCCGTATCTGCATACCATATAGCACCGGATACAGTATAGACATTAAGTGCTTTAGTCCCTTCAACCATCCCAAGTATCGCATCGTTTACAACACCTGCTCCCCCATCGAAGCCCAGAAGCCTTCCAATTGCTTCAACGTCCATCTCCGATATATTGACGCTCTTTACCTGATAAATGGTCATCGCGGGAGCAACGTCAGGAAAAGCCGTGTCCATTTCAAATGTATATTGCTTTACCGGTAATGTTAGCGGTTCTTCAGTTCTTTGTAGAGCAATATCTGCTGCCATAGCTGCTGATGAGATTAAGATACAAACCATCAGCAACATTCCCAATCTCGTCATTTTCATTTGTTCTTACACACCTCCTAAACTGTATGCGTCCAATAGTATTTTGTTCCGTCAACTGGCGGGTCCGAAGAAACAGAGCCCTGTCCCCAGATATAATCGTCTCCACATTCTGGAGTTTCTCCCATAACACGAACTACCGTGCCAGAAGGCTGACTTACATCAGCGGCATACCACCACGATTGCTTTACTGTATATGCGACATCCCACCATCCATCATCTACCATATAGTCTGCCCATTTTTGACCCATTGGTGTTGATGTGTCATACGCGTAAGACTTAAATCCGCAAAGTAGATGCAGTCCGTTGAGAGAACACGCCCAATAGGATAAATCGGCATCTCTAAGTACTTGACATGAATGAAGTCCTATCCATTCTAAATCCCTGTCACCCCATTCTGGGTCAAACCACTCAAGATAGTAGTCGTCATGCAGCGTTGTGAAATATAATGCTACATGCCCATCTTTGACAGTTGAATGCCCGGCAAACATCGCAATATCAACATCATCAATGTAAATATTATCTGTACCTCCGTTAGACACATCTTTAAAGTCTTCTTCCCATGCTGAGCTGTCGCCATAGTTAAATCTCGTGTTCCAACCTGTATCACCTAATTTGTTATACAGTCCACCTGCCGAGTCATCCATGTAATATCGGTCGTCTTCTGTGCCCGGGTAGTCATTGATCCATTCAACCCCCACTTCTGGTGGATTCTCGCCATCGTCGTTCCCTGCACATACTGGCGCTATTGATATTAGTACTACCAGTGCATATACACATAGTACCACACCCATCATCGTTTTCTTCATTTCGGTTTTCACCTCCTTTTATTTTGGGTACTTCTATCATCACGTTCACTGATGATTTTGTTCAAACCCCTGAAAAAACTATCGAAAACGTTCGGTTTTTACCGAACGAAATAGGAAGGGTCATATAAGATTTTCCATAGCTACGAATCAATTCGTAGTGTAGAGGCATTTCTCTTCTGAAATTTCTCATGAAGCTGTTATCACATTCAAATAGAAGCATGACCCACACTCACCACAAACCCATACCCCATCATATCTATCATGCCCTCCAAATCTACTACTCTTTACAGATGCTGAAAGGTAATATTTTCCAATAGTGGCATTTGAATCGATTTTTAAAGTTAGATTCGAATAAAATCTCTCCCCAGGTCTGACCGTTATCACATCAGGATCAAAAGTTGCATGCACAAATGGCGGAACTTCACCGATTGTACTGCTTAAGTAAAAGAATACTACATCTGGTTCCCTTACTACATCATTATACGAGAAACCGACAACAATGGTTTTGTATTCACCTTGAGGTATAGATACATCAGGAGGGAATGTTGTTGGCACAAACAACGGAAGAGGGGTTAACATGTAAGTTTGTTGCTCGTTATAATAATACACTACGCTTATAATAAGCAGGAAAAAAAGAAGGAGGATTAAGGAGATTATAACCTTTTTACCAATTTTCATCCTTTTCACTCCCCTCATTTATTCTGCCTCCACCCATGTCTTATATATCCATGTATTTGTTCCCATCCAATGACTTTCTTTTACAGGATAAGGCGGCCAGAAGTTACGCTCCCACTCAGTGCCCACGTACGTATTCCACCATAACATGTTGCTGTTAATGTCATATAAGCGCGGCTCCCTATGATAAGCTGGAATGGTATCTGGAGTATAGATGCCAGTATTTGTCCAAATCTCGTTTGCTTGATCAACACCATTTCCCTCGTATGGTAAATGTTGAAGCCTTACCCATTCCCCATTGATCCAAATGCCATACGTTGCAGGTTCCTCATAACGTGGACTTATGACTTGAATTGTAATGTCATTGTAAGTTGTAGCGCTTGTGGTGCCATGCCATCCCCATTTACTATCACTGCCAAGATAATTTTCGTCGTTATCATATGTGAAAAGCCACAAAGTTGATCCACCTGCACCTTTATAAATACCAGCTTCTGCCCAATAGCCCCCTCTACCTACATGGGTAGTAACCACATGATCTGTCGTTTCTCCTTCCTCTGCTGCACAACTTCCTGATTGTATATCGGTATCTATACCTCTATAAATTACATCATTTGTCGTCCTCATTAATTGATATTTTTGCGTTAAACCTCTCGTCTCCACTAATTGATATTCTCGTTCTAAACCTTCGCTAAATGGATCAGAGCGCGGAGGTAAGTGTTTTAATCCCAGATCTTCCGAACTTAAGCCTATCCATGTAGCTCCTGTCCCAGGATACCATCCCATCCCATCCCATGCTTTTCTAAAATTTCTGTGATCTCGCTGTCATTATAGCCTCTTTCTTCCAATCTACTTATTATTTTCGTCACTGGGTCTGTGAAGTTAGCAAGTTTTGTGTAGTTTACCTCTCCAGTTTTCTGATCTATGAAATTATTAAGATTCGCCACCTCTAACAAATTTTTAAATTCTTCTCCTGACATTTCCGCTTCTGGGATCCCGCCTTCCGTTTTCGGTCTGAACAGTCCTGTTTCTGGATCCTGTATCATTCTATGTTCGTCCAGAATTTTTGCAATTTCATTATCGCTATATCCCTCTCCTATTATTCCTTCGTTTTTCGCGAGATTTTCTTGGGCTACAACCAATCCAGCACTGCACACCAGTACCGCTATTATACCTATCGTCAATATCTTTTTCATTTTTTCATATCACCTCCTAATTTTTTGAGTATTTATAAAGCGCCCCTCCTCTGCGTTCACTGATGATTTTGTTCAAACCCCTGAAAAAACTATCGAAAATGTTCGGTTTTTACCGAACGAATTGGATTTTGTTGAATTGATATTATGACAAAGTCAAGTTAATTGCTAATGTTTTATCTCTTTAATCAGCAACTACGTTTGATATATCGATATGAGAATGTGGTTTAATCGTAATGTGAACGCCACCTTTGCCTTCCTCTACGTATGCTTTGTGCATCTTTGTGATGTTATTATCTAAGGTGACTTTAAACATATATTCCCCTCGTTCCTCTGTTATCTCAGTAGCAGATACAGCTCTTCCAGGCTCTATTGAATAATTTTCACTGAAGATTGTTTTGTTAGTAGAATCAAATATCTCAACTGTTATATCATGCTTATTCTCATCCCAATTGAATATTGAGAACCTGAGTGGTTCTATATAGCCAAAGACGCCACCAGGTGAAAGGCTTTCGAGAAAGACGTAAAAACCTACCAGAGCTATTAATGCGACAATCCCTATTACAACAAGCACTTTATTTCTTGTTTTCATCTCTGAAAAACACCTCACCTTACTCACCTTACTTTTTGATTTATTTATATTTATCCATACCTAACCTCCTACATCTTCGACATTCATCTCTTCGCACCTTTATCGGCACATGGTTACGCGTCGTTAGAGCTGTGGCTGCCTCCACTCATTTTGGCGATCCTCTTTGGGATCATGAAAAAGACGAGGCTCTTATTGCCTTATTTTCTTCCTTATAGTATTCCTTCTTTGTTAGCACCCAGTAGACCGATTCCGCCATGTGGCGAGCTGTTGCAACGATTGCCACCTTTTCTCCTCTCCTTGCTTTTATTTTGTGATAGATTCTCTGGAAGCGATTTGGCGTAGAAGAACGCACTGCTGCCCGAGCACTCTGAATTAACGCCCAGCGGAGAAATCCGTTGCTATGCTTGTTTATGTGTCCGTACCTTGTATAATCCCCGGATTGCTCGACCTTTGGTGCCAATCCAGCATAGCAGACGAAACTCTTCGGTTTGCTGAATCTCTCTATTTCTCCTATCTCGCTCAGGATAAGCAATGCATTATGGAATCCTATACCAACTATACTCATCAACCACTTCGCTTCTTCGGTTATTTCTGCTTTCTCTTGCAGGATGCTCTCCACCTCTTTAATCCTCTCTTTTAGAACTCCCAGCACTTCCAGGTAATTATCCAAAGCCGTCCTCCTCGGCTGTTGCAGTTTCACTTCTTTCAGAAATTCCATCCCTTTCCTTCCGAATAGGTCACTGAACTCCGAAGTCTGGATTCCCTCACTGGCCAACAGCGCATGCACTCGATTCTTTATCGAGGTTCTTAAACGAACAAGGCTGGCTCTATGTCGCACTATGACCCTGAGGTCCCTTATCTCTTTCCCCGGAACATAGCTCTCCGGTAGGTAATCCATCCTCAGCAATTGCGCTAGCACCTTGGAATCCACTTTATCTGTCTTCATGTGCTTCTTCGCAAACGGCTTGACAAAAGCCGGATGTGCCAGATGCACCTCTATCCCTCTTCCATCCAGATACTCATACACAAAGATACCCGATGTTGAAGCCTCGATCGCTACTTTGACCTCTTCAGGTAAAGTGCTCGCAAACTCGTCCAGACCTTCACACGTCGTTGGAAATCTGTCTTTCTTCAACTCTGTTCCTAATTCATCCACCATCGTATAGTAGCTATTCTTTTTATGTACATCCAATCCTATATTCATATTACCTCCCTCTCCTATTCATTGGGAGGTGTTTTTCATGTAGTCATTTTCTCACAACCAAAAAAGAGAGGCATTAAATCAGATGCTTCCAACGAAGAAGCATCCTTTGCTAATCTCTCGTCAAAACTATCAAATTACACAACCATCGCACCTATACCTATGCGTATCTCTCCAGAGATAGGATCTTTGGCTAGAGATATGTGAAATTGTTTCCATGGATATACGTCTGTCTTATATGTCTTTGTGGCCTTATTATCCACGGTGACTTTAAGTGTACACTCCTTCAACCATAGGAAGTTAAGCCAAAATGGTCTAGGATAGCATATTTCTTCTTTCGGATCCAACTCAAGTGTTTCTTTAAATATGGATTTATTATGGAGATCAAATATCTCGATAACTACCTCGTGATTGCTAACATCTCCGTTCTTTAAGGAGAAAAGAGGTAATGGAGTACCAACGAGATAAAAAGAAAAAATAACATAAAAGCCTACTACAAGTAATGCTACAATCCCTACACCAATTAATATCTTGTTTCTTGTTTTCATCTCTTTTTTATTTCAACATAAAAAGAAAAAAAGAAAAAAGTATAAATTAGGGTTTTAGTCCATCTTACTTTTTGGTCGGTTACCACCCCCAGATATTGTCATCAACAGTATCTTCGCAATCGGAACACCATACATCACCGAACCAACTTGCCCCTGCATACATGTAAGTCATTACGCAATAAGGACCTGTATAACCATGGTCAGGAGCATTGAACAAGTGAGAAGTCTCGTGCTGAACAATGTTGTCATGTGGCCAATCTACCCCAGCGGCTGTATCTGAACAAACACAGTATGGAGCAAAATCTATTACTCCATCTTCATTTAGATCCCACATTCCATCTGGATATGCCATACCGTTGTGATCCATATCATGTAACCACCCTATAACTATGTCATTTTCTGCATTTACTATCCCACCTTCATCTTCCGCTAGATCCTCAAGTGCTTTACTGCAACTGTCAGCTGGACTAATATCGCTTGCGTCCCAATAGTTATAATACCAGTACCAGATCATGTCAACACCGAACTGATCTTCAAATCGACACAAGGCAGCGCTAGTATCAGCTGTAACATATTCTGTTGGGTTATGTCTATCGTCTTTCGCTATGAAAATATGTGCATATATCTTTCCGCTAATCGCATGAGGACCCTCAGAAGGCCCACCTAGAATTCCTACTAAGGGTTCTGCATCTGCTAAATCAATCTTCCCGCTTTTAACGAGTCTCTGTACTTCCTCTTTAGGAAGAGGAACACCATCTACAATGTCCACTTTGGGATTTGCTGGATCTACACCGTATTTATCCATGAATCTCTCTCTTGCGTCATCTATTATGGCAAACATCTCTGCTGTGCTTATCACTATATCGTAATCTCCTTCTTTTAACCCTTCTGGTGGTTCACCCGTCTCGGATGCTATAACTCTCATATCGCTATCCAGAATCGTCCCTTCCAGGTAGTAGAGCAACTCGCCCTCTGCAAATTTTATGTCGTTTTCGGTAATGTTGTACGTGCGATATAGCTCTTGTAGCTCATCTGGTGTAAAGTCTACGCCATTCGCTGCACCTTTGTTTGCGGTCACCGCGGACATTAGTGCCATTCCAATGAACAATGCCACAATGAATATCACTCCAACTGCTATGCTCTTTTGTTTCAAACTCTTTTTCATCATCTTTCCATATCACCTCCTAAATTTTTTGAGTATTTATAAAGCGCCCCTCCTCAGCGCTAACTGATAATATCGTTCAAACCCCCGAAAAAACTATCGAAAACGTTCGGTTTTTACCGAATGAAAAGCAAAGGTTTATATATTTTTAATAAATAATCTTCACGCCCACATCCGATATCTTACTTTCTTTGACCGCTCCGAACCCTCCCAATGCCTCACTATCACCGATAACAAAAACTGCCTCTCCAATCATAGCCACACTGGCAACCTTCCCTTCTGCATCCACCGCTTCGATCGCATCCTTGCACCTATCACTTGGTAGTTCGCTTCGTAACGAAAATTCCCGTGACGCACGCATGAAGGTTTCTAACGTGGGCTTTCGCGTCAACGCTTTCAGTGCGTTCTTCCCAGCTTCGTTTATTTGTTGCTTTAGCTCCTCACCACCTTCTGCTAATACCGCCTTTGTTAGTTTTGGACCAAACACGACATAGCTTATCTTCTCGTTTCTATGCGGGATCCTGTCAATCACTCCTGTTCCCGGAGGTCCGGGCTTTCTTCTTATCACGAGGCCACCATAAGTCTCAGCCATGACATCCCCCAAGCCCGTACTATTTTCAACTTCCGCGCAGTGTGCTACGTGCGCTACCTCGTTTACCGTCATGTTGAGCGATAACAGTTCGTTTAAGCCGAGTGCAGTACTGAGCGCACCGGCACCGCTTGCACCAAATCCACAGCCTACTGGTACCTCAAAGTTCGTCGATACGCATACCGCAGCGGTTCCAGCCAGATGCTCGACCACGTACCTCGTGGTAGGTGCCTCTTCCGCTACACCGTTTATTGTTATTCGTGCATTTTCCGGAAGATTGTTACCGAGGGAGACCTCAGTCACACAACCCGCTTCTAATACGATGCCGCTCCCAATAGAGCCTTTGTACAAAGGATCCTTATGATCACAGATAGCAAAGAAGCCCGTGATATGTGAAGGTGAATAGGTCCTGACAAACCTTTTCTCAAGAGGTCCCGTGTTACCAAAAGAACCTTTTTTAAATTTCAATTCTTTGTTCATATATCTTATGCGTATCCGCGGTTTTATAAACCTAAAAGAGCAATGGTCTTTGAGAAGGCGTATATAAATATGTTAAGAAGAATCTGCGGTGAAGTGAGAAAGTGAGATCCTGAAGTGTTAGAGACCACGATAGAAATAGCGGTAGAAATAGCGAGACAGGGTATGGAGAGATCAAGTGGCACACTGTTTGTGGTTGGAGATGAAGAAGAGGTGTTAAAGAGGTCAAAGCCTTTGATCTTAGACCCTCTTGCACAGTATCCACGGGAAGTAAAGGATATACGAGATGCAAACGTGCAGGGAACCATAAAGGAGCTGGCAAAATTGGATGGCGCCTTTATCATCAGTGACGACGGCTATGTCCTTTCCGCAGCACGGTATATCGAAGCGAATTCGCGCGGTATAAACCTCGCAATGGGTTTTGGGAGCCGGCACATGGCTGCCGCTTCTATCTCCAAAGAAACAGATGCGGTGGCTGTCGTGGTCTCAGAGGATGACGGCGGAGTGAGAATATTCGACGATGGTGAGTTGGTTGGTGAAATAATAACGGGCGTCTGGGATTTGGAGATGATCAAACCGCGTATAAAAGGGGAATATGAGAAGATTATAGATAAGGACTTGAATTTGACGGTGATTGTGAAGAGAACGTAAACTATGACACCGCGGTACCTTTTGACTATTAATCACCCTGCTGACCGCGAAAGGATGGATTGAAACGCTTCTTCACACATTTTGAGGCTTTTGGTAATTGCAGAGCATAAATATTTATACCATTCGGTGTATACTTATTTTCATGCACAGTCCTGCTTCTACCGATTTATCAAAGTTCATATCGCATCCTCTTTTGAAAGACGGTGTAGTAGAACGAAGGAGATATCAAATAGCAATTGCGGAAGAGGCGAAGAAGGATTCTTTAATGGTTGTTTTGCCTACCGGCTTGGGCAAGACGACGATAGCTCTTTTGGTTCTAGTTGAGCGACTGAAGAGGGGTAAAATTCTTTTCTTGGCTCCTACCAGACCTCTGGTTGAGCAGCATTCATCTTTGTTAAAAGAAGCGTTGACAATCGATGCTTCGCTTATACAAACGTTCACAGGCATGGTATTGGCAGATAGGCGAGAAAAGCTGTGGGACGACGCGAAAATAATAGTTTCCACACCGCAAATAATAGAAAACGATTTATTGAGCAATAGAATTGATCTCAGCGATGTTGCATTATTGATATTCGATGAGTGCCACCGGGCAGTGGGGAACTACTCGTATGTCTACATTGCAGAGAAGTATTTGGGGCAAGCGAAAGAGCCGTTGGTTTTGGGGATGACCGCCTCTCCGGGCAGTGATAAGGAGAAGATAAGGGAAATCTGCACCTCGTTAGGTGTAACGAGGGTAGAGAGCAGGACGGAATACGACGCCGATGTGGCTCCCTATATATTCAAAAAGGACTTCGAATGGCGTGGTATAGACGTTCCTGTGGAGATAAAGAAACTGAAGCGAATATTAGACGAGGTATTAGAGGAACGGATAGGAGAATTGCAAAAGCTCGGCTTTATAAGAAAGAAGAAGCGCGGAGATATATCAAAAACAGAGCTTTTGGAGCTAAGGAAGATAATAGCAGCCCAATTGGCGACCCAGAAGCATGCGGACCTCTACAAGGCGTTATCATTGCAAGCTGAGGTGCTGAAGATAAAGCACGCGATTGACTTGATAGAGACGCAGGGCATCTTCGCACTGAGGAGATATTTTGAGCGGTTGAGGAATGAAGCACTCTCGCCGGAGGGGAGCAAAGCTGCAAAGAGATTGTTAAAGGATACTAAATTCGTGGAAGCGATGAGCACCGTAGCCTCATACGAAGGAGAGCACCCGAAGCTTAACGTGCTGATCGAGATACTGCGGGAGGAATTTCGCATTAATCCAAACCTGCGAATAATTGTGTTCACTAACTACCGGGACACCGCGGAGATGATAATATCTGCATTGCGTGATGTGAATTTAGAAAAAGAGGGAATAAAGGCTGTTAAGTTCATAGGTCAGGCGTCAAAGGCTGAGGATAAGGGATTGACGCAAAAAGAGCAGGTAGAGATAATAAATAAGTTTAAAGAAGGTGTTTACAACGTTTTAGTTGCCACTTCGGTCGCTGAAGAGGGACTTGATATTCCTGCAACCGACCTCGTGCTCTTCTATGAGCCCATTCCTTCTGCGATACGAAGCATACAAAGGAAGGGGAGGACTGCGCGGAAAAAAGTAGGAAAAATAATCGTGCTTATTGCAAAAGGGACAAAGGACGAAGCTTATTACTGGCTGAGCAGGAGCAAAGAGCGTGAAATGCGGAGAAGGATAAGCGAGATGCGGATGATGGAGCTAGAAAGTGAAGAGGAAGAGAAGGAAACGATGAAGGAATTGGCAGCCGAACCAGAAGGGAAAGGTAAAGAGGAGCAAAGGAGAATAACCGACTTTGGTGAAGAAAACCTAACCGTCTTTGTTGACCCGCGGGAGACGAGATCCGGAGTGGCGAGGTTCCTAGAGAAAGCAGGTGTAGACCTGAAACTACAGAATTTGGGGGTCGGCGACTACGTTGTATCTGATCGGGTTTGTATCGAGCGGAAAAGAACGATAGATTTCCTGGATTCCTTGATAAATAAACGCAGGAATCTGTTAGAGCAGATTCTTCGCATGAAGAAGGAGTATGAGAAGCCTTTACTCATCATTGAGGGTGATTCAATCTACGGACAGCGAAATGTGCATCCCAACGTGGTACGGGCTGTAATGGCGAGCATAGCCGTTGACTTCTCAGTTCCTATACTACAAACGAGGGACGAAGCGGACACCGCATCCTTAATATATACCATTGCAAAGAAGGAGCAAATGCCGACCAAAACGGAGGTGAATCCACATGGTAAGAAGCCTTCCGCATCATTAAAGGAGCAGCAGGAATATCTCATCACTGCACTACCTAACATTGGCATCGTGACCGCAAGGAATTTATTAAGGCGATTTAAGACGATTGAACGTATTATAACAGCCTCAAAGGAGGAATTGATGGAGGTTGAACACGTGGGTGAGAAAACAGCGGAGCATATAAAAACGGTGTTGAGTAAGGAATATCAAGGGTCATAAATGTAAAGAGAAAAAGTAAAATGTGCTATTTATGATGACGAAAATCCGTAATGCCCTCGCAAGTTTATAGCGAAATTAACTCGCCCATATTCTGAGAAGATTAGCCTTAAATGTGCGGAATCGATAAAAAGGATGGCAGTGGAAAGCAATTGCCACGTACCCAATTAGGAGAGGAAAGTTGGTTAAACCACGCGCTGCGTTGGATGGGCTCAAGGTCTGTGAGCATGGAGGGAAGTTGGAAGGGGATAAGAGGGATGAGATAATAGACTTTAGCGGGAATCTCAACCCTTACGGGCCACCAGATTTTATTTCCGATGCGGTAAGAGAAGCAATCGAGGAAATACGTTTATATCCCGACACCGAATGCACCGAATTAAGGGTAAAGATAGCCGAAAAATTCGGCTGCGAGCAGCGAGAGGTATTGGTGGGAGCAGGTGTCTCTGAGCTCATACCGCTTGTAGCACTTTCATTTGTAAAAAAGAGAGTGCTCATACCGAAACACACGTATGGCGAATATGAGATTGCAGCAGGGATGATGGATGCACAAATCAAACGTGTAGAAATGTCCTCTTTGCGAATCAATCCTGAATTAATAGCTGAGGAGATGAAGCCGGATGACGTGGTTTTCCTTTGCAATCCGAACAATCCAACCGGGCAGTATCTTGATAAAAATGAGATAGAACTGATAGTAGAAGCAGCGGAGCGCGTTGATGCATTGGTAGTGCTAGATGAAGCGTATGTGGATTTTGTAAGAAACGCTTTCCCAGCACATGATCTTCCCGCTCGAAATATGGTTATTTTGCGTTCTCTGACGAAATCGTTCGGTATACCGGGTGTAAGGATAGGCTATGCGATCTCATCAGCGGAGAATATAAAGGAGATGAGGAAGATAAAAGTACCCTGGAGTGTGAGCGTGTTTGCACAGAAGATAGGCGCCGCGGTGCTTGGCATTAAGGGTGATGAGTTTCTCACGAAAACGCGCGAGAAGATAGAGAGGAGTAAGGGAAAGATAGAAGAAGCATTTGGGATACACTCGGATGCAAATTACTATATCCTCGATGTGGGTCATGCAGCTGAAGTGAAAAGAGAGCTTTTGAAGGAAGGAATCATGGTAAGGGACTGCACTTCCTTTGGCTTGCCTTCCCATGTACGGTTCTCAGTGAGAAGAGATGAGGAGAATGATCTGCTGATGCACCATTTGATGCGATTTTTCCATTAGTAATGTTGCTATGTGATAACAGCCGAACCTGACCTCGCATTATTTGATAATCTCATACAAAACCGAAATTACCTTATCCAGCTCCTCTTTACGGATAACCAGAGGCGGTACCAACCTTATTACCTTATCCGCGGTACAATTGATCAAAATTCTTCTTTCAAGCGCTTTCTCCACTAGTTCACTACAAGGCTGTGTTAATTCTATCCCGATCATCAGCCCTTTTCCCCGTATCTCCTTCACCTGTGGACTGGACTCCAGCCCATTCTCGCCGCGAACCTCTTCCATGAAATATTCACCGAGCTCTCGTGACCTCTCCACGAGCTTTTCCCCCTCTATTACTCTTATAGACGCCAATGCTGTAGCGCATGCCAGCGGATTGCCGCCAAACGTTGATGCATGCTCGCCGGATTCAAATTCTATCCCCTCTTTTGCAAGCATAGCTCCTATTGGAAAACCAGCGCCCATCGCCTTTGCAACCGTCATTATATCGGGCTCTACACCGTCATGATCCTTACCAAACCATCTCCCGGTGCGACCGAACCCGGTCTGTATCTCATCCAAAATTAACAAAACATTTTCTTCAGTGCATATCTCCCGCACTGCTTTCACATAGCCCTCTGAAGGGACTCGTACACCACTTTCACCCTGAATAGGCTCTAAGATAACCGCAGCCGTGTCCTCATCTAGTACCTTTCTAATCGCCTCTGCATCGTTGTATCGCACAAATTTCACCCCTTTCAGTAGTAACGGTTCAAATGCGCTCCTGAATTTGGTCCCGAACGTTACACTCAATGACCCAAGTGTTCGCCCATGGAAACTGCCCTCCGCAGCTATAAACTCATGCTTTCCTGTTACTTTACGTGCCAACTTCAGTGCCGCTTCAATGCTTTCCGCACCCGAATTACAGAAAAAAACTTTGTCCATACCGCTCAGTTCTGACAGTTTCTCCGCAAGCTTTACCTGCGGCTCGGTGTAATATAAATTCGAAACGTGCATGAGCTTCTCCGCTTGCTCTTTTATCGCTTTCACCACCTCAGGATGGCAATACCCAACTGCATTTACCGCAATCCCACCAACGCAATCGATATACTCGTTTCCAAAGAAGTCCCTTACTATTGCTCCTTTGCCCCCTTTTATTACTATTCGTGGTCTTTTGTACGTTGGCATGAGGTATCGCTTCTCTTTCTCAAAAACCTCCTCAGGGGACGAAAACATTCTTAGTTTTACCTCCTCATAGATCTCTCTCGCAGCTCTTTTATCCCCTTTGCAATCCCTTTTACAATCTCCGCTTTTCGCCCGCTTTTGGTCACCAGCACTCTACCGCTTTTTTCCCAATGCGTCTTCGGATATGCTTTCTCTTTCTCAACCTCTGGCTCCAGGTTGAGCGCCCTCGCAACCTTTTCTATTTCCTCTACCTTTGGCGATTTCACCGCATCTCTTCTCGATACGATTCTCCCCTCACTTCTTGTCTTCCCTGCGGCCAAATAAGCAGGCCAGATGACTATCTTTTCCGCCATTTTCGTTTTTTTACTTTATCTTCCCGGTATTGCTTACTAAAGAAAAAAAGTAAACGCTTTCTGTAGGGCTCCGCCCCATGTAGGGGCTCTGCCCCTACCACTCCGCAAGCCCTGTAAGGGCTTACTCTAAAGAAGGGATTTAACATCCCATACCTTTTAATCTCTATCTAAAATATTACCCTTTAATATAAAATGCCATCGGTAGAAGGGAAAGAAATACGAGCATCTGTTCCTGCTAAGGTGATATTATTTGGTGAGCATTTTGTAGTGTATGGGAAGCGAGCGTTAGCTGCTGCGATAAACCGTCGGCTTGCGGTACAGGTATCGCGCCGAGAAAAAAGAGGATATCACATAAAAATAGAGGATATTCCTACGTTTGGCTTGGAGCTGGATTTAGAAGTTGGCAACGATGAAAAAAGAAAAGTGCGACCTTACAAAGATTATGGCACTGCAGCAAAAGCACTTGCGTATGTCAGAAGCTCAATCGAGTATCTTGAAGAGCGCTATGGAATAGGAAATGAAGGAGTGGAG
>JASEFB010000035.1 GCA_030019325.1 archaeon | reverse complement strand
ACCATTCTCCATACTCTCTGTCATTTCTACGAGTTCACCAACTAAAAAGTCGATATCTTTCGACGTCCTCGGCATATAGTCCGCGATATCGTAGGTTTCAGTGACTCTTTCAACTCCATCTGGCTCGATGATGAGCTGTAAGCGACCTCTAAAGGATTCTACCACACCTTTTATCCGGACGACGTCTCCGGGTTCAAATAAAGCTGCCACGTCCTCAGCTTTTTCCCAGCACTTCGCCCATATACTGCCCGTGCTATCACCTAATTTCACCTGGAGATAGTAACCTTCCTTCGTGATGAATTCCTTCAATTCCTTCTCCATCACCAGAAAAGTTGTCTCAACGGTGTTACCTGCTCTTAAATCCTTCACCTTTGTATTTTCACTCATTTCTACTCCCTGTTTACAATCACAACGCTTTTAGGGCAATCCTACTCCTGTCCCAGTTCCCGAATCATCTCATCCATTGAATATATTCCGCTTTTTGCTTTGCCATTAATCCATTCAATGGCTTTTATTGTACCCTGAGCGAACGCTTCTCGGCTATGCGCACGGTGTATTATCTCCAAGCGTTCTCCTTTGCCCGCATATAAGACGGTATGGTCACCAACGATGTCACCAGCGCGCACTGCATGGATCCCTATCTCCTCATCCGTCCTCTCGCCTGTTATGCCCTGCCTGCCATAGAGGATTGTTGTTTTTCCTCCTCCCTCTGCACCTGCACCTATGTACTTAGAGATAATTTCAGCAGCTTTAACTGCCGTTCCACTCGGCGCATCCTTTTTATGCGAGTGATGCATCTCTATGATCTCTACATGATACTGATATGTTTGAAGCTGTCGTGCAGCTTCAGCAATCAATTTCCAAAAGACATTCACACCAATAGAGAAGTTAGGGGATATAATAGCAGGTACGTGAGCTTTTATAACGTTTTCCAGCTCTGTGAACTGCTCTGCTGAAAATCCGGTTGTTCCAACCACGAGCTTTACTTTGTTCCGCGCGGCGACTTTAACGTTTCCAACTGCTGCCGCTGCATTGGTGAAATCAACAAATACATCAGGCTTAACCACCTTTAACACGTTCTCCATCTCTGCAGGACTCGATATCTTTATTCCCGGTGCTAGCTCTTCCCCCACACCAGTTGGGTCAAAACCCGCCACCAACTTCATCTTATCGTTCTCTAAGACGCCTCTCACCACCTGACTGCCCATTCTCCCCCGTGCGCCTGCTACCGCTACTTTTATTGCCATGGTTAATTCATTGCTCTTGCCTGTTTATAAGTAAACCTTTCTTTAAAAAAGAAAGCTTTACCAAAGAAACATTTTTAAGGTGTTTACTGAAAGAAAAGAGTTTAGTTATGATTTGGAAATTGGGATTTACTTGGGATTTGGTAGTGTGGGGCTCTGCCCCACGACCCCGCAAGCCCTGTAAGGGCTTATTTGACATTATGATTTATTGTCCAGCTATACAATTATAAATGTTTATTTCCGTGCCACGATGCTCACCACATCTCCGTCCGCAAGCACATGCAAAAGACCGACACGCTGGCCACCATATTTCACGGACTTGCCCCAGATGCGTGCGTATCGGAACTTCTCAATGAAGTCACGATGAATGGTCGAACAGACGTCAGCAACCGTAGAATCTCGTTTTATAACCAATGGATTATCCATATCCGGTGACGCACCCCGCGGCTTCATATAGATGCACATGAATTCGAGCTCATTGTAGATTCTTTCTCTCAGTGCACCCGTGTTTATGCCGAGAGCGGCCGAAATTGGAACTGCGTCAGGAAATCGCTCCATGCATGTCCGAAGCATTTCAGAATCCACCAGATCTATCTTGTTTATGACTGTGATTGCACAGATATATTTCCGGTTTCCCATAACTGCATCAATAAGCTCATCGAGTGTGATGCGTTCTCGTATCAGAACCTCCGCGTTGTGTATTTTGTATTCTGCTAACACCGCTTTGATCATTTTGTCATCAAGATCGAGATCAACGGTGCTGTCTACGGTAATTCCTCCTCTACTTGTCTTATGAATGCCCACCTCAGGAGGTTTGGTATTAATTCGAATGCCCGCATCATATAACTCCTTTACCAATGTATCGTACTGCTGCGGCTGAAGGACATCTACGAGGATAAGGATCAGATCAGCGTTTCGCATCACTGATAGTACCTCCTTGCCATGCCCCCGTCCTGCCGCTGCACCTTGGATTAGCCCCGGGACATCGAGGAATTGCATTCGTGCACCTTTATACTGGAGCGTACCGGGAATCACTTCAAGCGTGGTGAAATCATAAGCCGCAACCTCAGCAGTGGTGCCAGTGAGGCAGTTGAGCAGCGTTGATTTACCGACCGATGGAAATCCCACCATTATGATGGTAGCATGCCCTGATTTTTTTACCGCATATCCTTCCCGTTTGCCAGCGGATTTTGCTGTTGCTTGTTTTTGCAGCTCATCCTTGAGCCGAGCGAGTTTCGCTTTGAGTCGTCCGATGTGATGCTGGGTTGCCTTATTGTAGGGTGTTTTCCTTATCTCGTCCTCTATGGTTCTGATCTCCTCTTCAATGGTCATCCTCGTGCGGTGATGCAAATCTGTTAGGAAAGGTTTTTTACATTAAATATAGATAGGTAGACGTTGATATTGTTTTACTATGAACGTAGTTGTGCTGGGCTGTGGATTCGGTGGCGTGGAAGTCGCACGCACGCTCCGAAAACAGGCAAAAGAGCTCGATATTAATATGATTGATCACACACCACAATTTGATTACCCGCCGGCATATCCCGAGCTATTAAGTGGAAAAGTTACACCCGAAGCGATATCCCACGATTTAAAGAAATTCGCAACGAAAATAGGTGCGGGATTCATACAGGCGAAGGTTGTAAATATTGATTTTAAGGCTAAAAAGGTGAAGACTGAAGCAACCTCAGGAGACGAAGGAAGGGATATACCGTACGACTTTCTCGTGATCGCCATCGGTGCTGAACAGACATTTTTCGGAATTCCCGGCGCAGAAAAGCTGTCATACACGGTTAATACCATGAAAGGTGCGATTGAGACAAAAAATGCGCTTGATACGCTTGATTACTCAAAGGAGAGCAGCATTGCGGTTATAGGTGCCGGATTGACCGGGATAGAGGTTGCCGGTGAATTGGTTGATTATTTCAAGGATAGGGGGGCTCTCGCAAGAATATCTCTTGTCGAGATGATGCCGAGGATATTGCCTGCTCTTCCAAAAGAGAAAGTAGCCACCTATGTAAGTAAATTCCTTTCTGATAGCGGTGTTGAGATATTGACGGAAACAGCAGTGCAAGAAGTGAGCGAGGGGGAGATTACATTCAAAGACGGAAAGAAACTGCCCTACGATATTATTATCTGGACGGCGGGGATAAAACCCAACAGTCTTTTTGAGATACTCGATATTCCAAAGGTGAAGGGATGGCTCAAAGTGGATTCTTATCTCCGTGCGGAAGGGATGGATGATGTATTTGCAGTTGGAGATACCGTATACTTCGAGCGCGAGGGTGTTCGTGCCGGTCAGAATGTCGAGGAGGCAGAAGGGCAGGGTAGAGTAGCGGCAGAGAATATAATAAGAACGATAAAAGGGGAAAAATTGA
Source organism: archaeon (assembly GCA_030019325.1). Taxonomy (GTDB): domain Archaea; phylum Halobacteriota; class Syntropharchaeia; order Alkanophagales; family Methanospirareceae; genus ANME-1-THS. The sequence goes on along the minus strand of JASEFB010000035.1, from coordinate 14,249 downwards.
AGAGATACAGACCAAAGAATACGATACAGAACCCAAAAGCGCTTATATCGCTCGGTGATGGTAAAGCGGTGATGTATTTCGGTGGAATGGTATTTAAGGTCTTTGCATACCGATTAAAGAAGTTCGTCGAGCATCGCTATATGAAGAGATTCTGATAGCTTCAGCTCTTTTTGCCTTGCTATTTCACAGTGGTGTCACAAAGTTTGTAGCACAATTGTGAGAACAAAAATCACAATGAGTGCAACAGGAATCAGTATCATGCCCGTAAAGGCATATTTGGTTATCCTACTGATTTGTTCCTTAGTTTCCCCTTCCCCCTTTGTTTTGATCATCAAACTTTTCTTAAAAGTTTGTATTAAAATCAAACTCTTTGCAGTGAAGAAGATCGGAAGGGCTAACAGCACGAAAAAAATGTACGGGACGCCGATATCGAGGAACAGAAGGGGGATGAATGCCAGCCATGAGCAAATGGTCAACGGTGCATAAAGACTGGCTGTCATGCGCTTGCCTAATCGAATCGTCAGATTCCTGCGGTTTATCATCTGGTCACACTCGAAATCCGGGATATTCCTCGTTAATTTCAGCTTGAACACATCGATCACCCAGGGAAGAGCGACAATCGTCGGAAGCCAGTTCACCTGTTGCGTTTGTAAATAATAACCGCTGAAGACCGTCAGCCACCCCACTCCGGTAGTGAGCGCTATTTCACCCAATCCATGGTAAGAGAGCCGCGGTCCACGCGAATATGAGTACGCGATAAATATGCCAAGGAGACCGACTGGCAATGTGAGATAACCTGTCTTGAAATGGACCTGTAAGAGCACGCCGAGGGGTATTGCAGCCACAACACAGAGATAAGCACCGATATCAGCCTGCTTCACCGTTATATCTCCTTTCACGAATGCATTGAACCTCCCGCTGATTGCTGTGGAATGAAGCGTACTCGTTCCTTCTACGCGAAAATCGATTCCTTTTCGCTTCGAGTCGGCGTATATACTGCTCGCATTGAGCACGAAGCAGAACTCTGAGAGCAGAAACACTGCAAGCAATGAGATTGCGAGCACGGGGCCGTTAAAGGCATATCCATCAACCCATGCTACAACTGATCCCAAAATGAAGGGGAATAGAGAGGTCGTGAACTTTGGCAATCCTGAAAGCTCAATCCAACCGGATAGTATATCTTTCATTTTCCTGCCGCTTCCTCTTTTAGTAGTAATTCTAAAATAACATCATCGGTTTTTATTCCTTTCATCTCCAATTATCCACAGCACTTCGTGGAAATGCCTTTAAGGACAAGAGTAGCTTCATACTACATTTGGAATTAAAAGAGCGCCTCATCCTGCTCATAACTCCGATCCAATTGCAGTGCGAGCTCAGCTTTCGTTAGTTCCCTGCTCAGATAAGAGACGTGTTCAAGCAGCGAAACCAGATTTAATCGCAGGATTGTATCCATTATCTCAGGTGCACTCTTCCCTATTATTCGCTTCCCGGTAGGCGAATGGAGTGCACATATCTTTTTATCGCTTTCCTCCTTACCTTCTACCTCACAAATCGCGATTCTAAAGCATCCCTTAGGGTCAAGTTCCCACGTTTCATTCTTTTTCGCAACAATAAGCCTGTTATCACTAATTCTCATGACCGGCTCACTTCTCTTCTCTTTGAGCATCAACAGATCTAATCCAAGGTCCTTCGGTGCACTTTTACGTGCCTTCGAGAGCATCATCATCTCAGATGCTACCCGCAGCTCTCTTACGCTTCCCCTCGCTTTATCGCTGCATTCCGGTGTAAAGAGAATGTCTGCGCTTAGTTCAGAGGCGATACCTGCTAAGGTCGCGTTTATACCTACCGAATCCACATCCATAAGCTCTATGACGTTCCCAACGCCAAAGAAAAGAGGTGTGCTCTTGTCACGCAATCTGAAACTATAATAGTTATAGAGGGATTCAGCAATTCCATACCCAATGGCATTCAAGACCGGGTCTGCGATTATGCGCTTGATGCCGTACTCTTCCGCCATTTTTATGTTTGCAAACAAGCTCTCATTGGTTTTCTGGGTTCCATCACGGTCAGGAATGACGACTGCTGCAACATCATTCCCCCTTAGCTCGTCACCCACTTCTGAGATATTCTCTTTATTCAGGCTGAGCACCATGTCAACACCGGTTTCGATTCCTACCCGTATGAGTTCAGCATCTAACGTATCGATGGATAGGGGAACCTCCGGTGCAACAGTTAAAGCGGTTTTTACTGCTTTTTTAACCGCATCGGGCTTCGCGCCGATATGAACACCAATATCCAGAATATCAGCACCACTCTTGAGGAAGTGCTCTATTGTTCGGTGTATCTCCTCCTCTTTCATCAGCGTTGCATCCACGAGCTCTGCGCATACCTTCATTCGTGCTCCACCGCCTATTTTCACCCCCCTTAAGGAAAAAGCCTCCTTTACTCTGCTTTCTAACTCGTACAGCTGTTGCTTCGCCATCTCTTTTCGCTTCGCCGCCAAAAACACATCAGCCGGTGCATTTGGAGAGAATTCCGTTTCTTCTGCAAATTGTAATGCCTCACCGATGTCGTATGCATGTCGTGGTCCCAACCGAATTGGTATGGCTATCTCTTTTTCCAAAGCACTGAAATCAGCTTTGCAAAATCCTGAAACTAAAATGAGGTTGCAGTCCAATTTCTCAGAACCACCATGTTCTTCAAGTGCTTTTCTCAACGTTTTTGGCGTAGAAAACGCTGCTATATCCAAGTCCTGCGTAAGCACCTCGCAGGTTTTACGAGCCACATTTGCAGTTCTTACCGCATCCCTAACCATTCCTTCTGCTTTCCTTCCGGTTGCTAATATGATCCTCATGACCCTCTTTCTTTAAAGGAGAAAATTGTATTAAAGAAGGGTTTTAGAAAATATAAGGCGTTGAATTTGCGTATCAGTGGTGAGACTTATTCTCCATTTATTCTGCCATTACTTCCGAAAACACCGCGTTCTACTCACGTACCACTTACCTTCAGATCTTTTTCGCTTAAACACCCTAAAAACGAATCTTCTGGTTTATCCTTTATCGTTTGATACACTATGAATGTTTCAGTCCGCTCGACCGCACCGAAAGAATGCATCGCCCTCAGGAATTCAGTCATCTCATCCTTATCTTGGAAAAGAACCTCCAGGAAGAAATCAAACCGACCGAAGAGGAGTTGAATCCTTCGTACATTTTTACTATTCCTCAAGAACCCTGTTAGTTCTTTTCGCAATTTTTCATCAGGCTTCGCAATAATCAACACATACGCCTGGAAAGCGAATCCAAGCTTCTCCGCATCTAAACAAACCGAAAACCTCGTTACTACACCCTCCTCTGATAGCCTCTTTACCCGTTCAAACGCTACCTGCCGGCTTATCCCACACCGTCTCCCGAGCTCTGAATACGAGAGCCTCCCGTTCTCAAGCAGCGCCCGGATAACACATTTGTCCTTCTTCTTCAGCTTTAGTTCCGTCATTTGTAAAATTAATTATCGAAAATTTTATAAATAGTTATCCTTTTTAAATCCTTTTGGTTTGTGGAGATAAAGTGGCATAGAGGGAAGCGAGGGGGAAAGCAAAAGATGGAAGATGAAAGAACACTGGAGATGCTCAAAGTGGGGTTAGGGGAGGATAACTATCGGAAACTCGCGAAGATAGATAATCCTGAGCTCCATCAATTTATTGCTACATATGTTGAGCTTTGTAAGCCGGATAGCGTGTTCGTCTGCGCGGATTCGGAAGAAGAGATCCACGACATCAGGCAAGAAGCGATAAGAACGGGTGAGGAGATGGAACTTGCGATTGCGGGACATACGGTTCATTTTGACGGCTACCACGACCAGGCGAGAGATAAGGAGAATACAAAATTCCTTCTACCTGACGGGGTGGATTTAGGTTCTGATATAAATGCGATGGAGAGGTTGGAGGGGCTCAAAGAGATTCATGATATTCTCAGAGATATCATGGCGGGGCACCAGTTATATGTGCGATTCTACTGTTTGGGGCCCTTCAAGTCTGAATTTTCAATACCCGCTGTTCAATTAACCGATTCCAGCTATGTGGCCCACTCGGAGGACCTCTTGTATAGACCTGGATATCTCGAGTTCGTACGATTGGGTAAGTCTGCACGGTTCCTTAAGTTCGTGCATTCCGCAGGTGCATTGGATAGCAGAAAAACCTCCATGAATATCGCTAAACGGCGGGTGTATATCGACCTTGAGGATGAGGTGGTGTATAGTGTCAATACGCAATACGGCGGTAATAGTATAGGACTGAAGAAGTTAGCAATGCGTCCAGCGATAAACAGGGCGTCAAAAGAAGGTTGGCTCACTGAGCACATGTTTATCATGGGTGTGCGTGGTCCGCATGGCAGGATAACCTATTTTGCCGGTGCCTTTCCCTCACTCTGTGGAAAGACCGCCACATCCATGCTCCAAGGTGAAACGATAGTTGGAGATGATATAGCATACCTCAAGAAGAAAGAAGGGGTGATACGTGCGGTGAACCCTGAGAAGGGGATATTCGGAATAATACAAGGCGTAAACTCCCGGGACGATCCCATTATTTGGAAAGCACTCCATAGCCCGGGTGATGTTATATTTTCTAATGTGCTGGTTACGGAAGAAAAAGGAGTCTACTGGATTGGTAAGGATGGAGGAGTGCCTCGAACGGGTTTCAATCATTCGGGAGAATGGCAGCTTGGAAAGAAAGAGGGGAAAGGTAATGAAATATTACCTTCGCACCCAAATGCCCGATTTACCCTTGACATGAAGTTCTTGGAGAATGTTGACTCAGAGCTCGATAATCCTGAAGGTGTCGTGATAAAGGGGATAATCTATGGTGGAAGAGACTCAGATACAAAAGTGCCGGTAGAGGAATCCTTTGATTGGGTGCATGGTGTCATCACCATGGGTGCTGCGTTGGAGTCTGAAACGACGGCAGCGACACTGGGAAAAGAGGGTGTGCGAAAGATTAACCCCATGTCAAACCTAGATTTCCTTTCCATACCTCTTGGGAAGTATATCGAAAATCATCTGAAGTTTGGTACAGGATTAAAAAATCCGCCTCGTATCTTCTCGGTGAATTACTTTCTCAGAGACTCAGCGGGTAATTTCATGAATGATAAGAATGATAAAGCCGTGTGGCTCAAATGGATGGAACGGCGATCACATAAGGAAGTTGAAGCGATAAAAACGCCTACAGGACTCATACCAAAATATGAAGACCTTGAGAAGCTGTTTAGAGCGGTGCTTAACAAAGAGTATACTGAAGAGGATTACATTAAACAATTCACGTTGCGGGTCGCAGAAAATTTGGCTAAGATTGATCGAGTAAAGGAATTCTACGAGACAAAAGTTTCTGATACACCACAAGCGGTTTTTACGGTCCTGGAGGAGCAAAGGCAGAGGCTCATCATGGTGCAGGAGAATTACGGAAATTATGTATCCCCCTTCAAACTTTCTTAGAAAGCACGTTTACCACACCTTTTGAAAAGATGCGCAACGAAAGATTTTTTAAGGAGGAAATAAATTAAACCCTTACAGGGTTTTCGGGGTCAACGGGGCGAAGCCCCGTTAGGTAGCAGAAAATGTCAAGGATAAGCATAATCGGCTCGGGCTGGGTTGGCACGACTATTGGGAAGGGCCTCGCCAAATTGGGTAACAAGGTGATCTTCTATGATGTGGTAGACAAAAAAGAACTCCCAAATTTCTCCATGGATATACAGTATGCAATTGAAAACACAGACGTGTCTTTCATCTGTGTTCCAACACCAACAAATGAAGAGGGAGCAATAGACCTGAACTACATAAAAGACGCCGCAAAAAACATAGGAACGGCATTAGCGGACAAAGATGGCTATCACGTGATAGCGGTAAAAAGTACGGTCGTTCCAGGGACGACGGAGAACGTGGTAATTCCGATAGTGGAGGAGTATTCAAGGAAAGGCGTGGGGGATGAAGAAATAGGATTTTGCATGAATCCTGAGTTCCTAACCGAAATTTCTGAGACTTGGAGCACAGGAGAAGACATGAAAAAGGGTTTCTTTACCGAGGATAGAATTGTGATTGGCGAATATGACAAAAAATCCGGTGATGTTTTGGAAGAGCTTTACAAACCACTCAATAAGCCTATTTTCAGAACAGATTTGAAAACCGCGGAGCTAATAAAATACGCTTCCAATTGCATGCTCGCCACAAAGATCTCCTATTGGAACGAGATCTTTCTCATCTGCCAAGCCTTTGGCATTGATTCTCAAATTGTTGCAAATATCGTTACTCGCGATCCTCGCATTGGGAAGTATGGAAGCATCCATGGAAAGGCGTTTGGGGGAAAATGTCTGCCGAAAGATTTGAAGGCATTCATATCTTTTGCTCTGAGCTATACGAAAGAACCAAAGTTGCTGACCGCAGTAGATGAAATAAACGAGAAGATGAAAGAGGAGTATGGCGTGAGAGAATGATAAGAAAAGCGGTTATCCCGGCAGCAGGATTAGGAACAAGATTTTTACCCGCAACGAAAGCGCAACCGAAGGAGATGCTCCCGGTAGTGGATAAGCCGGTTATACAATACGTTGTGGAAGAAGCGATAGCCTCGGGAATAAACGAGATTCTTATTATAACGGGCAAGGGGAAAAGGGCAATAGAAGACCATTTTGGAAAAGGTGATATGGAAAACGAGTTTTTAGATGAGATAGATGAGATGATGAGCGGTGTAAATCTCTTTTATACCAGACAGAGAGAGCCACGAGGGCTGGGGGACGCGGTTTATCATGCGAGAAGCTTTGTGGGGGAGGAAGCTTTTGCGCTCCTCTTAGGGGATACAATAACGATCCCGGGGTGTACCACAGAACTGATCAAGAAATTCGAGGAATTTAAGACGGCTATTATTGCCGTTGAAGAGGTGCCGAAAGAGAAACTGAGCAGCTATGGGATAATAAAAGGAAAGGAGGTTGAGGGAGATATTCACCTCGTTGAGGATTTGGTGGAGAAACCCTCGCCGGAAGAAGCGCCATCAAACTTGGGTATCTTGGGTAGATATATCTTGACCCCGGCGATATTCGATGCAATTAAGATGACGCCTCCCGGAAAAGGAAATGAGATCCAACTTACCGATGCGTTACGTCTCGTAAGAGAAAAGATATATGCATACGTTTACAGGGGAAGAAGATATGACATAGGGAATAAGCTCGACTGGCTGAAATCGAATATTGAACTTTCATTAGCAGATGAGAGGTTTAAAGATGCACTAAAGATTTTTATTTCCGACATTCGCTGAAGAGGTAAAGATGAACAGGGAAGAGATTGAGGAGATAATAAGAAATCTTGGAGATATACCCACACGCATTGAAGGTAAGAGTGTTTTAGTTACAGGAGGTGCTGGGTTTTTAGGCTCTTGGATCTGCGAAGTGCTTGTGGAGCAAGGAGCGAAGGTGATTTGTTTGGATAATCTTGTCAGTGGATTAAAAAGCAATATCTATCCTCTGATGGATAAAGCTAACTTCACGTTCATCCAGCATGACATAACACAACCAATTTTCTTCGACGAACCGTTGGATATCATCATGCATCTTGCAAGCAGAGCATCCCCTTTTGAGTTTGAGAAATACCCCATTCAAATTCTCAAAGCGAATACCTTGGGGATCTTGGTCGCTCTGGGAATAGCGAAGAAGCATAAGGCAAGATTTCTTTATACTTCCACTTCCGAGGTATACGGTGCTGCTACAGAGATACCTACTTCAGAAGAATATCGAGGCAATGTGAACCCAATAGGTCAGAGAAGTTGTTATGATGAGGCAAAAAGATGCGGTGAATCGTATGTAATCGCATATAAAATGGAGCATGGTTTGGACGTAAGGATTGCACGGATTTTCAATACATACGGGCCGAGAATGAGGGCTGAAGGAGTTTATGGGAGGGTTATTTCACGCTTCGTTGAGCAGGCATTGAGCAATAAACCCATTACGATCTTTGGTGATGGAACACAAACAAGGAGCTTTTGTTATGTTACCGATCAAATAGAAGGGTTGCTAAGACTTGCTTTCGTCGAGGACGGGAGTGGAACAGTGGTAAATATAGGAAATGATGAAGAAATAACAATTTTAGAACTTGCGAAAGTGATAAAGGAACTAACAAAATCCAAATCTGAGATGGAGTTTCATCCATTACCCAAAGATGATCCCCAGAGGAGGAAGCCGGATATAACAAAGGCAAAAGAGATTTTGGGCTGGGTGCCGAAAGTTAGACTAAGAGAAGGATTGGAAAGGACGATTAGGTATTTTAGGGAGAAGAAATGAAAGAAGTTTGTATCTTAATACCAACCTTAAACGAAGAAGAATCGATAGGCGGAATTATAAAAGGATTTAAGGACAACGGATTTGGGAATATCCTTGTAATTGATGGAAACAGTACCGATTCGACGAGAGAAATCGCAAAGAGGGAAGGAGCAAGGGTGGAAGTTCAGCGCGGAAAAGGTAAAGGCACAGCGGTTAGGCAGGCTCTTGAACTTATAGAGGAGGAAATAATTGTAATTATTGATGGAGACGGGACATACTCGCCTTCAGAGGTGAGAACATTACTTGCGCCAATACTTAATAATGAAGCTGAGCACGTTATCGGTAACCGGTTTGGTTTTAGAGGTGCGTTTAGTCTCTCTCATCGAGTGGGCAACTGGATATTGAATAAAGTATTTGGACTCGGTTATGGAGTGAAATTGAATGATATATTGTCTGGATATCGGGCTCTTACAAAGGATTGTTTGAGGGAGATGAATCTCAAGAAAGAGGGGTTTGAGATAGAAACAGAGATGGCGGTAGAGTCAGTAAAACGGGGTATAAGGATAAGAGAAGTTCCTATAAGATATGAAAGAAGGAAAGGAGTTTCAAAACTCAATTTTATCCGAGATGGAGTAAGGATATTGTATACGCTCTACACACTTGCACGGATGTATAATCCTATGTTCTATTTCGGTATCATTGGCTCTCTATTTATAGCTGTTGGTATCATTTCTGGTGTTTACGTTGTAATAGAATGGTATAAAGGAATAACACATGTTCTCCTCACTGTGTTTACATCTTTGATGATAATCTCAGGGGTACAATTTCTTATGTTTGGTCTATTAGGAGATATACTCGTAACGTTGCAAAAAGATATGATAGAAGTCTTAAGAGATATGGTTAAGAAGAAGTAAGAAAGTGCGATAAAAACTGATCTATAATAAAAGGAATTGTTAGTTTACGCTCACAAGATCTATTCCATCTGCTCCAGTAGCATATCAATCTTTGAATCATATGCTAATAGATATTTCGACGCCTCCTTTGCTAACCTCAGTTTTGTGTGACGAGCGATTTTTCCTTCTTTACTGAGCTCTTCGATTATTTCATTGTATCTCGATGGAGTTACGATAACCGCAACATTTTCAAAGTTCTTTATCCCGGAACGGAGCATTGCAACACCACCAATATCCATACTGTCCAGAGGTTTTTTGGCTGCAAGGTCAGGAGGTATGAGATTTACGACAACGAATCCAATTTCGGCAGTTGCGATTCCTGCATGAATGCGCGGATGCAAAGTCTTTACCCTTCCTCCGAGCAGCTCTTGACATCCTGTGAAGTCAGAAACTTTTGTTACTGGGATTCCATTATTTAAAATAACCCGTGCCGTGCCTTCGGTTGCGATTATCTCTGTCCCTAGTTCATTCAGCGCTTTTGCGAATTCCACCACATTACCTTTATTGAATACGCTTATTACCGCTTTCATCTCTCTATGGAAATCTTTACAAAGCTCTAAACTTACTTTCTCGAGAGGCGTTTGATGGAAGAAGATCGATATTTAATCGCTTCACTAATTCCTTGTATCTATCCCGAATGGTGATCTCTGTTGTACCCACAACTTTGGCTATTTCCTTCTCTGTTATTTTTTCGCCACTTAAAACCGCGGCAATATAAATCGCAGCCGCTGCTGTTCCAATCGGTCCCCATCCCTTTGCCACTCCGGTCCCCTCATCATCCTTGAGTATTTCTGTTGCTTTTTCCCTTATCTCCTCACTTAACCCGAGTTTAGAGCAGAACCGAGGGATGTAGCGCGCAGGGTTAGCAGGTGCAAGCTTTATCTTCAATTTTCTTAAGAGAAAGATATACGCCCTTCGTATCTTTTTTAACGGGCTCCTTGAGACCTCAGCAATCTCTTTCAGTGTTCGTGGAACTTCATACTGCCTGCATGTAATATACAACATCGCTGAAACCAATTCCTCTATACTTCGTCCTTTAATTAAATTATGCCTCATCGCCTTTCGGTATAATACTGAGGTCTCCTCCTTGATGTTATTGGGGAGCTTAAGTGCACATGCCATTCGGTCTATCTCAACGAGTGCGAGGGCAAGCGTTTTATCACCGGAGTCTATACTAATCCCGCGTAATCGTTTTGTTCGAGCGGGCAACCCGGGCGTAGGTGTGCCCAGCCCTTTGTCATGTATTCTATAACTCATAGGAGGCCCTGTTCTTATCCTTTTAGCAGCTTGTTCCTCATCATATGAACGCCATTCAGGTCCGAGGTCAACGATATTCTCCGCTATTACCACCCCACAATCAGCACAGTACAGTTCTGCACGCTTAGAATCTGTTACTATATTTTTAGAATTACATTCTGGACATTTACGAATTCGCTCCTCCATTTATCATCACCTCTAAAAAGAAAGGATCTCCACTATCAGGCACAAAAGTCATGATAATCAGGATACAATAATTCTTTCTCTTCCCCCTCTTCTTTAACCACCCTAAGGATGCTCATCCTTTTTAACATTTTTATTATTAGCTATGTTATTCATAATATAAATAGGTATCGGAAATTGAATGGTGTGAGCAACAGAGCAGAAAAGGGTTCTAAAACGAGCGCAAAACAGAATACGTAGAGGGAAACCATCATAAGAAGATCGTGGATAATGAGGGATAGTAGTTATGCATAAAAATTACTCTCCTCTTCTACTCGCCCGGGAGTATTTGGAGAACGTAAAAGTTAACGTTATAGGAGGAGGGATAATCATACCGCTTTTGAAGGGCTTTAAATTCAAGGAGATACGAGTGATAGAGAACCCTATAGAGAAAGAACAGCTCAAAAAGCGGTTAAAGGGTATGGATGTGGTGATTGGAGGCTACGGGCATGAAGAGCAAAAAGATGCGGCACGTGCAGCTTCTGAATTGGGCATGCCTTTTATCACGTACCCGGTTATAACCACGATTTTGCCAGATGGGATATCCTTTGAGGAGATCGAATTTCCCCTTTTTATTGATTCGAAGTTTGACACTAAGCCCTTACAGGGCTTGCGGGGTCGTGGGGCGGAGCCCCACATTTCAAACACCCTCATCCGCACCTTTCAGGTAATAGAGTTGATAAAATTATTTACGGGCATTGGCGAGCCTTATTTTCCACCCAACGCACTTGAACTTGATTTTGACCAGCTCACGCTCGACTTCGAGGTAAAGAAGATGAGGTTAACGGTAAGGTGATGAGCGCATTTTAAAGGAGATCTACTTTTATCGTTCTCCCCCCCATAACATCCTCTTCGTGGATTCGCACTTCTTTCTCCACATCCCACACCACTGTTTCGTTCTCGAAATGCCCTGCTCTTATAGTGTACGGCGATACTGAAACATCAAAATTCGTGCCACCTTCTACCGGGCCTTCAGTTGAATACGGTACGATAAACTCGTATGAGTCATTAGCTGTGGTTCTCGCAGAATACGTAAATGTTCTCCCCTGGTTGGTGGTTATGGTTGTTGATACCTCGATTAAGGACCCATTAGGCGCTGTCCCTTCTATTCTCGCCCCCTTTACATATTCAAAGACTTTAACAAAACTCACTGGCTGTAGGTATTCGGGTGTCCAAGCTTTTATGTTCGGCTGTCCTGTTGGGACACCATAAAGGTAAACGTTTAACGTTCCCTCCTTTTTCTCGATTATGAACACATCTTTATTCTTTTCGTCTCTTATTATCCATCTGCCCTCGTTCACTTTCACGACAGTGCTATCCTCAGAGAGAGGGATACCCGTGCTATTAAAGGCACTCTTCAGCATTTCGGGCATAATTCCTTCGTCCAAATCCTCTTCTATCCCTACTCCCGCAGGCATACTGAAGAAGTGTCCATGAAGAAGCTGTGCCTGACCCATCGCATCATTATAATTTCCAATATATGTCCACCAATAAAGTTCTCTATTTGTTTCTGAGTCGATAACTATGAAAGGGAGGTAATATGTTGGAGATTCATGAACGAGGCGATAGTGCTTTAAATGAGGAGCTATACCTCCAGGAATCGCTGTTTCTAATCCGTCAAAGAAATGAAGTCTTACCTCCATTGTAAACCAGGGATTTGGATTCTTTTCAGCCCACGTTGGCATGACATATTTTGGATTACTGGGCCAGGCAGGGGCACTCATGAAATCAACCATTGGGAAGTCGGTAATTACATATCTGGTTCTAAGCTCTTTTAACATTTCGTTCGCCCTACTTTCATTTGTTTCAATCAGGTATTTAGCGGCTTCGAGTGCTCCTGCCTGGAACGGATTTGCATTCGGGATACGATGCGCGATCCACGTAATTATATGCCCATAGTCCCACCAGCTCATCACGCCGTAAGCCGAAGGGGGGTACTTATAATCTTCTCTCACACCTGTTTTCTCGTTCAAATAGGGTTCTTCATATACGCCATAGTAGTCAACACCGGGCTCCGGCGTGTTGTTCCGCATCCATCTTAATGCTTCATACCAGTTCTCTTCCGCACCAATACCCCCCCTTGCAGTATTTATAGAGTATGCTGCGCTTAGTGGAAGGTTAGAAGGAGAAGGAAAAGGTTTTGCTACGGCATTTAACGGAAAAGGATAGAATACGATAAAAACGATGAGTATAACGGCAAGCGTTTTTCTAAGCGGGCCTTCTATACTCTTTTTCATGTTTGATGCATGCGTCCATAAGAATAAAATCGCTACGATAGCTGCCAGCGGGATGATGGATTCGATACCCACCTTGAGTATGCCTATAACAAACATAATCATTATAGCAAAAACGAAGATGATAAGACGTATATCGGATGAAATAACTCCTTCACTTCTTTTCTCTCTTCCTTTCCCTCCTTTTCTTTTCTCGAAACGAGTGCCAACTGTTGATTCTCTTCTCTCCTCTCTCTCCTCACCACCGGTTAAAAACTCAAATGCCTTCATAAAAAACAGGCCCGAGAGTATTGCGGCATTTACCGTATAATAATAAGCAAACCTGTTCTGTCCTATACCTTCTATTCTGAAAACCCCCAACCCTCCAACGGTAATAAACATGATTATGCTCCAGACCAATATTAGAACCTCTTCAGGCCTATTTCTCAGCACTAGATCCAGTGCAAGTATCACCATTGCGAAAAGCGCGATGTAGAAGGAAATTGTGAACCATTCCCACGCCCTTCCGATTTCCATCGGATGAACCTCCGCTATGGTCAATGCCGTCCCGCTAGGTGTTAACGTACCAAAAAAACCACCTATTATTGATGGGAAAAAGAGAATAGAGATGACGAAAAGAACAGCTATAGTAAAAACAGGCAATAGAAAATCGTATTTAGACATTTTTTCTAAAGGAGAACCACCGTGGATGGAGCCAATTCCTAGTTTCTTTAACCCCACGCTTAGCTCAGGATTTTCATCAAAAAATTGTCTTATTTTTACGAGCTCGCTTTTTTTCTCAATACCAGCTCGGTGCTTTGTTTTTATGTGTTCGACGATGCCAACGCCCCTTGATTTCTTACCACATATCGGACAAGTATATTCACCGGTTCTAATCCTCTCCGGCTTCGTCGACTCGGCTTTTGCTATCCTTTCCCTAACTAAGCCATACCTATAACCAAATTTATTGATTAGATACCGATACATAAGAGGAATGGAAAACGTGATGACGCCCACGCTTAGTGATCCTACCTGCTGTATGTTATAATAAGGATACGAGGGCCCGAAGAAGGGAAGAACCATTAGCAGAGGAATAAAAAAGAGCGGAGTGAGGGTAATACATATATACTCATTTGGCTCACCCCGAAGTCCGTTTAGGGTGTATTGCAGAACTCCGAAGAGGATAAAGATGATGGCGAAAAAAAGTCCGCCTACCCACGTCAGCAGGTAAAATCCGAGTGCCATGCCTGCCAAAATGGTACAGGATAGAGGCGATAACTGGCGGTTCCAATGCGCTTGCAGAGGTAATTGTGGGT
>JASEFB010000034.1 GCA_030019325.1 archaeon | reverse complement strand
ATGCAACAGCCGCACATGCAACGTTAGCATCTTTCTTAAATAAGAAGCTGGTGAATGAAGAAGAAGCGATAACCGCTGTGCTCATATCCTCTGCTGCAATGCGAACGAGAACCCTATTCCAGTATTACCTGCCCATAGCAGTGCCTGCACTTGGATTCATGCTTGCCGCGAAGTATATCGCCTTCTCTTTTATCGGGGCTATCGTAACAGTGATGATAGGATTTTTCTATGGAAGACTGAGGGTGGTCAACGAAGGGGAACGAGTGAATGCAAACTTTGAAAATAAATTGAATGGAGAAGTGACAAATAAGCCCTTACAGGGCTTGCGGGGTCGTGGGGCAGAGCCCCACAAATCAAAGAAAGAAGCAATAAAGAAATCCTTCGCAGATGCTCTAAAACTATTGAAAAAGGTATCCCTGAGGTTGGGGATAACTATTATCGTCTTAATGATATTGATGCATCTTGGTGCTTTTGAAGCATTGGAGAAGCATATCGCTCCTGTTTTACACCAAGTCGGGCTTTCTCCTCAATCCATTATTGTCATCAGCATGCAGATTGCAAGCCCTTCGGCAGGTATGGTCATGGCAGGAGAGATGTTCAGAAACGGGTTGTTTACTTCTAAGGAGGTTCTCCTCACTCTATTCATTGGCTTGCTCCTCTTCGTTTCGATAATGGATTTCCCGAAGAACATCTTCCCGATCTTCACTTCCATCTATGGCGTCAAGTTTGCCTCAAAACTGGTTACTATCGAGCTCTCCATCTTCATTGGCACGACACTATTTATAATAATTATGATCTATTTTTTACTATCATAAAAGAGATAAGGTTTAAAAGATAATACTTTTATAAAGAGAGTTAAGATAAAATGAGGAAGTAAGGTACGAAAAATGAAGGTAACAGCCGTAATATGGGGAAGTGACATGGCATTGCTCATCAACGCATGCAAGGAGCTCGGAATAGAGTTAAACGCGTGGCCTGACCATGACATGGAAGAAGAGAAGAAGCGAAAGGAGTGCATAAAATCTTTTGAGCGGGCGGACGTCATCCTCCTACATCCATCAAATGAGGAACATTGGGACGAGCTAATCGAAAGCCTGAGAAAAGATGTGCCAACAATCTCGTTCGGGCATGATACAACCTTCTGGTTACTTTCAAACGTCCCTTTGGAGGTTGTTGCAGCGGTCAATGCCTACCATGTATATGGAGGGTTGGATAACACGAAGAACATGCTGAAATACATCGGAAAAGAGGTCTTAGGTCTGGATTATAAATACGAGAATCCAAAGGAGACGATGTGGCAGGGGATATATCATCCAGATGCCGAAACTGCTTTCGAGACCGTAGAAGAATATTTCGCGTGGTATAAACCTGCGCACAAACACAAGATTGGCATTCTCTTCTTTCGAACATATTGGGCAAACAGAGACCTTAAGATCGTGAATGCTTTAATCCGTGAATTGGAAAACGAGTTTGATGTGATTCCAGCCTTCTGCTATGGAATGGGTGATAAAGAATTAGGTGCTAAATCGAGCAGTGAAGTCATTGAAGCATTCTTCATGAACAGGATTGATGCACTCGTAAACCTTCAATCGGTATTTAATGCTGGAGGTGAGTCTGGATCGGTCAATGCACTGAAAGAACTCGATGTACCAGTATTCCACCCACTGATGGCATACCACACGACAGAAGAAGAATGGAGAAAAGGTAATCAAGGGTTGAGCAGCCTGGAAGTTGGCTGGAGTGTTGCGATGCCGGAATTTGAGGGCGTAATCGAACCGATAATTATAGGAGTTTTAAGAAGAGAGAGCGATGATGAATTTGAGCGACATACGCAGATAGAAGATAGGGTGAAAAAGATTGTGAATAGGGTGAAAAAATGGATAGAGCTGAAAGATAAACCAAAGTCCGAACGAAGAGTTGCATTCATCCTCCACAACAATCCCTGTGCAAGCGTTGAAGCAACCGTGGGAAGCGGCTCGCATCTTGATACTCTGGAGAGCGTAGCGAGGATATTAAAAAAGATGAAAGATGCCGGATATTCGGTTTGTCCTCCAGAAAACGGAAAAGAACTCATCGAGAACATTATGAATCGCAAAGCAATTTCTGAGTTCAGATGGACAACTGTTGACGAGATCGTCAGCAAGGGTGGTGCACTTGCGCTAATAAGCAAGGAGGATTATGAAAAGTGGTTTGATACCCTTGACCAAAGAGTGAAGGAACGGACATGTGAAGCTTGGGGCAATCCGCCTGGTGAACCGATGGACGGCGTTCCAGCAGCAATGGTTTATAATGGTAAAATCGTAATAACAGGCGTTCGATATGGAAATGCAGTGGTATGCGTACAGCCGAAGCGTGGTTGTGCAGGTTCACGATGCGATGGGCAGGTCTGCAAAATTTTACACGACCCTGAGGTGCCTCCTCCTCATCAATACCTCGCAACCTATCAGTATTTAGAGAGCAGTTTCGATGCTGATGTAATCGTTCATGTAGGAACGCATGGCAACCTGGAATTTTTGCCCGGCAAATCTGTTGCACTTTCTGAAAGCTGCTATCCAGACATTGCTATCGGAAATCTGCCTCACCTATACATATATAACTCTGATAATCCATCAGAAGGGACAATCGCAAAGAGAAGGAGTTATGCAGTGCTCGTAGACCACATGCAAACCGTTATGACCGAAAGTGGCTTGTATGGCGAGTTGAAGGAGCTTGAAGACCAGATTGCAGAATATAACAGGACAAAAACATCGGACAAGGCAAGAGCACATGCCCTGGAGCACATTATTATTGATTTGATAAGGAAAACGAAACTATCAGAGGAGATAAAGCTTGATAAAATCGAGAATAAGTATTCCTTTGAGAAGATAATAGAACTTGCACATGAGGCTATCACGCGCATATACAACACGCAGATTCCTGATGGGATGCATATCTTCGGTGAAGTTCCAAGAAGCGATAAAAAAGTTGAGTTCATCAACTCGATACTGAGATACGATTCAGAGCTGAGGAAATTGATTTTTGTGCTTATGGGGCTCGATATTCAGCCGTCAGATGCGGAAAGCAAGTTTTTAACTGAGGTGGATAGTATTGCAAAGGAGTTTATTTCCGCTTTCTTATCTGAAGAAGAACCTTTGGAAGCTGCAAAGAGGATATTAGGAGATAGATTGAAGAGAGAAAATGTAGATAAGCTCTATTTGATCTGGGAGAAGGTAATGGATATTTCTGCAAGGATAGAAGCATCAGATGAGCTGGAAAGTTTGTTCCACGGCTTTGATGCAGGGTATATCGAGCCAGGTCCTTCTGGGCTCATCACAAGGGGTAAGCCTGAGATACTTCCAACTGGCAGGAACTTCTATTCCCTCGACCCGTTCAAGATTCCTACAAGAGGTGCGTGGGAGATTGGGAAGCGACTTGCGGATGGTGTGATAAGGAAATACGAGGAGGAGAACGGAAAGCTTCCTGAGAACATCGCAATGTACTGGATGGCATCCGACGTCATGTGGGCAGATGGAGAGCAATTAGCACAGATATTGTATTTAATCGGTGTGGAGCCTGTCTGGAAGGATGGGAGGGTAAAAGGATACCGGATAATTCCTTTGGAAGAGCTTGGTCGCCCGAGAATAGACGTAACCGTAAGAGTGAGTGGGATTACGAGAGATTGCTTTTACAATTGCATCGAACTCTTAGACGAGGCGATACAGGAGGTCGCAATGCTTGATGAGCCTATAGAAAAGAACCATTTGAGAAAGCATGTATTGACATTGGATAATATGGGTGATGAAAATAGGAAAGAAGATGGGAAATATGCACGTATATTCGCAAGTAAGCCTGGCACGTATGGGAATGGTGTGAATTTGGCGGTATATGCATCGGCATGGAAAGAGGAGAAGGATTTATCGGATGTCTTCGTGCATTGGAACGGATATGCCTACGGGAAAAATAATTTTGGTATTGAAGCACATGATAGTTTTGTATCACAGCTTAAAACCGTTGATTTGACTTTCAATAAGACGGTTACCGATGAATATGACCTGTGCGGCTGTTGTTGCTACTTTGGAACGCACGGTGGACTCACAACTGCTGCACGAGAGCTCTCTGGACACGAGGTTTCAGCATATTATGGTGATACGAGAGACCAGGATAAGATAGAGGTAAGAAGCCTTGCAGACGAGGTGAGAAGAATTGTTCGGTCGAAGTTGCTGAATCCAAAGTGGGTAGAAGGGATGAAGCGTCATGGATACAGGGGTGCAGGGGACATATCAAAACGAATAGGAAGAGTTTACGGTTGGGAAGCGACGACGCAGGAGGTAGATGACTGGATATTTGATGACATTGCGAGGACGTTCGTTTTAGATAACGAAATGAGGAAGTTCTTTGAGGAGAATAATCCATGGGCGCTTGAGGAGATTGGAAGGAGGCTGTTGGAAGCTTATGAGCGAGGATTATGGAATGCAGACGAAGAAGTGATAGAAGGGTTGAAGAGCGCATACCTTGAGATGGAAGGGTGGATAGAAGAGAAGATGGGCGAAGCGAAAGGAGATTTTCAAGGAGGGGCGATCGATGTGAAACCCTTTAAAAAAGGGTGAAAAAGTCGTTTAGATGAAAGCAGAGAGCAGTGAGAATGAAGAGGAATACAAGAATTAATCAATATAAGAGCAGAGGTCTTTCCTTCAGGGTTCCTGTTGCGGGGTCTACCGCAAATCCTAAGGATTCTAAGGTCACAACCCCAATCAAAACCCTATCTATTATGTCAGAAAAATGATTAGCTATATTATCCACACTTCTCTGATATATGCCCTTTATTGGGTGACAAAAATTGTTCCAGTCATTGCCATAGGTCTCTTTGTGACGAGTTTCGCTGTTAACATCGGGCTGATGAGGAAATTTGACAGGTTAATCAAACCCCTTTCCAGTAAAGCGAATATCAGCACGATATCTGCTCTCTCGGTGGTAACGTGCACATTTAGCACTACTGCCGGTTATTCCATGCTATCTGATGGACTGAACGAGAAAATGATCTCCGAACGAGAAGTTATCGCAACCACGGTAATCAGTTCGTTTCCAAGCATCCTCTCCCACTTATCCACGTTTTTCATACCCGTGGTGATACCAATTCTCGGGTTAACTACCGGAGCAATCTACGTGTGCCTGGTAGGATTTGCGGGATTCTTGAAAACGTGTTTTGGAATACTCCTTGCGAGGTTATGGCTAAAAGATGTGAAAAGCTTTCCATCCCTGTTATCCGCCACCCATGACAATGCTCCAACTGAAGATAAAAAACACGCATTGAATAAAAGTGCTAAGAGCACCTACAAGATGCTCAAACGGATTGTGCCCACGATGTTCATCACCCTGTTTCTGGTATCTGTGGCGATGGAACTGAACTTGTTCGACTCATTTTCTACAATTTTTGAACCCCTCACAAATATTTTGGGATTGGAAAGCGAGGTCGTTCTAATCAGTGCAACGGAGATTGTGAACACTTATTCTGGGTTAATCCTGGCAGGCAGCCTTCTGGATAAAGGGCTAATAACGAGAAAAGGGGTGCTAATCGCCTTATTATTAGGCACTGTGGTATCATTCTCAACGAGATTTGTCAAACATTCATTGCCCTTGCACGTGTCGCTGTTTGGTCCTAAGTTGGGAAGCAGGACGGTTGCGGTAAATGCTGCAGCAACGCTTGTCATACATGTGTCATTCATAATAGTATTACTGGTAATCTGAAAGTTTTAAGAAAAAATATTTTTTAATAAAAAACGATACATTATAATTTTTTAGGAGATACAAAAATATCGAAAAAATTATATAGTATCTAAATGTTATTATATTATCTTAAATAGTTAAAAACGAAGGAGGAGATAAAGAGAAGGGAGAAGAGCAATGACGCATCACATTAGAAGGGAAATATTGCCTTTTACCGCGATCGTTGGGCAGGAGAGGATGAAGAAAGCGCTTATTTTGAATGCTATTAACCCACGTATAGGCGGAGTGCTCATTCGAGGTGAGAAAGGAACTGCGAAGTCCACTGCTGTTCGGGCACTTGCAGAACTGCTACCGGAGATTGAAGTGGTTAATGGGTGTCCATTCAATTGCAATCCTTATGACGGGAGGGAGATGTGCGACCTGTGCTACGCTAAAAAAACAAATGGTGAAAAGCTGGGAGTGGCGAAGCGAAGGATGTGGGTCGTAGACCTCCCATTAGGTGCAACTGAGGACAGGGTCGTGGGTTCAATAGATGTTGAAAAGGCAATAAAAGAAGGAATAAAGGCGCTGGAGCCAGGAATATTGGCTGCTGCAAATAGAGGCATTCTCTATATTGACGAGGTAAATCTTCTTGATGACCACGTTGCCGATGTCATTTTAGATTCGGCTGCGATGTCAATAAACGTTGTTGAGCGAGAAGGTGTCTCGGTTTCTCATCCCTCTAAATTCATCCTGGTGGGAACGATGAACCCTGAGGAAGGAGAGCTCAGACCTCAACTTCTGGATAGATTTGGGCTCCAAGCGAGTGTAGAAAGTATAGATGATGCAGCGAAAAGAGTAGAAATAGTGAAGCTTGTAGGAAGTTTTGAAAAAAATCCTGCCGAATTCAAAGAACGATTCGAGGAAAAACAAAAAGAGTTGAGAGAGAAAATTGAGCATGCGAAAAAAATAGTTAATGAGGTGGAGATTAGCGATGATTTACTGGAAATAACTGCTGATACCTGTATTAAACTCGGCGTAAGGACACATAGAGCAGAGATCGTTATAGATAGAACTGCAAAAGCGATTGCTGCTTTTGAGGGTAGGAAAAAAGTTACTTTTGAAGACACAAAAGAGGCGATGGAATTAGCACTTCCGCATAGGATGCGCAGAAAGCCCTTTGAACCGCCACATTTGGATACCAAAGAATTCGATGAGATGATGTCAGACACCAAAAAGGAGCATAAAGATGAGAAACAAGAGAATAAGCACCAGCAGGGGAAAGAACACGAACATAGAAACGAACCACAGAGGCCATCAAATCCGAACAGTGGAGATGCTAACAATGATACTGGGAAAGACAAAGAACCACAGAAGGAATTTGTTCTTGACATAGGCGATCCGATTGATATAAGAGTAGTAAGGCAAAAACAAAAGAAAGATAGAAGATATCGCAGGAAGATATCCGGAAGGAGGATTCCCACACTCTCTCTTCGCAATGATGGGAAGTATGTGCGCTATGGAATCCCGAAAGGAGAAATAAAGGATGTTGCGCTTGATGCTACGATACGTGCAGCGGCACCTTATCAAAAAAAGAGAAGGGGTGATTCTGATTTAAGCCCTTACAGGGCTTGCGGGGTCGTGGGGCGGAGCCCCACAGCAGTCGTTATAAAATCGTCGGATATTCGAGAGAAGATCCGCGTAGGAAAGGTATCAACAGCAACGATGTTTGTTGTGGATGCCTCGGGTTCGATGGGTGCGAATCGAAGAATGGAGAGTGCAAAAGGAGCTGCTCTCTCATTATTACTCGATTCGTACCAACAGAGAGACAAGGTTGGAATGGTTGCGTTTAGAGGTAACCAGGCAGACGTTTTGCTTCCTCTCTGTTCAAGCGTAGATTTAGCATACAAAAGCTTGAAGGAACTCCCCACGGGCGGAAGAACACCTCTCTCAGCAGGTCTGGAAAGAGGACTGAATCTTCTGATGATAGAGAAGAAGAAGGATGAGGGAGCGATACCCGTGCTGGTGTTAATATCCGACGGTCGTGCAAATGTTTCGAGAGGAACCACAGATATTAGAATGGAGCTGTTAGCACTCGCGGAGCAGGCACGAGCTAAGGGTATACAGGTGATTGTGATTGATACTGAGGTAGTTAAAAACTCATTTCTACAGCTGCAGCTTGGATATTGCAGAGAGATAGCGAGCTATTCAGGGGGAAGATATTATCCCATCGCTGATTTAACACCGCAGGCAGTGCATGATATTGTTATTCAGGAGCGAGAGCGAAGCTTATTGAATGATTTGCAGGCTGTTTTGGGATGAAATGAACTCGCGTACAGAAACCCTATCTGAAACGAGAACAAAGAGATCAGAGATAAGAGAGGAATATAAAAGATTTATCGGAAGAAAATTCGTTTTTATTTTTTCTTCCCTCATCTTAATTTTTATCATCGCAGGTATATCCACAACGCTTGGCTCGTATCCCATTACGGTCACTGAGGTATACTCAATAATCTGGCGTGGTATATTTCACAATCCAGAAACGACCAAAGAGATTGTCGTCTGGAACTTGAGATTACCACGCATCATACTGGGCATTTTAGCTGGCGTAGGACTCGCGATCGCAGGCGCGATGACGCAGGGTATATTAAGAAACCCGCTTGCCAGTCCATTTACCTTAGGCATCGCTTCAGGCGCTGGATTTGGCGCTGCTATCGCCATTCTTTTGAGCAAAGGTATTGTCGGCGGTGAATATTTAATAATAGGAAATGCATTCATCTTCTCATTGATCCCTACTTTTATTATTGTCGGATTGACACGTTTCAGGAGAGCAACGCCTGAAACTATGATCCTCGCAGGTATTGCAATGATGTATATCTTCAGTGCGGCAACAACGCTATTAATGTATTTTTCAGAAGCAGATGCGATGAAGGCTGCTTATTTCTGGATGGTTGGGGACCTCGGAAGGGCTTCGTGGGATGCTCTACTCCCTGTGTCTATTGTTCTTGTAGGCTGCTTCTTCCCTCTTATGTGGAAGGCATGGGACGTAAATGCGATGGGTGCAGGAGACGAGACTGCAAAGAGCCTTGGCATAAATGTGGAGCGAAGCAGGATCTTCATAATGACAGTTTCCTCTTTCCTAACCGCTTCTATCATATGCTTCACCGGGACCATTGGATTTATCTGTTTGGTTGCACCTCACATGAGCCGTATGGTTATAGGAGGAGATAACAGGTTTTTAATCCCTGCTTCTGGTCTCGTTGGCGGTGCTCTTTTACTCGGCTGTGACACCATTGCAAGAAGAATCATAGCACCCGTTATTCTACCGGTAGGAGTAGTAACATCCTGCCTGGGCGGTCCTTTGTTCCTTTACCTGATAATGAGAAGGAGGAGGGAGTACTGGTAGGTGAACTAAGATAAAAATGATGAAACTGAAAGTACAGGATATTGAGTTCAGCTATGCAAGTGTGCCCATACTCAAGGAGGTATGCATAGAGCTTGCCGCATCCGAGATGTTAAGCGTGGTGGGGCCAAATGGAGCTGGAAAATCTACGCTGATCAGATGTATTGACAGGATCTTAAAGCCTCAGCGCGGAATCATACTGCTCGATGAGCGGGATATAAAAGAGCTGCGTCTCATGGAACTTGCCAAAAAAATGGGCTACATCCCGCAGAGTACTTCCCGGGTCTTCCCTGCTACCGTCTTCGACGCGGTTCTCATGGGTAGACGCCCTCATCTCGGCTGGCGAGCCAGTGAAAAAGATATTGATAAGGTCTTAGAGACACTCCACATGCTGCATATCGAAGACCTTGCCATGCGTGACATTGACGAGCTCAGTGGTGGCCAACTCCAGAAAGTGTTTATCGCGAGGGCACTCGCACAGGACCCTGATGTGCTTTTGCTTGACGAGCCCACATCTAACCTTGATATCAAACACCAGCTTGAAGTAATGGACATTATAAAAAACATCGTGAGGGAGAAGGGGATCTCGGCGATCATGGCTATCCATGACCTTAATTTAGCGTCGAGATATGCTGATAGGATTATAATGATGAACAGCGGTAAGATTTTTGCTGCAGGTAATCCTGATTCTGTCCTCACACCGGATAACATAAAACAAGTTTATGGTGTGGAAGCTACGGTGAATAATAACAACGGAAGACCCTATATCGTGCCTATAAGACCTGTAAAATAAAATTGGAAAGGAACATAAATAGAAGATCGTATAGAGCAGCTAAGAGCATGTCACGGTGACATCTTAGAACTATAACCTCTCTCGAAACAAATGGAATACGCAATACAAATCGAGAAACTCAGCAAGA
The DNA here is from genome assembly GCA_030019325.1 of archaeon. Classification (GTDB taxonomy): domain Archaea; phylum Halobacteriota; class Syntropharchaeia; order Alkanophagales; family Methanospirareceae; genus ANME-1-THS. The sequence continues at coordinate 7,895 of JASEFB010000034.1, read as the reverse complement.
AGTTTGATGATTTTACCGCGGTTAGTAGTATCGATCTTAACATCGAAAAGGGCGAAATATTTGGTTTACTTGGTCCGAATGGCGCGGGTAAAACGACAATAATCAAAATGCTGGCCACTTTGCTTCAGCCCACCTCGGGTTTCGCAGCAGTGTGGCACCACAATATTCTAAAGGATCCGGCTGCAGTGAGAAGATCTATAGGCATTGTCTTTCAAGACCCCAGTTTAGACACGGAATTAACAGGTAGAGAGAATCTGGATTTTCACGCGAGAATGTATGGTTTAAACAAAGAGGAGCGGGAAAGGAGAATCAATGAAGTCTTAGATTTGGTTGAGCTAAAAGATAGAGCGGATGTTTTCGTCAAATTTTATTCCGGTGGGATGCAGCGGAGATTAGAAATTGCTCGCGGACTAATGCACTATCCCCAGGTCCTTTTTCTGGATGAGCCAACTTTGGGTTTAGATGCTCAGACACGGCGGCGCGTTTGGGAGTACATCAAAAGATTAAACAAAGCAGACTCATTGGGTCATTGGGTATGCCGCTCTTTTTTCTTCTGTTTTTAGGAATGGGATTTGACGCTGCTTTTAAATTCTCCAATATGCCACCAGGAATCACTTATATAGCTTTTCTTGCACCTGGCATTATTGGAATGGTTTTGCTTTTCAATTCAATTACCAGCGGGTTATCCGTCATCTGGGATAGACAATTTGGATTCTTGAAAGAGATAATGGTTACACCTGTTAGCAGGGTTTCCATTGTCTTAGGTAAAACACTTGGAGGAATGACTACGGCGCTACTACAAGGATTTTTTATATTGTTAATCGCAGTAGGTATCGGGTTCAAGATAAAAGGGGTTTTAGGATTTTTGTCTTCTGTACTCTGCATGATTCTAATTGCTACTTCATTTGTTTGTTTGGGACTGATATTCGCATCACTGATAAATGACATGCAGGGTTTTCATTTAATTGTGAGTCTTTTCACATTTCCTATTTTTATCTTATCCTCCGCGTTATTTCCATTAGAGCGATTGCCTCTCTGGCTAAAATATTTGACCTACCTCAATCCTTTAACATACGGTGTTGATGGACTACGATATAGCCTAATTGGGATGGCACATTTCTCTTTAACCCTAGATCTGTTCGTTTTGGTGGGTTTTTGTACCTTTATGATCGGTTTAAGCACTTACTTTTTTAGAAGCGTTGAGGTAGACTATTAAAACCGCGACCTGAAAAAGTACTCGAACAGAGGGTTCGCTCATTAATGTTCTCTTAGCTAACGTTCCTTACCCGATTATTACACCGGCTTTCCCCCGCTATTTTTATAAAGAGTTCAGACTTATATTTTTCAGGAAAAAATTGATGATTGCAAAGCCTTTTTGCTTAAATCATGAGGGAGCGAAAAGGGGGTAAGAAGAAGATGAAAAAATTTGGTTTTGTGGTGATGAGGAGCATAGTTGTAGTTATGTGTACAGTAGCATTGACATTCGGAATGGCGGTTGTCATCCCAGTATGTGCGGATTACACGGGGGATCACCCATTAACAACCTATACCCATGAAAAGATCCGTGGAGATTGGAGATATACGATTGGAGATAGCGAATATATGGGCGATATAGCCCCCGGGGATATGTATCTGGTCTCTTTTGATCTCGATATTTCAGAAAGCTCGAGAGTAAAGATTGCGAGATTGTATGCATACTGGACCGGGAGCCATGCGGGAGAAGAGGGGGTATATCCTGATATGGAGGTTACCTTCGATGGAAATGAAGTAACGGTGGATAGAGAATATAGGGATAGAAAAGGTTCCGGGGATTATGACTATCCAAGTGGAACGTATTGCTATGATGTTACTGATTATATATGGGGAAGGAGGGTATACACCGTCGAGGTTGAGAATAGTGCAACAGAATCCAAGAGCTTTTCGATGGTAGGACTCGTTCTTTTGTTGATTTGTGAAGATGAAAAAGGGGAAGAGCTTGAATATTGGATAAATGAGGGCTGTGACATGCTGGATATGAAAAATATTGAGCATGCTGAAGACGCTGTCACAACCGCCAAGTTTGGTGGGAAAATTGATCGAGCTATTGATAACCTAAAGAGTGCGACATTGTTGACGATCGTTCCCGGCGGTGATAAGGGTGAAAACACACTTGTGTTTAATGAAAGGATTTGGGATCGTGTGTATGCTGGAGACCCGTATGATGAGCTTGCCATTGATGAAAGGGATGTTACCGGTTACGTAGTAGCGAAAGATAATACGGTGAAGATCGTGGACGATGGAGATTATTTGGTACCAAGTGGTGCATTTTTGATTTTGAGGTATAAAGAGGGAGAAGAGAAACCTGGTACTGTTATTACACCGACACCAGCGCTCCCTTCTACTGTCATGCCAACCCCTGTGGCTGCTACACCAATACCCTCTGTATCCGTAACCACTACACAAACACCTGAAACATCAGCCTCAACATCTTCTCCTCGTACACCGACCCCATCTGGCTTTGAAGCAGCAGTTGCAGTTGCTGGGTTTCTCATTTTAGCCGTATATCTCATAAGGAGGGGGAGGAAATGAGAGCAAAAGTCTTTCTAGCTTTGTTTTTAGTCGCATTGCTGTTAATCCTCGTTTCAACAGTATCTGCATCAACGACAGATCGAACATATACAAAGACAGGTGGGGTGATAACATGCGATAGCGAGAGCCCCGGCACCAACAAATTTATAAAAGACGAAATAGAGGCAGGAAATCCGATATTTGTTGTTTATAAAGGGGAAAAGATAAGCTTCAAAAACAGCACGGGTTATGAAATGACCGAGATACGAATCGATGGCATATTCACTTCCACTGGTGTTTCTTCAAGCAATTTCAAAACTTCTTTTATTTCTACCGAATGGGATACAGAGGGGAAATATGAGGGATATTATCGGTTCTCAAATGACACAAATAGAAATGGAGTATATTTTGAGAATATGGCGTATTTGTTTAGCATAGATAAAAAAGTAGAAGGAGATTTGAATAACGGCACTATTCCCGGGGAGTTGAAGGATAGACTGAAAGAAAAAGGTTATTTACTTTCCGAGAACACTACCATTGAAAGAAAAGCCAAGTATGAATGGCTAATAATCGACAGAGAAAGTAGAGATATTTACGTTGCCAGTAAGGAAAGCTACGAAGATAAAACAAACATTTACATTTCCGCAATTGATTATCAAGGTTGGCTCACACTTGATACCCATACCTTCAGATTGGATTTAGAACCCACAGATAAAACATACAGGAAAGGTTCTTTGATCCTACGCATAGCGTCAAACAACAAAGAAGCGGGCTTTATGAAGTTTACTATCGAATCCCAGGGGCATTCAATACGAGACATTAACGGTACGGATATTTACGAGATACCGATAGAGTACAATGAAGAAACGAAATTTTGGAATATTTCCGAAGATATTTCCGGCGTTGATATACAAGATGGAACTATAGTGCTGAATATGTCAGGTTTAGACGTTGAAGAGGGGAGATACACGATAACACTGGAGGATTTTGCAACCGGGGTTGAGAAGAAGCTAAATTTTGAGATTAAAGCAAGGGAGTTGGAGATCGATACAAGTGATACCGTTATAAAGGGGGAGATCGCGGAGATCACCGTAAAGAGCGCATTTTCAGGAAAGGATGTGAGACTGTACATAGATGGTGTTCCTAAGGAGAATGTCACCTTAAACAAAGAAGGTGAGAAGAGGTTCAGGTGGGATACATCGGGCGTTCATGTGGGAAAGCACAATATAAGAATAGAGGTTGACGTGGATGGGGATGGGGAATTTAAAGGTTTGGAGGATGAAGTGGCTTCGAGGTATATTGAACTCGTTGAAGGAGAGGTATCAATAGAGTTATCGAGTGATACCGTAATGATAGGAGATCCCGTAAAGATCTCTGGAAAATCAAATTATGGCAGCTATGCGGTGATAGTGATCGATGGTAAGTATGTGGAAAAGGCAAAGATAACGCGGGGGAAATTTGAATCTGAGTACAAAACAGTTGGGGAGATGGAGGGGACGAAGAAGATCGAGGTATTCATTGCTGCACCAATTGAATTTGGCAGTGGCGAGGAGGTATCAGAAGACTGGAAGCTGAGAAACGGTGCTGACGCGGATGCAGAATTTACGTTGATTGAGTCAAAGGTGCTCACCTTAGATTTACCGGCTGTTATAGCAGAGGGTGACGATGTGTTGATAAAAGGAACTGCGAGCGGAACTGATAAGCTATATTTATTGGTGTTGAATGGCAAAGGAGAAGTGATATTTCCGTATGAAGGAGTGGCAATTGCCACGGCAGTCCGGGATAACAGCTATAAAGCGAAGCTGATCAAACCAGATGTAGGCGTGTACACCGTTATTGTGCTCCATGAAGGAAGGGATGGTGTGACAGATGCGATATCGGCATACGATGGAAAATGGGTGATCGGTGATGAACCGAAGACATTGGATCTGAGGATTGCGATAGTTGAAGATGCGATTGAAAAAGCTGGCAGTGATGACATTTTTATGAAGAAAGAGTTTAAGGTCGTTAACCCGGAGGTAAAACTCGCACTGGAAGATGCCACGTTTGGTGAAAGTCTAACGATTATTGCAACGACCAATGTGAAAGAAGGTACTATGGCGTGGATAAGTATGGAAAAAGAGGGAAGTGGAGATAAAGAGATTAAGACGGTTAAAGTGAACAACGGGAGGATAACAGCAGAATTTGATACGAATACATTATCCGTTGGAAGATGGAAAGTCGGTGTTAACATTCCCGATAGATGTTCAGATGAAGGAGTGATAACTATTCAAGGACAAGCTTCCATACCGGCATCCACAGCAACTCCAATTGCGACGGTTATGCCCTCTTCATCCTCGCCACCTATATCCGCAGCCGAAGAAGAGACAGGAACACAAATACCCGGGTTTGAACTTATAAGTTCGTTAGCGGTGCTCATTGCAGTAGCATATGTGAGAAGAGCGAAAGCGAGGGGGCATCGAGATAAGAGATAAAAGGTGATGAATATGAATAAGAGACCAAAAATAGTGGTAGGCGCATTGAGATAATATCAAACGGGTTTATGGCGTGGAGGCAAATGTGCACTATAACGACGGGAAACTCTATATCGTACCTCTACGACCCATAAAACAAAATGGAGGCGAAGGGGGGCATAATCTCCTCTGAGATAGAACGAAAAGCGAATGCTAATCAAAATAATTTTGAGATAAAATCTCTTGCCTCTTCCAAATAGTAATCTCTGGAAAGAACAACTTTTTGTAAAATGTATGTTTCAGCAGAAGGGGCGATATAGACCGTCAATTCCACCTCTTCTCCTTTACAACAAGCATGCACCCCTACCGGAAGCGAACACCCTCCACCAATTGCTTTTAATACCTCTCTCTCCACTTCAGCCTCCACTCTCGTTTCCGCATCGTCTATCTCCTTTAAAATCTCGCTCTCCTCCGACCCTTTTCTCGCAACTACCGCAATTATCCCTTGTCCTGGCGAAGGCACAAAAGGGTTGCGATCAAGCCGTTCATATGCTATGCCCATACCCAACCTCGCAAGTCCAGCTTCAGCAAGAATCACACCATCATAATCGCCTCTCCTGAACTTCTTGATCCTCGTGTCAACGTTACCTCTGATATCCTTTATCTCCACTTTTATACCCTTCTCCCGAGCGTAATTCAGAAATTGAAATCTCCTCCTCACACTTGAAGTCCCTATTTGTGCACCGTCCGGCATATCATCCAATCTATACCGTGAGATGAGGACATCAAAAGGAGAATCACGAGGTAAAACCGCCGATGTCTCTAATTTCTCATCTCTTTCCAAAGGTATATCCTTCATGCTATGCACCGCAATGTCTATTTTACCGGCCAAAAGCAGCATATCAAGTTTTTTCACAAAAACGCCCTCCGATGGCATGTCATATAATGCTCTGTTCGTAATAACATCTCCTAAACTACTCACTGTTTTTTTCGTGAGCTCATCTCTCAATCCAAGATCTCTCAACCTCTCACATACCTTCTCAGTTTGCAAAATCGCCAGTTTACTACCTCTCGTACCGATAATCATTTGTAGTTACTCCGTCACTAAACTCGGGATCTTAAACATTTATTTCAAACCCACCTCTTTTCTTTCCTTCTCGCTTCTTTACCTAATGTTCCCTTTGTTTCTTGAGACGACTCCATATAAAACGGGCAAGGACTCCACAAATCGTTGCCACAATAATGGCAATGATGAGACTCTTAACTATCTTTATCCTATATATAAATATATCATTAATTATTTCAGCTAAAGATGTGCATAGTTTAAGGGGGCAATAAAAAAGAATGAGTACAGCAAAAGAAGAAGTTCGAAAGATGCTCGAGCAGCTCCCGGATGACTCGTCGTTCGAGGATATCCAGTATCATATCTATGTGCGAGAGAAGATTGAGCGTGGGCTGGAAGATATAGAAGAAGGACGTATACTCGACCAGGAAGAGATTGAACGAAGAATGAGCAAATGGCTCGGAAAGTAAATATATTATCGGTTTTGTTCATGGTGTACGCAATCTGCGAGCGTTCTGGGAACGAGAAGGGCGACCACCGCCTGGAGACATCAGCTAACCGTGTGAATCGTTAATATTCTCCTTATACGCCTCTATTGACCTCTCTATATCTTCATCAGTGTGCGCAAAACTGATGAAATTCGTTTCGAACTGAGAAGGCGGCAAAAATATACCAGAAGAGAGCATGGCATGAAATAAGTTCATATATTTGTTTTTATCACATCCTAAAGCGTCAGCATAATTCCTTACTGTAATCCCTCCTGCACTGAAAAAAACCTTGAACATCGAGCCCACTCCGGAAACAGAACCTTCAACTCCAGAATCTCGCACGATTTCACGTAAAGCGGACCTCATTCTTTCGCCAAGGTTGTTTATCCGTTGTGGCACCCGTTCCCTCTCCATTATTTCTACCGTCTTCAATCCAGCTGTAATCGATACTGGATTGCCGCTAAAAGTTCCAGCCTGATATACCGCTCCCGAGGGGGCTACAAGCTCCATAATCTCTCTTTTGCCTCCAAGCACACCAATAGGAAAACCTCCACCTACAATTTTGCCTAAAATCGTCAAATCCGCATCTACTCCATAAAATTCCTGTGCACCACCCAAAGCGAGTCTGAACCCGGTAATTACCTCATCAAGGATGAGTAAAACATCGTTCTCCCTCGTTATCTTCCTTATATCACTCAAATAACCTTCCTCCGGCGGTATAGGTCCAACATTTCCCATCACTGGCTCTATGATAACACCGGCAACCTCACCGGAATTCTTCTCCAGCAGTGCGGTAAGTGCCGCTGCATCATTAAAGGGAACTTGAAGAGTGTTTTGCACGGAATTCTTTGGAATTCCTTTTGAGTCCGGAATGCCAAAGGTGGTAGCCCCTGAGCCTGCTTTGACTAGGACGGCATCATGTGCTCCATGAAATCCTCCCTCGATTTTTACGATTTTATCACGTTCCTTAAACCCTCGTGCAAGCCTAATACCTGCCATTGTCGCTTCACTGCCGGTATTAACATACCTAACCATCTCAATTGAAGGATAATGGGTTATTATCTTTTTTGCAAGCTCTATCTCCTTCTCGTGTGGCGTGCCATAAAGCCATCCTTTTTCAAGCTGTTCTCTCACTGCATTCTTCACCTCTTCGTTGCTGTGTCCTAAGACGAGTGGTCCATATGCTAAACAGTAATCAATATATTCCCTGCCATCTACATCATATATTCGTGAGCCCTTTGCATGCATCGTAAAAAACGGATATGGCGTATATGCACGCACCGGGCTACTGACCCCACCGGGCATATATCTTGAAGCACGTTCAAAAAGCTTCTCCGATTTCAT